>JBKPLD010000129.1:0-10849 GCA_046731415.1 Verrucomicrobiota bacterium
CGCAGGCTTCCTCCGAGTAACCGACCGGGCGGAAGCAAACAACTCCCATCGTCACCGGCGCCAGAATTTCGAAACGCCCGTCCTTATCCAGCCATTGTGCGAAAAGCCTGGCCAGGCGCAAATGTTCGCGAATGCGCGCGGCCATTCCTTCCCGCCCAAAGCTTCGCCACACCAACCACGCTTTGATCGCTCGAAAACGCCGGCCGAGTTGGACTCCGTAATCCATGTAATCGATGTCCGCCCGCGCTGAGTCGCCGCCTAAATAATCGGGGATGAGCGCGAACACGCGGCGAAGTCGCGCGATTTCTCGGACGTAGAGTACACTGAAATCGAACGGCACGAAAAGCATCTTGTGTGGATTAATGACGAACGAGTCGGCATCGGCCCAACCCTCCCTGATCGCAGCCGCTTCCGGAAGAAGCGCCAGGCCGCCTCCGTAAGCCGCATCTATGTGGACCCATATTCCATGCTCGCGGCAAAATCGCCCGATGGCTTGGATTGGATCGACGCTCGCTGACGAAGTGGTCCCGACCATCGCAACGACCGCAAGCGGTTTAAAACCGCGATGGAGGTCCTCTTCGACGAACTGCTTGAGAGCAGTCATTTCCATTCGAAAGGCGGAGTCGGTTGGCACGCGCCGGACGTTTTGTTCGCCGAGACCGAGGGCGATCGCGGCTTTTTCAACTGAAGTGTGGGCTTGATCAGAAGTGTAAAGGCGAAAAACGGGGAGGTCCCGCCCGGTTAGTCCGGACTCGCGAACGACGTCGGCGGCTTGTTCGCGGGCCGCGGCGAGAGCGTGCAGCGTCGAAATGGAGGCAGTGTCGTAAACCACTCCTTCGAAAGTTTCCGGCAATGCAAGCCATTCACGCAGCCAGCGTAAAACTACGGTCTCGAGTTCGGTCGCCGCCGGCGAGGTTCGCCACGTCATCGCGTTCACATTCAATGCTGCCGCCATCATTTCTGCCAGAATGCCGGGCCCCGTCGTGGTAGAACCGAAGTAGCCCATGAATTGAGGATGACCCCAATGCACGATGCCCGGCAGAACGATTTCCTCGAAGTCGTTCCAGATGTTCGCAAAGGGCTCCGGATGTTCTGGCGGATGACTTGGTAAGGCGCGGATGATGGCGCCCGGTTCGGTCTTCGGTGCGACAGTCCGGTCGCCGATGGTCGCTCGGTAATCGGCGATCCAATCTGCCAACTCGTGAAGCTGGCGCCGGAAATCCTCCGATGAAATATCGCCGAGGGGTGCGAACGAATCGCGCGTGCTCACGATTTCGGCGACAAGCGAAGTTGCGCGGCCGCCGCCCGCCCGCCGCTCCGCCAAGCCCGTCCGATTCCTCGGGAAAGGACGCGGCCGCCGAACGGATAACCTCCGCAGGTAAGATACCAGTAGAGCGCCCAATAAGTGCTGAGCATCCGTTCGAACATCCACAAGGCCGCGAAAAAACAGCAGTGCGCCGGAAAAAATTGGCGTGCTTTTCCACGGGCTCGGCCGCGAGCGGCGAGCAAAGTTGCGAGGAATGACAGCGTGAGGAAAAAGACCATCAGCCCAGCGATGCCGAACAGAATGCCGATGAGGAAGGACAATGGCAGTAACGCGAAAAACAGCGTGGTTTTTAGGTGCATCCCGAAATCTTCATAGGCTTGTCGTGGCCGTTGCTCAGTCCACTTCCGAAATGTGGGCGGACATTTTCGCACAAATAAATCGTTCGCGTAGGTCACAGCGCATCCAGCTTGCGCGAGATGCCGGATGATTTCCTCATTATCGAAAAGTACATCGCCGTCGTAGCGACCCGCCGCAAGCATTCGCCCCCGGCGCAAAGCGCATGTGCCCGGGTAATCAGCAGCGGGCAGAAGTGCGCGATTGATTAACATTCGTGCCGCTTCCATTTTCGCCCACCAAGGGAGCGGATTGAGGAAGTTCTGCGGCCTAACGACGTCGTTGTGATGGAGTAATCGCATGATCGTGCGGATGTTCGCCCCGCTGTAACGAATGTCGTCATCGGCCAGGATAATTCGATCGAATGATGCCAGCTCGATGCCCGTATAGATCCCATTGACCTTGTCATTGATATAACCGAACCGCCGGTCTACTGGCACGTGCCGGCAAACTGTGCCAAGAATGCCGGCGTATTGATCGAAAACCTCCCGCTCCGAACCGTCGGCGACGATCACCTCACAACCGGCTTCTTTCAATATTTCCAGGTACCGCCGTAAACTGGCTGCATCACCCGGATTGAAGTGGGTTCGCCGAATCGGCAGCACGTAGGCGCAATTCAACTGTCTCACCATGCCTATCAGTATCGCGTCCCACCACGCAAAGCGTCCTGGTTTTTAACGGCGATTTCAAAAACTTCCGTCCGGTGTGCTCGGCAAAGGCGTTTCCCTTTGCGCTATGTTGTGGACAATTGACCGCGCCGAATCTCCCTGTGCCGACGAGGAAATGAAGGCGAGCTTTACGGCGTTCGTCGCCGATCCTGCGTTCCCCTGTTTGGGAGCAAAAGCCGCTTTGAATTCCGGCTCCCAGATTCTGCGTGTGTATCGAGAGTTAGGAGCAAAGGAGTGCGCGACCGAGCTCGCGCGCGATCTGGAGGCGTTTATCTTTTCCGACGTGCGACGAACGAACGCTTTTGCTACCTTCGTCGCGATGTTTCGCGAACCGCGCGCTCTCGCCGAGAAACAATTTGAGGAGCTTCTTTGGTTGGCATTGCAACAACTCCATGAGATCGACTTGGTCCGACATGCCTGGAATGCAAAGGTTTCCTCCGACACGGCCGATGCGCGCTTTGCTTTCAGTTTCGCTTTCGAACCATTGTATGTTGTCGGTTTACATGGCCGCAGCTCGCGGCGTGCTCGCGGGTTTCCGTGGCCAACGCTCGTTTTCAACCCGCACGAACAGTTCGAGCGGCTTCGGCAGGCGGGAAATTGGACGAAAATGCAGCAGACGATTCGGCGCCGGGACATCGCTCTGCAAGGCTCTACCAATCCCATGTTGAGCGATTTCGGCGAGCAATCGGAGGCGCGCCAATATTCAGGCCGCGCGGTGGACGCAGACTGGAGTCCACCGTTCAAGGTTTCAGGCAGTGCGTCGGCAAAGAGCAGCCGCTGTCCGTTTGCGCACTGAATGGCGATCCAGACATTGGCCCCTAAATCCGGCACTGCTTTCGAACTCAATCAAGGTGACGTGCTACGTGTGATCGATCGCGAAGGCGAACAGGTTGCCGATTTGACTGCATTCAACCGGAACGACATCAACGAATGGCTGTCGTCGGGACGAACGATTGATTATGCGAACACGATTTACGTAACGACCAATCACGTCCTCTACTCGAACCGCAGCCGGCCCATGTTCACTATCACCGAGGATGAAGTCGGACGGCATGATTTTTTGCTTACGCCCTGCAGTGCGGAGACTTTCCAGATCATCTACAAAGATCAGCGCTATCACCGAAGTTGCTTCGAAAACCTCTCGACCAATCTGCGTCGTTACGGGGTTACACCCGATCAGATTCCGACGACATTCAATATTTTCATGAATGTGGAGGTGGGTGATGGCGGCCGGCTCTCAATCTTGCCCCCGCGTTCGCGCGCCGGCCAGAGCATTAGTCTCCGCGCTGAGATGGACCTGATTGTTGGACTGACGGCGTGTTCGGCCGAGATGTCGAACAATTACAAGTTCAAATCGATTGATTATGAAGTGTTAGGCAAGGACGCCGCCCGCCCCATTAAGGGCGGAGGTCGGCCGGACAATTAATGCTCCGGTAAACGCGACCGGCATCATCAGGCATTGGTATTTCCCGGACCAACTCCAAGCTCGTCAACCGCCGAACGAGTCGCTGGAGGGAATAATCGGTTCCGTGAAGGGCTTCGGCGAAAATCGACGCGGCACGTTTTGGATAAACTGCCGCCAATGGTTCCAATCTCCCGTTGACAACAGGCACTGCGCCCAGGCCCGGTGTGACGCAATCACACACTTCCTTCAAGTTCGACACTGTTATGAATGGCATGTCCACGGCGAGCGCGAGAAGACAATCTGTCTCTATGATCGCGAGCGAAGCTGTTAATCCGCTGAGCGGACCGCGCGACGGGAATTCGTCGATCACGAGCTTAACGTCCGCCGGTCGCCATGGCACCGCGAATCGCGTGGAAATAAAAATATTCGACGTGACCGCGCGCAATTTCTCGAGTTGGTGGACCCATAACGGCAGGCCGCGCCATTCCAGCGTCGCTTTGTCGCTGCCCATCCGTGTTGATTCTCCGCCCGCCAGCAACACCGCGCTCAAAGTCATCCGGCTTTTTGTAACAACCGCGCCGTCGAAACGACGACACCGCTGGCCAGTATCCGCGCCCGCAATCCGCCGCGACCTTTCAGAAAGTGTTCGGCACCGGGCCGGAGCGCTTGATCCATCCAGTAACAAGGCCGGCAATTCTCGGTACCTCGAAAACGTACACCTTGCACTTCGAACTCCTGCCCGATTAGCCCATTCAAGTCCACATCGCGAGTTAACACGTTTCGGCGCGTCAGTGCCGGATCGCGGTTCTCTAGGTGCAGCGTCGCGCATAGATCATTGAATACTTCCAATGAGAAAAATGTGATCTGTCCCTTGTAATCGTCCCGGTAATCGAAAAATCGGTCGTGCCGAATGCCGTGCCCGGCCACGCACTCAATCGATTCCACTTCGATCAGCGGATAGTTGTCCGGATCGCGGCCGTGATGTCCGAAAAAATTATGGCCGCGCGAGATGTAAAGATGACAGATTTCCACCGGCTGCAACAATATCTGAAATCCTTACTGATGAAAGAAGTGCCGAGCATCGGTCCGGGAAGAATCATCCGGCGAAAGAAGGATGGTTCGCTTGAGTACTTGCGGGACGACCTCACGATCGAAGAGCCTCTCCAGATTCAAATTAGCGGTAAACCTTTGGCCACGACGATGCGCACGCCGGGTCAGGACGATGAGCTCGCTGTGGGTTTTCTCGTTTCCGAAGCGATCGTGCGCGACCGAAGCGCGATCGCGGGAATTTCGCGAGAGGGCGATAATAAAGTGATCGTCGATCTCGCCGAAGGCGTGAAGCCAAAGCTTAACTCCGCACAACGTTTCGGGAGGATCTCAAGCAGCTGCGGACTGTGCGGCAAAACGAGCATCGAAGAGATTCGGCAAAATTTTCCCGCGATCGAATCGACCGACCTTCGAATCGATATTGAAACGCTGCTCTCGCTTCCGGAAAAATTGCGAAAGACCCAGAGCGATTTTTCGCGCACAGGCGGAATTCACGCCGCGGGAATTTTTGATTCCAGCGGTGAACTGAAAATCGTTCGCGAAGACATCGGTCGCCACAACGCGGTGGATAAGGCAATCGGACGCGCGTTTCTCGATGGATTGCTGCCATTGGATCGGCACGTACTTCTTGTGAGCGGCCGCGCTTCATTCGAAATCGTACAGAAAGCGGTCGCTGCTGGTATCGCCATTGTCGCCGCAGTATCAGCGCCTTCGACGCTGGCTGTCGATTTTGCGCGGGAAAGCAATCAAACACTGATCGGATTTCTACGTCCGCCCTCGTTCAATATCTATTCGCACATCGAGCGCGTGATTCTGGAGTAGCACCGCCATCCTGGCTGTGCGGGGCCGAACGGGCGCCTTATGCTGAGAGATGCATTTTCGATAATGCCCATTCAATTGTCATTCCGAGCGGAGCGAGGAACCTCACAATAAAATGCACTGACGTTCGAGCAACGTTCCGCATGGTTAGCGCAATCGTGCATCTTGATGAGAGGTCCCTCGCTTTGCTCGGGATGACCGCGGATGAGGAAGCTCAGCGCTGCGACGCGAACACGGCTTCAGGATCGCGCGCGCAAACTTTTCCAGCCCAAATCCAACCGAAGCGGCTGATCAGCGCGCCAAGCAAAAATGAAATTGCGGCCAACGGAATGAGATTCGCTAGGCGCAAAATTATCGCTAGCGGTCCGCTTAATATTTCACCGCTCCGGATGAGCCAACCGGAGTGGGATTGGCGCAGCGCGCGATCGGCTTTGCCGTGTTTGTCGACCTCAAGCCAGACCCATAATATCGTTTCAGTACCCGCGGCGAGAAACCCAAGCGCACCAAGCGGCGCAATCCTATGACCAAGCAACTCCAACAACGCGGCGGCCGATCCCAATCCTGCAACGCCGAAATGAATCGGCAAAAGCGTGCGATGTAAAAACCACGCGGGGATCGCAGTTGCGCCTAGCAAAACGCCCGTGTAGGTCGCCAGGAATATTCCCCAAAACGCCGAGCCAAGAACTAGTAGAAACATCATGACCTCGAGAAATCGGTCGAAGCCGCCGGTGAAGATTTGCTGTGCGTGAAGTTCCAGCGCGATTAAACCGGAAACGGCGCAGCCGCCAAAAACAAACAGAATCCACGCTCCGACGGACATTGGCGACTGATACTTAAAAACGCGCAGCATGTTCAGAAACAAACGCGGCCGGCCGAGATCCATAATTAGCAAAATCGGGGAGAGAATCGCTCCGATCGCAGTGAGCCACATGGCTGTGTGTGAAACCTCGCTGTAGTGAAAAATTAGTCCGAGCAACGCGATGAGTGCCGCCATTCCGGAAAGTCCGCCCACGAAAAGGTATAACGGAATTTCCCAGGTCCACACTGGCGGCCTAACGACTGGTTCGCCATAGTAGCCTGGCTTGGGTGGGATTGGTCCGCCGGCGACATCTACGCCACGGTCGGAGACGGCTCCCTTCTCCCAGGCCTGTTCGCGCAATTCTTCGAGACGTCGTTCGTTAGTCATACAGCTGTAGCCACGGGCGCTGACCGTGCGGCAGTGAATTTGAAATTGTACTGTGCGGCCGGGGGTCAGCGCCCCCGGCTGCAGCCTTTTGAATTGTCCACGTCATAAAAGAGCGAATGCGCAAAACGTAATGATGAGCGTGCCGATCGCGGTCGCAATCGCTGATGTCCACGCGGACTTCAAATAGATTGTCGGCACCTGGGGTTTCGGTGGAAGTCCGTACGCCTCCGGTTCCCCAAGAATCAGGAAGAACGCATGAATGCCGCGGACGGATGTTTCGGTCGGATCGTAAAGTTGCGCGTCGTCATAACCATGCCGGCGCAGCTCTTGCACACGTTCCGTCGCGCGCGCGCGCAAGTCATCGAGCCTTCCAAAGACGATCGATTCGGTCGGACAAACTTTTGCGCAGGCTGGGACGAGGCCGCTCTTTTGTCGGTCGTAGCAAAACGTGCACTTAAAGGCGCCACCGGCGTTGGGCAGCGGTTCCGGCCGGCGATCGATCACGCCGAATGGACAGGAGACGATGCAATATCCGCAGCCGTTACACACATCGTTTTGCACGAGGACAGAGCCGACTTCCGTCCGCACAATCGAGCCGGTGGGACACGCTTCGAGGCAGCCGGCCTCCTCGCAATGCTTGCAAACATCTGAAAGAAAAACCCAGCGGAACGGATCGTCTCCATCGCCATTGCCTAACGAGTGAGAACTAACGATCTGATTCCCTTTTTGTTGATCCTGTTCCAGAAACAAAACATGCCGCCAGGTGGAGGCGCCAAGATGGCCGGTATTGTCGTAGGAATTTCCCGACCAGATAAAGCCGTCGTCAGGGACTTCATTCCATTCTTTGCACGCGACCTCGCATGCTTTGCAGCCGATACACACAGTCGGATCGGTGAAGAAACCGACTTCGACGTTTTCCTGCACATAATTGTGCCGGCGTTGATTCGTGCTGTGCGTGCCTTCGCCGATCATTGCGGTTGGTAGGACGCGACCGCCGGGGGCGCCGCCCTTTTCGCGTCGACATTTCGGACGGCCCGGCGGTCCGTCCCTACCATTCTTACGCTCATGTTTTGCCTTCGTGCGCGTGACCCACGCCGCTTCTGCGTGCTCCAGGCTGCGGTTCTTCGGGATGAACTCCGTCCTGCGCGGCGTATTTGTTGAGGAATTCGACGAACGCGCGGCCACGCGGCAATCTGCCCGGGACAATATTGCAAGTGCAGGCTTTGGCTTCCATGATCGTGACGTTCGGCTCGCCGGAAATCGTGAGCAGATCATTTGCAGCGCCGCCGCGCACGAGGCCAGCCGTCCCGTAATGATACGGCAATGCAATCTGGTGCACGGTTTTCCCATTGAGCTGTAGCGGCCGAATACGGCGACTGACAAGCGCCCGCGCTTCAATGGCTGCGCGTAAGGTGACAATGCAAATATGATCGCCGTTGGTGACCTTGAGCTCGCGTGCAAGCTGGGGCGACATTTCGGCGAACATCTCCGGCTGCAATTCCGCGAGATGACTCAGAAAACGTGACATGCCGCCGGCTGTATGATGTTCGGTCAGGCGATAGGTGGTCAGCACGAATGGAAATCTCGAATCGCCCGGCGGCGCGAATTGATTCTCACGGCGCGGAAACCAGTGTTCCGGGGGATTAGTTTCGCGCGAATAGAGTTCGTTTGGCATGGGAGACTCCAGCGGCTCGTAATGCGTGGGAAACGGTCCGTCCTTCAAACCCTTGGGCACGTAAATCCAACCCAAGCCGTCCTCGTGCAGGACGAATGGCGCGTCACCGGGGATCGCATCAAGACCTTCGGCGCCTACCTCGGGTTCGTAGTCGGGTGGTTTACCTTGCACAAATCCGGCAACATCGATGCCGGTCCATTTTTCGGAGTCCCACCACACTAATTTCTTCCGTTCGCTCCAGGGATGTCCGTCCGGCCGCGCGCTGGCGCGATTATAAATGATCCGACGATCGCTGGGCCAACTGAAACCCCAGCCGTGACCGAGGTAATCTCGTGACTTCCGTGAGTTCGCCTTGTTCATGCCATCGCGACCAAACACACCGGAGTAAATCCAGGCGCCGGATGCAGTGGACCCGTCAGCTTTCAATTCAGCGAAACCATTTACCTGCGGACCGTGATGCGGTTGACCGTCGCGATCGACGCCGAACACCACTCCATCATTGCCGCCGCGGTCAGCGCCCGCGGCTGCAGGTTCGGTGTACCAACCGTTGATTTCTGCCAGCACAGCTTCCATTTTTGGATCGCCGAGCTCATCTTCCGGATACCACCAATCCAGCGCGCGTAATGGCTCGTCGACCGGGTCATTTGATTGTTTTGCTTTGGCGATCAGGCGCAGAGCGAGTTGATGCATAAACCAGGCATCGGAACGCGCGTCGCCTGGCGGGTCGACCGCTTTTTCGCGCCATTGCAAAAGCCGTTGTGTGTTTGTAAAAGCCCCTTCCTTCTCGGCGTGACCGGCGGCAGGGAAAAAGAAAACCTCCGTATCGATCTCCTCTGCCTTCAACTCGCCACGTTCCACCTCGGGTGATTCGTGCCAGAAATTTACGGATTCTGTTTCAACCATCTCGCGGGCGACTAACCAGTTTAGTTTCGATAGCGCTTTCCTCTGCAGCCGGGCATTCGGGGCGCCAACAGCCGGGTTCTGGCCCATCAAAAACATACCTTCCATTTTTCCGTCGAGCATGTCGTAGAGATATTCGAAGAACGAATGGTTGCCGGTCAGTTTGGGAAGCCAGGAATAACCGAAATCGTTTTCTGAGGTCGCGTGCTTCCCGTAATACGCTTTGAGCGTGCTCACCATGTACTTCGGGTAGTTCGACCAGAGGCCTGTCTTCTTGGTGTAATTGTCGAGATACTGCTGAAGCGTCTCATCGCCTTTATGCGGCATTGTGAGATAGCCGGGCAGAATATCGTAAAGGGTCGGAATATCAGTCGAGCCCTGGATTGAGGCATGACCGCGTAAAGCGAGAATTCCGCCGCCGGGCCGACCGATATTTCCAAGCAGCAACTGCAAAATCGCCGCCGCACGAATGATCTGCACGCCTTTGGAATGCTGTGTCCAGCCAACCGCGTAACAGACGGCAGCCGTGCGCTGCGGGCCAGATGCGGCAGCGAGCGTGTGCGCTACCTTGTGAAAAAGATCGGGAGGAATGCCGCAGATTTTGTCCACCATCTCCGGCGTGTAGCGAGAGAAATGTCGTTTTAATTTTTGAAAAACGCATTGCGGATCTTGCAACGTAAGATCGCGCTCAGGCCGGCTAAGGTCACCGCCTTTGTAAATCCAACTATCGCCTTCGTATGCGCGTTTGTCCTGATTCCAGCCCGAGAAATACCCGTCGCCGTTATCTTCTGGATCGCGATACTCCTCGGACAAAATGCAGGAAGCATTTGTGTAGTGTACGACGTACTCGCGGAAGAAAAGATCGTGCTCGATCAGATGCCTGATGAGCCCACCGAGAAAAACAATGTCGGTACCGGCGCGGATCGGCACCCAAACGTCAGCGAGGGCGCTCGTGCGTGAGAATCTTGGATCCACATGAATGATGGTCGCGCCGTGTTCCTTCGCTTTCATCACCCAGCGAAAACCGACCGGATGCGCTTCGGCCATCGACGAGCCTTGGATCAAGATGCAATCGGCATTGGCCAGATCTTGTTGCGCAGTCGTAGCTCCGCCCCGGCCAAAGGAGGTGCCCAGACCGGGCACCGTGCTGCTATGTCATATCCGGGCCTGGTTGGACACACAGACCATGCCCAGGCCTCCGGTAAACAGTTTCTTGATGAGATAATTTTCTTCGTTATCGAGGGTCGCGCCGCCGAGATGACAAATCGCGGTCGTGTGATTAATGAGTGATCCTTCCACTTCCCTGACAAACGTGCGCTTGCGCGATTCCCAAACTCGTTCAGCCACCAGGTCCATGGCGCGATCAAGCGACATTTCGCTCCATTCCTTCGCGCGCGGCGCCCGATACTTCACTTTCGTTTCGCGCCGTGAATGCGTAAGCAATTGATGGGACGCGGCGCCTTTCGGACAAAGGTTGCCCTGACTAATC
>JBKPLD010000130.1:0-22090 GCA_046731415.1 Verrucomicrobiota bacterium
ACAAAGCAGCAACTGCTGCCGGAATCATCCATTCCGATTTCGAGCGCGGCTTTATCGCGGCAGAGACAATTTCATATGATGACCTGATCGCTGCCGGTTCGCTGGCGAAAGCCCGTGAAGCAGGAAAAGTTCGACTGGAAGGGAAAGACTACGTTGTACGCGACGGCGATGTGATTTTGTTCCGGTTCAATGTGTGACTAACAAATTGTAGCCGCGACCTCTAGGGCGGCGCGACCCGTGCCACCCATTCACATGGGAGACGCACTTCGCAGAGCGAAGCGGCTACAGCGCTTCGTACAAAATCCGCCCGCAATTTTCGCAGCTCACGATCTCTTTCCCAGCTCTGGCCTGTGCCGCAGTTGCGCTCGTCACTTTCATATGGCAACCGGTGCAGACTCCGTGCTCGATCGCGACGATGGCGGCGTCGCCTTTGCTTTTGAAAAGACGCTCAAAAAGTCCAAGCAAATCCTCATCGATCTTTCCCGCTAGCTCCGCGCGCTCTTTCGTCAATTCTTCCAATCGCGACTGCAAAGCCCCCGATTTTTCATCCAGATCGGCTGTTTGGCGTCCGATGGATTCCCTGACGCCGGCTGCCTTCTTTTCTTCTTCAGCAAGATCAACCTTGACCTTGTCGCCCTGCACCATCAGCTCGAGTTCCTCATCCTCGATTTTGCGGATTTCATTCTCGTACCGATCGATTTCGTGTCCGAGCGCCTGAAATTCATCGTTCTTGCGCGTCTGATACTGCTGGGTCTTGAGACGCGAGATCGTCTCTGTGCGCGTCCCCACGTCTAGCTCAAGCTTCTTTCGGTCGACTTCGACCTGGCGCGCTTTTTGTTTCAAGGCATCAACCGCACTCGCACTTGCTGCCAACTGCGCTTCAAGACTCTTTCGCCGCAGCGGTACGGTCTCGATCTCGGCCTGAATTTGTCTGATCTTTTGCTGTCGATCTTGAAGGATAAGAAGTTGTTCCAGTTCCGGATGCACGCGCGCTCAACGTATTGATACCGTGGAGTGGCGTCAATCGCGATGACCAGCGGAAGAATGAAAATAAGTCTCTACCACAGCCAGGCTCCCAATTGCCATCCAAATCGAGTTCCAGATCGTGCCCAGTCGTGACGCATAATTTATGTTGAAGCGGCCTAACTAAACGCGATAAATATCCGCCTTCATGAACCCCGGTTGTTTCCCCCGTATCGCAGGCGCATGCCTGACTGTTCTGATCGTTTGCGGTTGCGAAACGTTGCCAGAGGGTCCCTTCCCTCGCGCCACTGAGGTGGGTTGGTGGAACGACGAAGGCGCTTCCGGGCCTGCCAGGATCGTTGTTCATATCGGCGAACAGAAGGCATACTTTTACAAGGGCAAAGTTCTAATCGGCGAAACGACTGTTTCCACGGGCAAACCTGGGTTTTCCACGCCGCCCGGCCACTACACGGTCCTTTCAAAGGACGCCGACCATGTCTCAACAGTGTTTGGCGATTATATCGATGACTACGGCAACGTAGTGACGTCAAACATTGATGCGCGAAAGGATCGTCAACCACCCGGCACGCATTTTGACGGCGCACGGATGCCGTTTGCAATGTTTTTCCGAGGCGGCTACGCGATGCATCAGGGCTACGTTCCGCCATTTGCGGCCTCACACGGTTGCATTCGCCTGCCAGGACACATGGCGATAAGGTTTTTCGAAAACGCTCCGGTAGGTACGCCTGTAACGGTCAGAGAGTAAGTTGTAGGGAAAGCTAGCAGCTTCCTCAACAGAGATGACTCCAAGCCTTTGTGCTAAAGTACCGCCGTCATGAATCGGAGCATCATTGATGACGAGCGCAGCAACGCCATGCGATTGGATGTTGAAGAGCTGCAACGCTACTCGCGTCATCTCATCATGCCTGAGGTTACATCCGAGGGGCAGAATCGACTTAAAGCTGCCCGCGTCTTGTGCATCGGCGCCGGAGGACTCGGATCCCCAGCGGCGCTTTATCTGGCAGCTGCCGGCGTTGGGACCATCGGCATCGTCGATTTCGACAACGTCGATCTTTCCAATCTTCAGCGACAAATTCTTCACGGAACAAAGGATATTGGTCGCGGCAAATTGGAGTCGGCAAGGGATCGTTTGCACGACATCAATCCACAAATCGAGATCGAATTGCACAAGTGCCGTTTCTCCAGCGAAAACGCGTCTCAACTTGTGACGACGTACGACGTGGTCGTTGATGGGTCGGATAATTTTCCGACGCGATATCTGTCTAATGATGTCTGTGTTTTTGCCCGCAAGCCAAATGTGTACGGCTCAGTATTCCGCTTTGAAGGACAAACAACAGTGTTCGCCCCTCACCTGGGCGGCCCATGCTATCGCTGCCTTTTTCCCGAGCCACCTCCGCCGGAGTCTGTTCCAAACTGCGCGCAAGCCGGTGTGCTCGGCGTTTTGCCGGGCATTATCGGCATGCTGCAGGCGATTGAGGCGTTGAAACTAATTTTAGGCATCGGAGAGCCACTCATTGGGCGTCTTCTCCATTTCGATGCGCTTAAGGTGAAATTTCGCGAACTCAATCTGCGGCGCGATCTGCAATGTCCAGTTTGTGGCGACAATCCAACGATCTTCTCCCCCATCGACTACGAACAGTTTTGCAGAGTGCGCGACGAGGAAACGATACCCGGGATGTCCCCGCACGAACTCAAGCGGTGGATGGATGTAGGAGAACGATTCGAATTAATCGATGTGCGCGAACCGTTCGAATACGAAATTGCCCGGATTGATGGCGCGAAATTAATTCCTTTGGGAGAAATTACCGAACGATTAGACGAGCTAACTGGCGAGCGCCCAATCGTAGTTCATTGCCACAGTGGAACGCGAAGTGCGCAGGCTGTGCGACTCCTGCAGCAGCGAGGCGTACCCAATGTTTACAATCTTGAAGGTGGAATCGATGCGTGGTCGGACCAAATCGACCCCAACGTGCCGAAATATTAAGAGAAGTGTTCGGCAAGATCAGGAGTTCAAGCCGTCCTGTTGCTTGTCGGACTATTTCAGGGCAGTCGCCAATTGTTCGGCACTCGGGACTCCATGCCATTGAGCTATCAATTCGCCATGTCGTCCGAACACGAAAACCCAGAAATCAGTTGTTCCCTCCGGCTCGCCAAGCTGGGATGACATTGATCCGTCGAAATCGGTCGCAACGAAAATATCTTTCCGCGCATCACGCGCAATCTTCTTTCCTTCATATCGGGCCTGAAGCCGTTTTGCCTCTTCGTTGACTCGGTGCCTGATGAAGGTGGTCGCGATCCTTCGCCCCACCATAGTATGTCTTCTGGCAAAACGCAGAACCGTGATCATCCTGTAATCCGGGTTGCCCAGGCAATGTTCCGGGACACGGTCCCCCACGGTACGCGCTTTTTCCCTGTCGGCAGCCGTGGTTAGCACGACGACAGTCACATGTCCGTCGAGTGTAGAATGTTTGTTTCCATCAATATCGACAAAACTCAGCGAGTAGGTTGCTCCGATGGAAAGAGCTCCATGCAGATGGACAACCAAAATTAATGTGCCGCTGAAGAAAAAGATTTGAAGTGCGCGTCGGGTCACAAGTAAGCAAATTGGCGACAATGTTGTGCACTGACAAGATTTTGCCTCCGTGCCCGATTTATTCATTGTCAGGGAGGAGGGGACCGGCCTGTGTTTGGTTGACGATAGTTTTCATCTTTGCCCTGGCTGGGTGCGATCGCATGGGCCCTTCGCGCTCGGCGCAGCTGATGCAGGACGGAGACACGAAATCGGCGCAGGGAGATTTTCCGCGAGCGATCAACTTGTATGAGGCGGCGCTCGATGACACCCCGCGTTGCGCCGAGGTTCATTACAAGTTGGCTCTTCTTTATGACGACAAGCTGAACGATCCCGTGAGCGCGCTGCACCATTTCAAACGTTATCTTGCGTTAAGTCCGACCGGCGCTCATGCCGCCGACGTCAAAAATTCAATAAAACATGATGAAATTGCCGCACTGACGGTATTGTCTGGTGATTCCGTTATTACTCGAGCGGAGGCAGCCCGCTTGCGAAACGAAAACCTTAATTTACACAAGGAACTTGAAGTCCGCGCCGCACCGGCGCGAATCGTTACCGACAAATCGCCGCAGGAAGGCGACACCAGTTCAAAAAAAGCCATGTCCCGGAAGGGAGACCGAAGCTACGTAGTGCAATCAGGGGATACGCTCTTCTCAATTTCGCGAAAGTTTTATAAGTCGCCCAAGCACTGGAAAGAGATTCTGAACGCAAACAGAAAGAGCATTCACGATCCCAAAAAACTCACGGTGGGTCAGACCCTGGTTATTCCGTAGGTGCTTTTGGACTTGTCGGGACAGCGATTAAGGAATCTAGAATTTCACCTGGAGGGCCACCGCGCCCCCGAGATTGGCCACCTGGTAATCAAAAACGCTTTGGTTCGATTGGCTCGCGGCCAACGTACTCACCGCGCTCACCGTAAGATATTTGTTTACCCGATAGTTTGCGGTAAGCGCAAGAATCTCGCTGATGTCATCGCGATCGCCTTCATAATACTGGCGCACCACGAGCGTACCCACGGCGTTGATGAAGAAGGAACGGGTCAGAACCGCCGAATACCCCACATAGGCTGCGTAATCGCTTCGCTGGGCTGAGATCGCGTTGATGTTTGGCGCCTGATGCGATTCGTCGGCCGCAGCGCTGATATTTAAATCGACGCCCAACGTGAGTGTTTGCGCGCGACCAAACTGAAATGGAACCGACGCGTCAATGATGAAGGCGTGGTTTTGAAAGAATGCTGCGAAGCTGTTTTTCTCGGTTAACCGATTGTAGTCGTACTCCAGCCGCAAAAGCAGGTTGTGCCACTGCGGCACGAGATATCTCAAGCCGATTTCAAAATCAAAGCTTCCAAAATTAAAGTTGTCGAATTGATCGTAATAAAACAGCTGCTCCCGGACGTCGATGAGCCCGTACAACGTGCTGGTAATTCGCGGCTCATAAAACGCCGCCACTGCCGGCGCAACGACGAAGTCGCTCTCTTCCCCGCTTCGCGTAAGGGCAACATTTGAGGTCCAGTAAAAAGGCGCACCAGCAGAAATCGTGAACGGTTGATACTCCGGCACACGCTTGAGGATTTGCTGTTCACCGAGATCGGCGTCGCCCGGCGCGGCGGCGACGTTGCCGCCTTCCGCACCGGTCGGAGGGATAGTGCCAGGAAAGGCTGAAGGAGCCTGTTCACGTGTTAATTGCGCCTGGTTCGCAGTCTGCGCCCAGCCCTCATTTGCCGACGCAAAAACGATCACGCACAACATCGTGACGAACCCGCACAGTTGACGGTCAAGGCGAGGTCTCACGAGAGCGACCACTTGCTGTGGAGTTCGCCCATGATGCCGTTAATTTTCTCAGCCATATTAATGAACAGGTTGAAAATACCAGTTGCCTATAATTAGAAGGCTCGCGTGCCCGAACCAGGACGATTATTGATCACTCCGCGATCGCGCATGCGCCGAACATCCGCGGTGTCGCGGTCTGCTTTTATCATGCGATTGACGTTGAGACGATCGGTGCTGGCATTGCCACGATGGTGATTGGGAACTCGAACTCTTCCATCAGGGCCGAGAACAGCACCGTCGAGCAGAGAAAGCAACTGTCCGCTGTTGTTAATATTGATCACGTTGTTCATCCTTTTTCCATTAGTGGGATTACGTGGCGGCGAAGCATCAAACGGCGGGGCTTCCGAAAGAGGCCGTGGTCGCTTCGCACCTGCACCTGCGAACGTGCCAGTAGTGGAACCATTACCTCCCCACTCTTCTGAGTAATTGGCGTTATTCGTATAGACGGAAGCAGCGAGTTCACCGCCCACAGTAACTACCACATTGTCAAAAATCGTAATTGAATTCGCTGCGAGAATCTTTGAGGAGTTCCCACCAAGAGTAACGTTAGAAACGAAGTTGAGCTGGCCGTTACTGCCCGGCGCGTAAAGTTTCAACGTCGTATCAGCCGAGAGCGTGCCGCCGCCGATATTGAGCACACCGTTTGCCCCAAATACTCCGGCCTTCAGTATATCCGCGTGAGCGCTGGCATTATTGAAGGTGATTGCTCCATTGCCGTCGATGTAATTGAGAAAGGTGCCGCCGACGTTGTAGTTACCGCCGTTAATCAAAATCGCGCTGGCTGCGGCCCCATTGCTGCCGTAGAAGGCAATTGTCGCGTCGTTGGCGATATTTGCATTGCCGGCAATATCCATTTCGATAACGCCTGTACCACCGATAACACCGCCTTCTCTGTTATCGATCTGAGCCGATAACGAATTCGCGCTAAGGTTCGTTGCTGCGACGGCTATGGCCGTGTTTTGATCCATTGTTCCGCCGCCGTTTTGAATGTCGAAGATCGCCGCGCCGCGACTGGTTATGTTGCCAGATACGGCCAGGCTAACGATGCCTCCGGTGCCGATCTCTCCTCCATTGTTCAGAAGTTGAAGTGTCAGATTGTTGGTGTTCAGGTTTCCTCCGATTGCAGCGAGAATATTCGCCCCATTCACCACGTGATTGATGTTGTTGTTAATAAACAGCGTGGTATCGCCGGCCGCGTCCGTAGTCAGATTGTTTCCGACATTCAAAAAAAGGTTCGCGCCGGAGTTAACAGTTTGCCGAACCGGAGTAATTATCTCGAGGTCGATCCCCCCGGTGTTGGCGGTGTTGTGAGCAATTAGATCCTGGCCCACCGAGAGCGTCAAATTTTCGCCGCTCTCCTGTGGAGCCTGCACCGCCATCTCCACGCCAAGGAACAAGTCCCCGGCGATCAAGTCGCCGCCAACGAGAACCTCGATGTTAGCTCCGGTTCCTGATTGAGCTGTTGTCGATGTTTGCAATGCCAGTGATCCGCCGACAGTAAGATTTCTGCCTGTGAAAACATCGATATTAGCTCCAGCTGTTAAATTGCTGATGTCGGTGGCAATTGAAAGGTCGCCACCGACTAGTAAATCAGTGCCAGCGTTAAGGACGATGTTGAGACCCGAAGTAATTCCCCCATTTCTTCGAATGATGGTCAGATCATTGGCAACATTGATCGTCTGACCGGCAGAAATGCTTACGTTGCCGTTGGAATTGAACGCTGTTTCATCAGAAATTTGGCCGGTCCAATTCAGGTTCTGCCCAGCCAAAAGAGTTATGGTTGGGGCAAGGATTGCTCCCTCGCCGCTAATCGAAACGTTGCGCCCGACGAATGCATATAGATTCTCCGTTGTAATATTGGACGCCAGCGACATGTCGCGCTCGGCAAACAGGCTGACCTGGTTCGTTGTGCTTATATCGGAGCCGAGCGTTAAATCACTGATGGCACCGCGAGCGTAAATCGTCAGGTCGTGCAAGCCAGAGAATGAGATCTCCGAACCCAGGGTGATTGCCCCGTTCTGCGTGGCGAGTAACAGGCCGTTGATGCCTTCGAACGTCAATACGGCACCAGGACCACCGGAAGTAATGCCGTCAACGGCTATGAGTGCCAAATTGGTTTCGCCGTTTGTCGTGTCGATGATGGGATCACCGGTTAACTGTAGGGCAGCGAACTTGAACGCCGCAGCTGAACCAGCGCCGATGAGGCCGTCGAAACCGCTTCCAGTGTCAAACCCGGATGTTGATCCAAATGCCCACGCAGAGAACGCACCGTCAGTCGATTGTCCGCGATAGATTTTGCCATAATCGGTAACGCCATTCGTAGTGATCGAGGGATCAGTGGTAATGAGTGTGCCACTCGTTATCACGTAAGGGTTCGGGGAATTAATAGTGCTTGGCGTGCCAAACTTAGTTGGCGTTCCCGAGGGAGATACCGTTGGGGTTGGCGGCGGTGGCGTTGGAGTTGGCGGCGGCGGCGTTGGGGTTGCCGGCGGCGGAGTCGGCGTCAGTGGTGGCGGCGTCGGTGATAAGGGCGGGGCAGTGGGACTCGAATTACTTACTAAAACAACCGGGTTCGTGTTCACGTTTTGATCGGTCGTGCCAATCACATCTACCAGGCTTCTGGCGAGAGACTGATTTGGCCCAGCCAATTGCTGCTCCGCGAGCTGCAGATTCACTACCGCCAGGATTAATGGCAGATTCGCCAGGGGCGGGAAATCCTGAATCAGACCCGACGTCTCAAGGACGAGTTTTACATCAAACTTCTGTGGTTTCGTCATCCGCCCCTCTGACGTCATCATCATCATTTCACCACCGTGCACGATCACGGCTCTTTCAGGATGACCCTTCGGATAAAACGTGCCGGTGCCTTCCAAGACCATGAATTTCGTCGGCGGGCCCGTGGCGAAAAGAGCCGTCCCTCCGGTCACCGCCGCTGTAACGGCCGATGTGCTGACCTTGACCGCCGGTGCTTTGGGCGGCACCTCCAGAAGGACCGCACCACTCGTCAGATCAAGTTCACGCGCTCCTTGTTTAAAACTGAAAATCGTGTTCGCCCCGAGTCGTGTTAGCGTCAGATCGGTGAAAGTCAGTTCAGCTCGCGATTCCACGCCTGTGCGGACTCCCATCCGCTCCGTGACGGTGTCATTCACAGCTGCCGGTCGCGGCGCGCCATGAGCTTCCATCAATCGGACGTCCTGGATCACCTGAGATACGCGCGCTTGTTGCAATTGGTCGGCAGCAACAAAGCGGGCTGCGCCGGCGAGGCAAAAAACGACGATTAGTCCGCCCAAAAAGATTTGCGCAAAAGATTTTTTCATACTGGGTCACTACGGTAAGGCGGGAGCTGCATTAGGACTAAGGCTTGGCACTCGGCGCGGTGTCGCTAGTGCTGCAGTTGTGTGCCCGGCGGTGTCAGTCTGCTCCTGGCCGACAACCGAGACTTGTGTGCCGCCCCCGAAAATGACCAGGTTCGTATCAACCAGAGTTTTGTTTGATTTTTCGCTCTGCTGCTTCTGACTCTCCGCCACGATCGACTTTTCGCTGCGCAGTGGAGAAAAATCTGTAACGAAGCCACTCGTCTTCATAAATCGGTCAATATCGATGTCTACCGGATCACTAAGCGCAGCTTCCGGGTTGCCGAACAGCATTTCGCCCGCACGAACCAGAACCGAGTCGCCAAGATGCCCGGGGCGATACGATCGGGCCGTGCCTTCTAACACCAAAAACTTGTAGAAGCCGGGATGAAACTCGATCATCACGGTGGTGCCTGCCACCGCTGCCGTGACGCTGCCTGCGTGAATTGTCACATTGTTTGCCCGCTTTGGCGCCTGCACAAGCACGGCGCCATCTCTCAGATTCAAACCGCGAGTTCCACGATTGAAATCAAATGTAGTATGGGCTGCGAGCCGCACGACCGTTTCGTCGGAAAAAGTTAACTCAGCGCGCGAACCATTGCCGGTTCGTATGACGGTCTCCTCATGGACCACGTCGTTCACCGAGGCGGAACGAGTAGCGTTCCTGGAATCTGCGAATTGAACGTGATTCTTTATCCGGGTGACCCGCGCTTCGTCACCCGCGGCGGCACTAAGGCTGCAGGGAAACCAAGTCGCAAGCGAGGTCGCGAAGATTATGAAGGTAAGGAGGCAAGGCTGCCGGTTCATGCGCACGTTGGTCGGAAGACCTAATTCCGGCGGGCTTTTTGGCGCCTAAACCTTCTTAGGTCAAGGATTTTTTACACCCCTACAAGGTACTTATCCGGAAATTACCCAGCAAAGTTTCCCAAAAAATCCGAGGTCGGTTCCTGCCTTTTCAAATCCTTGCTGCCAAGAACTGAGGCACCCAGCAACTGGCGCTGCCACGGCGCCAGCAATGTCGGGGCTCGGGCGTCATCTGCGGCGATCGCCTCGAGCGTGCTTCGAGGTGCGATGAACGAAGGTTCCAATCCGAGTTCTTCAGCCGATTGGTTGCGTCGCCGACGCAGCTCTTCTGCGCGCTGGATCGTCTCGGTAGTGGGGCGTAGCCCGGAGTGGCGACGCGAAACGGGCCATTCCGATTCAGGTGCCTGCAATGCAACTTGTGCGGCCTCGCGAAATGCCTGACGCCGGCGGAATGAAAAATGCCTATAGTCAGGAACACTTCCCGAAGCGAATTTCGTCGCAGCTCTCAAGAGGTCTTCATTCTGCAAAATGTGAAACGGCGGGCGATC
The DNA here is from genome assembly GCA_046731415.1 of Verrucomicrobiota bacterium. Taxonomy (GTDB): domain Bacteria; phylum Verrucomicrobiota; class Verrucomicrobiia; order Chthoniobacterales; family UBA10450; genus Udaeobacter. The sequence goes on from JBKPLD010000130.1 coordinate 10,088, forward strand.
CGCGCTTTCTGCTTCACTTTCCCGCCATTGCCAAAGTGCGCGAAGTACTACAGCGGCGCGTCCACGAAGAATGCCAGATCCGCGGATACGCCAGAGATCGTCCTGATTACGGGTTCGCTCGACGGCCGCTAGTTCGACAGCCCGTCGGCATGATTGCCGCAGCCAATCCCGGCGCCCACAACCATCCAACTCTGCTTCCAACTTTTCGGCAAGTGGCAGTAGGTAATGCACGTCATTAATGGCGTATTCCGCCATCCGCGGCGGTAAAGGTCGTTTCGCCCAATTTGCCTTTTGTGACCCTTTCAACAGTGTGAGGCCGAAATAGCGTTTCACCAACGCAGCCAGGCTAAACTCTCGAATTCCGAGAAGACGAGCTGCGATCATTGTATCGAAAATTCTGCTCGCTACCAGATTCAGACCGCGGCGCAGCATTCGCAGATCATAGTCGGCACCGTGCAAAACAATCTCTTTATCTTCCAGCGCGCGACGCAGCGGTTCGAGATCGACGTCGGCCAGTGGATCGACAATGCAATCATAATACCCGCAGGTGTCCACCGCTACTGGAACGCTGATCTGCAGCAAACACAGCTTTTCCCGATAAGAATGCAGACTGTCTGCCTCCGTATCGACTGCGACGCGATCGGCAGATTCGATTTGCTCAAGTAAACTCGCGAGTTGCGCTGCGTCGGTAATCACGTTTCGCGTCAGCGCAATCCGCTCAAAAGCAATTCAGCGTTGGTTTTGGTCGCCTGAAGATTGTCGATTAGTTTTTCCATCGCTTCGAGTGGTGGAAGCGCCGCCATCGTTTTGCGCAACATCAGCACGCGTTCCCATTCATCGGGATGATACAGCAGCTCCTCGCGCCGCGTCGCTGAAAGCAATGGATGGATCGCTGGATATAGCCGTTTCTCCTGGAGGGCGCGATCGAGGTGCAACTCCATATTACCGGTGCCCTTGAACTCTTCAAAAATCAATTCATCCATTCGACTACCGGTTTCGGTTAAAGCCGTCGCGAGGACGGTCAGACTGCCGCCTTCCTCCACATTCCGCGCGGAACCGAAAAATTTTTTCGGCTTGATCAGCGCTTTCGCTTCTACGCCACCCGACATAATTCGTCCCCTGCCCGGCTGCATGTTGTTGTATCCACGCGAAAGCCGCGTGATGCTGTCGAGCAATAAAACGACATCCTGTTTCATTTCCACAAGGCGTTTAGCGCGCTCCATCACCATCTCTGCTACTTGCACGTGGCGCTGCACGCTTTCGTCAAAATTGGAATGATAAATCTGACAATCCACTTCCCGCTCCAGATCCGTCACTTCTTCGGGCCGCTCGTCCACCAGGAGTAATATAAGAACAATGTCGGGATGATTTACCCGAATGGCCTTGGCGATTTCCTTTAGCAGAATCGTCTTGCCCACTCGCGGCGGCGCCACGATAAGCCCGCGCTGCCCGCGACCGAGCGGTGTGAGCAAATCCACTGCTCGCGCAGTAAGGGAATTCGTCTTTGGATTTTCCAGAATGATTCTGCCCTGCGGAAACTGTGGCGTGAGTTTTTCAAAATCTATTGGCTCGGTCCATCCCTCAGCCGCCTTGCCCTCAATGGTTGTGACCTTCTCAAGAGAAAGGAATTTCCCGCGCTGGCCCGGCAACTGCACAGTCCCCGCAACCTTTTGTCCAGGACGCAAATGATGTTGGTCGATGAGCATGCGGGAAACGCAAACATCCTCGGGGACCGGCAAAAAGTTCAGCCTCGGCCAGCGCAGCATGGCGAATGAATCGCCTACCTGATCGAGAAACCCTTCCGCGGTGACCACAGCGCCACTTGCTAACACCGGGCGGATGATATCGAGAATGTGCTGATGACGCGAGCGCGCCGGGTGCAGATATACGTCCAAGTCGCGTGCCAGGATCTCCACCTCCTCAGCCGAAGACTCTTGTAGTTCGTTTAGATCGATTGTGCGCGCAGTAGCCGGCGGCGTTGACCCCCGCCCGCCGCCAATGGCCGGGTCTACAAGATCTGTTCCTGCAGATGGCGATGTCTCTACATTTTCGTCCATGATTTCGTTTTGATAGGGACACCGCGCTGCGCTGTCCGGACGCCGCAGCGCAGCGTCCTTACCACGAGATTTGTTACCTGCCACTCCATGACTGCTCTTGCCAAAGCACGACGAGCTCTCTCGCTTGCTCCTTCAGTGTCGCACGGTCGCTGTTATTCCAAACGACATGATCCGCGCGTCTGATTTTCTCCGCGAGTGCCATTTGTGAGTTAATCATTTGTTCCGCTTCTGAGCTTTTCAAAAATTTTCGCTTTGCCAGCCGATCTAACTGCACCTTATGCGAACAGGCAACCACAACGACTCGCTCGCACAACGTTTCGCCACCCGTTTCATAAAGAAGTGGAATATCTGCAAAGAAAAAATCAGAAGAATTACGATGCGTTTCCGCCTGAGCCATCCACTGGCGTCGAATTCTAGGGTGAAGAATTTGTTCGAGAGCGCGCCTCTTGGTCGCGTCGCCAAATACTATCGCTCGAAGTTTCGCTCGATTCAAGCCTTCGCTCGGCGAAAAGACTCCGCTGCCGAACTGACCGAGGATTTCCTTTTTCACCTCTGGAAGTTCGGCCAGTGAACGAGCCGCCAGATCGGCGTCAAAAAATTTCGCTGCCGGCACAATTTCCCGCAGGCAATTGCAGAAGGTGCTTTTGCCGGTGGAGATTCCGCCCGTAATCCCTATCGCAGGCATTCCCAACGCTCACCGCGGAGTGATGCCCTCGGCAAGATCAACGTGAAACGTCTGTTTCATCTTCGTTGTGCCGAAAGTTAATTCCGCTGTGTAATCTCCGGCCGGGAGAAGCCGCTTCGGATCGTCACCGCCGTATTCAGCGATCACGTCCTTGGTCGGCCGCAGGTCCCAGTTCAAGCGAGTAAAACCTGGCGTGCCCGGCGCTTTTAGATTTGCGACTGGCTGTCCAGTTGGTTTTGTCACGACGATCTTAATTTCGTCGCCGGTAAACTCTCGTACCCAGACTGTGAACAACGCACCTTCGGCCGGATTTTGACCGCGATAAATCCCCTTGGCGTTCGAATCAACAAATCCCGGTTGAAGATAAGCGCCGGTCACCGAACGCACGCTGAACAATTGAGCCGACTTGGATGCAATCTCTGGTGTGAATTCGCGAAACGGGATTGTGTCGTCAAGAATGGCAATACTGCGACCGTGTGTTGCGATAACAAGGTCGGAAGTGCGCGGATGAATCTGGATGTCATCCACACGGACCGACGGAACATCGCCAATGCGTACCCAATGCGCGCCTTGATCGAAAGAGGCGAACACCCCGAAGTGCGTTCCGACATAAAGCAATTTCGGATTCACCGGGTCTTCGCGGACCACTTCAACAGGATCGCCTTGCGGAAGATCGCCTGCGACAGATTGCCATGTTTTTCCCAGATCAGCGGTGTGCAAAATCAAGGGGCTGTCATTACCCGAGCGATACGCATTGATCGCAACGTACGCCACGTTTGCATCAGTATTGGATGGCTCAATACGCACGATCCATTGATCGCGCGCAGGTTCCGGCAAATTGCCCGTCAATTCCGTCCATTTGCCACCGTCATTCTCCGTAATCCAGAGCCGCCCATCATCGGTCCCCGCCCACAAAAGACCGGCGCGCTTCGGCGACTCAGCCAGCGAAAAGACGACGCCATAATTTTCCGCGCCACTTCCGGTGGCGTTTGTCTTGGTTGGATCATTGTAGGTGAGATCAGGACTGATCACGGAGTATTTTTCCATTCGGTCGGTGAGTTTGAAGACACAATTGCCGCCGAGGTAAATCACGCCCGGTTTATATCGGCTCATGATCATTGGTGAATTCCAATGGAAGCGATAGCGCGGCTGGCCTTCGGCCGGCTCGGGACGCAAACGCCGTATCTCGCCATTTCGCAAATTCATCCGATGAACTTCGCCCCCCTGACTTTCCGCATAAAAAGTGTCGCGATCGGCTGGATCGAATAGGACATAAAAGCCGTCACCCCCGGCTAGAGCAGTCCAATCGCTGTTGCGAATCCCCTCCTTACTTTGCACCGCGCTCGGGCCCACCCAGTTCTCATTGTCCTGAAGACCGCCAGCAATTCGGAAATACGGTTTCGTGTCGTCGAGCGAAATCCGATAATATTCCCCCGAAGGAATTTTGTTCAGATGATCCCAGTTTTTGCCACCGGCGAAACTTTGATAAACGCCGCCATCTGTCCCGAGCAGCAAACGCTGGCAAACTTGTGGTTTAGGAGGCTTGTTTTTGTCTTCCGGTTTCGGCGGCTTCGGCGCTGGCACAGTGCCGGGTTGAATCGCGAGCGCGTGACAATCTGGATGAACTTTCTCGCTCAGATCTTCGCGAAAGTTTTTGCCGCCGTCATCAGACACCAGCAAAGCGAAGCCCAGAACATAAACGCGCTGATCGTTCGCCGGATCGATGCGAATCTGGCTGAAATAAAAAGGACGCGGATCCATGGCGCTCATGCGCGTCCATTTTTCTCCTCCGTCATCGGAGCGAAAAACTCCGCCCGTTTTGCTACGCAGATCATCCAGTCTGCCAAATCCTCCTTCGTAGCTCTGCACGACCGCCATGACTATCTTCGGGTTACTCGCGCTGATCGCCAGACCAATGCGACCGGTTTGGGCTGGCAGACCGCCGCCAAGTTTTTTCCAGGTCGTGCCACCATCGGTGCTCTTGAAAATTCCACCGACGTCTTCGCCGCCCGTCACGCTGGGACCTGAAGTAAAACTCCAGGGTGTGCGTTGCCTTGCATAAAGAGCAGCATAAACGATCTCCGCATTCGTTGGATCGACGACCACGTCGCCACATCCCGTGTGCACATCATGCGGCGCGTCTGCTTTCAAAACCAGCTTCCACGTTTTGCCCGCATCAGTGGTTTTGAACAGCCCACGCTCGCCGCCATCCGCCCACAAATTGCCCATCGCGGCGACGTAAGCGACATCCGGCCTTTTTGGATCGACGACAATGCGCGCAATAGCACGACTGTTTTTCAAGCCGATGTTCTGCCATTTCTCCCCACCATCGGTTGATCGATAAACGCCGTCGCCCCAGTCAGACGAATTCCGATCGTTAGCTTCGCCGGTGCCGACCCAAATCACATCCGAATCGGAAGGCGCGATTGCGACTGCACCGATTGAGAGAGCCGGTTGTTTGTCAAAAATGGGATCGAACGTGACGCCGCTGTCGTTCGTTTTGAAAATGCCGCCGTGTCCGAGGCCGACGTAGAAGACAAACGGATTGTTTGGGCTAATCGCAATGTCCGAGACGCGACCACCCATCACGGCTGGTCCGATCGAGCGTGCCTTCAGATTCTTGAACAGCACGTCCGTCAACTGGGACGGGGTCGCCGACGGCGTGGGTGTTGTAGCAGACGAGAGCGCGTTTGGCGAAGACGCAGCTGTAGCTGACGTGCCAGCAAGCGGCGTACTTCCTGACGGGGTGTGCTCTTGTGCCATTGAAATCGAAATCGACGAAATCCAAGCGAACAAAGCGCAGAAAAAGCGAGATCGAGTAGTCATAAGCCGCAGACATTAGCGAGGATCAGCATCTTTGCGATATCGGAAATACGGGTATCGTGCAGAGCTTTATGACGCAGCAAGTTTTGGCAGGAAAAGTCGGTTTGGTCTTCGGCGTGGCAAACAAGCGCAGCATCGCATGGGCTATCGCGAAAGCATGGGCTGCCGCCGGCGCGCGCTTGATTTTCAATTATCAAGGGGAACGACTAAAGGAAAACGTCGAGGACTTGGTCGGTGAATTCGGAGAAAGCACTCCCTTGTTTCCCTGCGACGTTTCCAGCGACGATGAGATCAAAGCATTTTTCGAAAACGTGCGCGGGCAAACCAATCGTGTGGACTTAATGCTTCACTCACTCGCGTTCGCGCCGCGAGAAGCATTGGAAGGCGATTTTCTGAGCACGACGCGTGAAGCGTTCCGGGGCGCGCATGATATTAGTGCCTACTCACTCGTGGCGCTCGCGCGTGAGGTGACGCCTTTGATGACAAATGGCGGCAGCATTGTTGCGATGACTTACTACGGCTCGGAGAAAGTCGTGCCGCACTACAATGTAATGGGCGTAGCCAAAGCCAGCCTCGAAGCCAGCACGCGTTATTTAGCTTACGATCTCGGCCCGAAAAAAATCCGGGTAAACTGCATTTCTGCCGGACCAGTCCAGACGCTGGCCGCGCGTGGCATCAGCGGGTTCACGTCGATGTTGAAGCATTATCAGGAACGCGCGCCATTGAAACGCAGTTGTGATCCGGCCGAGTTAGGCACCACCGGAGTTTTTCTTGCCAGCGATGGAGCCGCGGCAATAACCGGCCAGGTCATCTATGTCGATGGCGGCTATCAAATTATGGGCATGTGATCAGCTCTTCCCCTTCCTGTCGCTCTCGCTCTTACTCTTGCTCGTAATCGAACGCAGAACGGCCCGTCCGGGATCGCGCTCTACCATCGGAACGAAATATGATTGCACGAATCTGGCATGGCTGGACGAAACGATCGGACGCGAAGACATATGAAGCCATGCTGCGCGATGAAATTTTCCCCAGCATTGCTGCGAGAAACATCACGGGCTATCGCGGCGCAGAACTGTTCATCCGCGAAGGTGGTGATGAAACCGAATTCGTCACCCTGCTTCGATTCGATTCAATGGTTGGCGTGAAAGAATTCGCCGGCCCTGACGAGAATAAGCCAGTAATTTTTCCGGGAGTTGAAAAACTTCTTACACGGATGGAGCAGGCGCGGCATTACCGCGTGGCGATTTAGTCTCGTGCTCGTGCTCGTGCTCGTGCTCCTATTCGGCTAATTTGATCAGGCACGAGCACGATTAAGAGCATGACCACGAATCTTGCATCGAAGTTGCGCGATTTGCTGGGCAATGAAGTTATTGCCGATGATCCGGAAACGCTTGCGACGCACAGCGGGGACAAATGGTTCGCAGCGCGCGAACCGGATGCCGTCGTCTTTGCAAGATCAACGAACGACATCAGCAAACTGCTTCAGTTTGCATCACGGGAAAGAATCCCAGTAACAGCGCGCGGCGGCGGCTATGGCTATGTGGGCGGGTGTGTGCCGGCATATGGCGGAATTGCCCTGTCGCTGGCCCGGATGAATCGGATCAAGGAAATCAGCTTCTCCAACGCAGTCGCTATTGTTGAACCGGGAGTGTTTACCGCTGATCTGAAAGCCGCAGCGCGTGCACAAAAATTATTTTATCCGCCTGACCCTGCGAGCATGAAAGATTGCACCATCGGCGGAAACGTTGCCACGAACGCGGGCGGGCCGCGTTGTTTGAAATACGGCGTGACGCGAAATTACGTAATCGGGCTGGAAGTGGTGCTGGCCAATGGCGAAGTGCTGCAGACAGGAGGTCGCGTCCACAAGAACAAGACCGGATTCGATCTAATCGGCTTGTTCGTTGGCTCGGAAGGAATGCTCGGCGTGGTGACTGAGATCACGTTGCGTTTGCTTCCGCTTCCACCGGCGCGCGCGACTTTGTCGGCTGCGTTTGCGACCGCGGCACAAGCCGCCGAAGCCGTGCAGGCGATCTTCGCAGCGGGGTTTTTGCCTTCCTCGCTGGAAATCGCCGATCACTTCACTTTGGAAGCGGCGCGGCGCGATCTGCGGAAAATGCTCGTCCCCGATGGTAACGCGCATCTGCTGGTTGATCTCGATGGCCAGGAAGAAAGTGTTCGTAGCGAAGCAGCCGCGATTCGCGAGTTGCTCGAGAAAAGAAAACCAAACGCCCTCGAGATAGCGATCGGTGAAGCGGATTGCGAAAAACTCTGGGCGTTACGGCGGGAGTTCAGCAATTCATTGCGTGCGACCGGCCTCACGAAGTTAAACGAGGATGTGGTCGTGCCGCGCAGTCGTCTGGTCGATCTCATGGAATTCGCGGAAACGCTGCAGGCCAACTATGGATTTCCGATCGCGTGTTTTGGGCATGCCGGTGACGGCAACATTCACGTCAATATCATGGCAGAGCGTTACAATCGCGAGGCCGCGGTGCGAGAAAGAGTGGAGCACGCGTTGGACGATCTCTTCGCACAAGTGTTGGCATGGGGTGGCGTAATTACCGGGGAACACGGAATTGGTCTCGCGAAAAAACGCTGGTGGCCAGAGGCAACCAGTCACACGGCACGCGAGTTGCATCACCGACTCAAACAAGCACTCGATCCAAACGACATCTTAAATCCGGGAAAATTTGTCTGACGTGGCATGTGCGCCTCTCATCCCACCTCAACTGACAAATGGACTGTCATGTTGAGCCTTTCGGCTTCGCTCAGGACAGGCTCCCCGAAACATCTCCAGCCGGTTCTGTAGAAGATCTGCCGCGGAAATTAACCAGAGCTTCTTTGCTTCGCTCAGAATGACATGATGGATGCGGCCGTAACTATTCGCGTTTATTCTCGTCATTCACGGGCGCAACTTTTGCGGCTTGACTAATCTGAATCCGCATCGAGATTCAGCAAGCACTTACGCGCATCTGAGTTCGCGCCGACTGACGCGCATCCGCGTCCTCGTGAACGAAAATAAAGAAAGATGCATCCCTTGCTTTTCGCGCTGCCTTAACATCATAACAATGAAACCAGGAAAACTTACTCACACGATCGCGGTCATCCTTTCGTCGATCTCCTCTCTTTTTGCACACGGCACGGGGGAAAAAGCGGAACCTGCTAAGACAAAATTCAGCAAAAAATCCCAAAAATCAGCAGACGATCGTTCAGGCGACGTCACATCAATCGCATTTGTCCCGGGACAATTATTCAAAACGCAATCGGAAACCGCACAGCGCTATTCGTGGAAAGCCAACATTGTCACGACTGTTTTTTGGATTGGCGAGCAACCGAGCGGAAACAATCTGACGCCCAATCGCACGAGCTCATGGGACAAACAATGGACAAAAAACTACGGCGGGTTTGACGATCCGAATCCCTCGAATCGCAGCAATTACATGCCGGTAAAATTCACGCCGCGACAGAATCCATTTTATTGCGCCCTTCCCTATAACGACAAGGCGCGCACCGGTCATCGGGCGGAAGCACCGCGCGTTGTTCCCTGGTTTAAGGAAGCTTACCAGGGGCCCGCTGTTTCTACGTGTAAAGATCGATGGATCGCCATTCGCAAAGGCAATCGAACTGCTTATGCCCAATGGGAAGATGCAGGCCCATTCCGCACCGATCACTGGCAGTACGTGTTCGGTAACGAACGTCCAAAACCTAATCTGAACAAAGGCGCCGGCCTCGATGTGTCGCCTGCTGTGCGCGATTACCTTGGATTGAAGGAAACTGACGTTACCGACTGGAAGTTTGTAGAGTTCAGCGAAGTGCCGCGGGGTCCGTGGTCCACTCACGGCGAAAACAACACGTTCGTAGTCAACGATCGCAAAAAAGGCAAGACGCTGGTCGAAAGGCTCGGTACGATTCCGCGCTAATCGCTCGTTCTGGGTATTGCGCGCTTTTCTGGGTAGCCTGTAGTTGCCGGCAACATCTTTGCGCACGCAATTCAGACCTGACGTCGTTTCCCCGTCTCGGCAAGCTGCCGAGACCTACAGGCTAGCAGCCTGTGCTTCCCAGAAATAGCGAGAAGCGCCAATCCACGCGATCACGCAGCAGGAACCGATTAGAAGGAAGCATGGGAAATGGCCGCCTCCTTTGCGTTTTTTCAGCCGCGATCTTTGGCGTAATCATATTCAGTTTCGCTGCTCCCATTGAAACGGTTGCGGAGCCGAGCGCGCTCCTCACGGGCAAAGCTGCCGTGGGCGATTGGACAAGCGACGCGCCCGGGGTGCGACGCAAGATCAGTGTCCAGGATTTGCCGACGCCGAGTTCAAATGTTTTGGCGATTAATCGGGCCCACGTGATTGATCGTCCTGCGGATGCTCAGCCCCACGTACTACCAGGTTTCAAAATCAACTTATACGCCAGCGGATTTCGTGATCCGCGATTTCTTCTCACCGCGCCTAACTGCGACATCTTTGTCGTGGAAAGCCGCGCCAATCAAATTCGGGTATTGCGTGATACGAAGAAGAGCGGCCGCTGCGACACCAATGAAATCTTCACCGAACGCAACTTGAACAAGCCATTTGGAATTGCCTTTTACCCGCCCGGTAACGAGCCTCAATTTCTGTATGTCGCTAATACCGACGGCTTGATCCGGTTTCCATATCGCAATGGCGATCTAAAAGCGCGCGGGCCCGCGCAGCAGCTGGCCGCTCACCTTTCTCCCGGCGGGTTATTGCGCGGGGGTGGTCATTGGACACGCGACATCGTTTTCTCGCCGGACGGCAAAAAGATGTACGTGTCGATCGGTTCACGCTCAAATGTGTCGGATAAGGCAACGGAAGAAAATCGCGCACGGATCTTCGAGTTTAATCCCGAGGGCACTGAGCAAAAGGTTTACGCCTGGGGGATTCGCAACGCTGTGGGAATTGCGTTTCGCCCCGGCACCGACGAGCTCTGGATGAGCACAAACGAACGGGATGAAATCGGCGAAGATCTACCTCCCGACTACATCAGCAGTGTGCGCCCCGGTGGCTTTTATGGCTGGCCATGGTTTTACATCGGCAATCATCCTGATCCACGGCACAAGGGAAAACACCCTGAACTCGCTGATAAGGTCATTGTCCCGGATGTGCTCGTCCAAGCGCACTCGGCTAGCCTTAATTTGTCTTTCTACACCGGCGACCAATTTCCATCTGAATACAAAGGCGACATTTTCGCGGCGTTTCACGGCTCCTGGAACCGGATGAAGCGGACCGGTTACAAGGTCGTGCGCGTGCCGTTCGATCATTCGACAGGCAAAACGCGCGGAGAATATGAAGATTTCGTGACTGGGTTTGTTACCCCGAAGGGCAAAGTGTGGGGTCGCCCTGTGGGAATTACAGTCGCCAAAGACGGCAGCCTTCTCATCAGCGAAGACGGGAACGGCACCATCTGGCGAGTGAGCCATGGTAAATAGGCTGAGGCTTGCTGGTCGCCATGTTGCGCATAATCTGCCCTAGGCGGCATGAAGATTGGTTTCGCTCAAATTAACCCTACGGTTGGAGATTTGAGGGGTAATTGCGAATTGATCGTCGCTGCTTACGAGCGGCTCGCGAATGAAGGTGCTGAATTAGTGCTCACGCCGGAGCTGGCTATCACTGGATATCCTCCGCAGGATTTGGTTTTTAAATCCCGGTTCGTTCCAGAGAATCTTGCTATCCTCGAGAAGTTGCACGCTCACGTGGGAAAGTCAGCGCTACTGGTCGGATTTGTCGATCGCAATAAAGGGCGTGGCAAACCCTTTCATAATGCCGCTGCTTTGCTGGAGCGCGGCAAACCGATTCGCAAAACGTACAAATCGCTTTTGCCTACTTACGACGTTTTTGATGAGGACCGTTATTTCGAGCCGGCTAGACGTGTCGCGCCGTTTGAAGTTCAAGGGAAGAAAGTCGGTGTGACCATTTGCGAGGACATCTGGACGGATGAATATCTGCCGCGGCCGCTTTACGACGTCGAACCCGTGCGTTCCCTTGTAGAGCAAGGCGCAGAGGTTATTCTTAATCTGAGCGCGTCACCATTTCGTCTGGGAGCGCCGGCGTGTCGGCTTGAAATGATCCAGGCGCAGGCCCGGGCTTATCAACGTCCAATTTGCTACTGCAACGTTGTGGGCGGGAACGATCAACTGGTCTTCGATGGAAACTCGATCGCCGTCAATACTTCCGGCGATTTGATTGCACAACTGCCAGCGTTTCGTGAAGACAACAAAATCGTCGATACAAATTCAAAGGCCGCGATTAAATTTCACGAAGGCAAGACTTCGGAGGAACTTTTCGCAGCGCTTTCGCTGGGAGTTCGCGATTATTTTCGTAAGTGCAACTTCCATTCTGCGGTGATCGGCCTGAGCGGCGGAGTCGATTCTGCAGTCACTGCAGTCATTGCAGTGGATGCACTCGGAGCCGAAAATGTAACTGG
>JBKPLD010000131.1:0-8467 GCA_046731415.1 Verrucomicrobiota bacterium
TGCTCGGCACGTTTGTAGTATTCCCGTTGTTCGGATTCTCGATCAACACGCTTTCGCTTTTCGGACTTGTGCTCGCCATCGGGCTTGTGGTTGACGATGCGATTGTTGTTGTCGAAGCAGTTGAGCGTCACATTGAAGAAGGAATGTCGCCGCGTGACGCGACACTTCAGGCGATGCGCGAAGTCTCGGGAGTGGTAATCGGCGTCGCACTCGTACTTTCGGCCGTATTTATTCCTACCGCATTTCTTCCCGGGATTACCGGCCGCTTGTATCAACAGTTCGCGCTCACGATTGCTATCTCCGTCATTTTCTCGGCGTTCAACGCGCTCTCGCTGAGCCCGGCACTTTCAGCCCTGCTGCTCCGCCCGCGAAAGAAAACGCGTGGTCCAGTTGGCTGGTTTTTCGATCGGTTCAATCGCGTCTTCGGCGTCGCAACACACGGTTACGTGAACTGGTCGCGGATCGCCATTCGAAAGGCGTTGCTTAGCTTCGCGCTGCTCGCAGTGCTCGCGATCGGCGCGGGCCTGTTTGGATCGCGATTGCCGAGTGGCTTTTTACCGGAAGAAGACCAGGGCTACGTATATCTCGCATTGCAATTACCGGACGCCGCATCGCTTGAGCGCACTGATGCCGCATCTCGCAAGATCGAAGAAATGCTCAGCAAGACTCCGGGCGTCCAGTACACGACCAGCGTGATCGGATTCAGTTTGCTCAGCCTGGTGCAAAATACTTATAGCGCGTTCTTCTTCGTCACCTTCAAGCCCTGGAGCGAACGGACCAAGCCGGAAGAACAATACGCCGCCATCAAGGCGAACATTAATAAACAGCTCGCCGGGCTTACCGAAGGTATCGCCTTCGCGTTTCCGCCGCCGGCGATTCCCGGCGTGGGCACTTCCGGCGGATTCCAATTTATTTTGGAAGATCGCGCCGGCAAGGATGTCGCGTTCCTGGCGCAAAATCTGAAGACATTCTTAGATGCAGCACGCAAACGGCCGGAGCTAGGTACGCTTATTCCGACCTTTCTGCCGAACGTTCCGCAGGTTTTCGTGAACGTCGATCGCGACAAAGTCATCAAGCAGGGGATCGATCTCGGCCAGGTCTATCAGACACTCCAGACGTTCATGGGCGGTTTTTTTGTGAACTACTTCAATCGCTTCGGACGAACATGGCAGGTTTACATAGAGGCCGAAGGCGATTATCGCACCGACGCGAACAACGTTGGCCAATTCTTCGTGCGCAACTCCAACGGCGATCCCGTGCCGCTCGATGCCATTTCAACTATCCAGAATATCGCCGGTCCGGAATTCACGTTGCGTTACAACGAATACCGCGCGGCCCAGATCAACGGTTCGGCCGCGCCTGGTTATAGCTCGTACCAGGCAATGAACGCGCTCGAAGAAGCGTTCCGCCAAACCATGCCGCGCGAAATGGGCTACGACTATCTTGGTCTGTCGTTTCAGGAAAAAAAAGCGCAGCAGGGCGTATCCCCAACTCTCGTGTTCGGAATGTCGCTCATTTTCGTGTTCCTGATCCTCGCTGCACTTTATGAAAGCTGGTCGTTGCCGTTCAGTGTGCTCCTCGGAACACCGGTCGCAGTGTTCGGCGCGTTTGCGACGCTTTGGCTGCGCGGGATGCAAAATAACATCTACGTGCAAATCGGCTTGATCATGCTCATCGGTCTGGCGGCGAAGAACGCAATCCTTATTGTCGAATTTGCCAAGGCCGAATATGAGAAAGGCAAGCCGCTGATCGATGCCGCGCTCGAAGGCGCGCGCCTGCGTCTTCGCCCGATCCTCATGACTTCCTTTGCTTTTATTTTCGGTCTTCTGCCGCTTTGGTTTGCCACGGGCTCCGGTGCTGTCGCGCGCCGCGTCCTCGGTTCAACCGTGATCGGTGGAATGATCGCTGCCTCGGGAATCGCCATTTTCCTTATTCCGGTGACGTTCTACGTGATCGAGCGGCTCTTCGCCGGGCGCAAAGAAAAAACAACCGCGGCGCAAGTTAGCCAAACCAAGCCTCAGCCAGAACCTGCTAGTTGAGTCACTGGGTTAGGATGACAAGCTGCTAGCTTGTCTCGGGGGCAGGCGGCTTGCCTGCCGAACAATCTGTGGTCGCCGGGCTAGCAGCCCGGTTGCCGAGTCAGGCAAGGCTGCCTGACTTCCTACTGCGCCGCCACTCAAAGATTATCTCTTTTGGGATAGCGAAAAATCTCTCGCACGCGCATTGGCGGGAGATTTCATCTGAATTGAACGTCTGAAGGCAAATCTGAAACGAAGCTGCACGGCAAAGCAAATATGAAAATCGGGATCATTGGTGCGGGGAACATCGGTGGCACTCTGACTCGTCGCTTTAGCGCGCTCGGTCATCACGTATTTGTCGCCAACTCGAGAGGACCTGAAACGCTAACCGACTTGGCGGCTGAAACCGGCGCAACTCCAGTTACAGTTGAGCAAGCAGCTCAAGCTGGGGATGTGGCTGTTGTGACGATCCCTCTTAGGAACATTCCCTCCCTGCCAGCCGGTCTGTTCGCAAAGACCCCTAAGAACGTGGTCGTCGTGGACACAGGCAATTACTACCCGCAACAACGTGACGGTCGAATTGACGGAATCGAAAATGGATTGGCTGAGAGTCAGTGGGTCGAAAAGCAACTAGGCCGTCCCTTAGTAAAAGCGTTCAACAACATTTATGCTGAGCACCTTTACGAATTGGGGCGGCCGCCAGGCAGCCCTGGACGAATTGCTTTGCCCGTTGCGGGTGACGATCCGGCAGCGAAGGCTGTTGTACTGCGGCTAATCGACGAGCTAGGATTCGACGGCGTAGATGCTGGTGGACTGGACGAATCGTGGCGGCAACAACCTGGCACGCCCGTTTACGCCACAGATCTCGACGCCGACGGTGTGCGGCGTGCGCTGGCGAAGGCGAGCAAGGAGCGCAAACCCGAGTGGCGTGCTACTCCTCGCAGCCCTGGCACTTACGAAAATCCCGCATGAAGCGCAGGAGCATGGGCATGAGTGAAGGTAAGAGGTAGAGGTAGAATTAGAGAAAAATAAATGAGCAGGACTATCGAGGCGATTAAGCAGCATATGGCGCCTGTTGAACCCGGCCCAGTGGACGGCGCTCACAAGAGACCTGCTGCAAAGAGCGGAACGTTTGCGATCGGCGGCGACCTTCCCGTTCACCGCCTGGGCTATGGTGCAATGCAACTGACAGGTCCCGGCGTTTGGGGTGAGCCAGCTGATCGAGCGCAAGCAATCGCAGTGTTACGCCACGCGGTTGAGCTAGGTATCAACTTGGTCGACACGGCGGATTCCTATGGGCCCTATGTAAGTGAAGAACTAATTCGCGAAGCATTGCATCCTTACCCAAAAGGCTTTGTTATTGCCACAAAGGCTGGCCTTACCAGGCCTGGCCCCAGCAGGTGGGTTCCGCTGGGCCGACCAGAGTATCTGCGACAGGAATGTGAGATGAGCCTGCGACGGTTAGGTGTCGAGCGTATCGATTTGTTCCAGTTGCATCGCATCGATCCTAAGGTTCCAGCCGAAGATCAATTTGGAGCGCTGCGCGATCTCCAAAAGGAAGGCAAGGTCCGCCACGTTGGCCTTTCGGAAGTCAGTGTTGCCGAAATCGAAGCTGCGTGTCGCGTTGTGCCAATCGCCACTGTGCAAAATCAATATAACCTCGCGTATCGCAATTCCGAAGACGTCCTGGACTACTGCACGCGCAGAAACATCGGCTTTATTCCGTGGTTTCCACTCGCCACCGGCGACCTTGCGAAAGCTCACGGCACCTTAACAAGAATCGCCAGGCAGTTGGACGCGCAGCCTGCGCAGGTAGCGCTGGCGTGGTTACTAAAACAATCTCCTGTGATCCTGCCAATCCCAGGGACTTCAAAGATAAAACATCTCGAAGAAAATACTGCGGCGGCTCTTCTGAATCTTGATGATTCGATCATGGAGGAATTGGCCAACGTATGACGAACGCAAAATAATGAATGACAAAAACAACGCGAATGCTGGGACGACGAACCGAAACGTGACGCGCTTCTTCCAACTTCAACAGGAAATTCATGATGCTCTACGCGTTCAGCATCCGGATTGGATTGAACCAAACGGAGATTGTCCTACCTGCGAATCTTATGAATCTCGTCTTGCAGAGCTCCTTGGGCTTTCTTCACCGGAGGCCCCGCGCTAGGTGTGTCTGTTACCTAAGCTATTAGATATCAATAAAAACAAAACAAGATGTTATGAAAAGCAATACCAAAAACCTTGATGACAAAGTCGCCGTTGTAACTGGTGGGTCAAAAGGAATCGGCGCCGCAATTGCAAAACACCTCGCCGCCGAAGGTGCGGCCGTAGTTGTTAACTATTCCTCTAGCAAGGAAGGAGCCGATCGTGTCGTGGATGAAATTGCAAAGCAAGGCGGAAAAGCCGTGGCTATCCGCGCGAACATGGCGAAGAAGGCAGAAGTCGAACGTCTCTTTTCCGAAACCAAAAAGGCGTTCGGCAGACTTGATGTTCTCGTCAACAATGCCGGTGTGTACGAGTTCCTTCCCCTGGAGAATGTCACGGAGGAACATTTCCATAAGCACTTTGACGTGAATGTTCTTGGTCCACTCTTAGCTATCCAGGAAGCAACCAGGTATTTCGGTTCTGAAGGCGGAAGCGTAATCAACATCAGTTCCAGCGCGAGCGTGTCGGCGCCGCCGACAGCATCCGTTTACAGTGCAACAAAGGCAGCTCTGGATACAATCACCAAATCGCTGTCCAAGGAACTTGGACCGCGCAAAATCCGTGTCAACGCGATTAACCCAGGGATGGTAGAAACGGAAGGTCTGCATGAAGCCGGTTTCGTCGGAAGTGATTTTCAAAAAATATTTGAATCACAGAGCGCACTTGGTCGTATCGGGCAGCCAGACGATGTTGCTCCTGCTGTCGTCTTTCTTGCTTCACCAGATGCAGGCTGGATCACTGGCGAAACACTTGTTGTCTCCGGCGGCTATCGTTAAGACGTAGCACAGGCTTCCAGCCTGTCGGGCGACCAGGCATCTTGCCTGGTCGAGGTACGGCGCGACAAACCTGGCAGGCGACACGCATATCAGCCCCACAGCCAGGATGGCTGTGCTACGCACGTTCACTCTAAAGAGGTAGCACCGAACAACTCTTCGGTAGCATTACAAAATCCCACACACGCGCATTAGCCGGAACACGATCGTCGTCGACACTTCACGCTATGAAAGCGATTCACCCACTTGATCCATTAGTACCGCAAGAAGCATCAGGCCATTCAACCGTTGCAATGGCAAGCACGCGTTGGCGCTTCCGACAAAAAGATTCGCTTCCATTACGCGAAGCGATTCCGTTGTGGTTCGCCATATCCAGTCCATTGATCGGTTTGGTAATTGGATTCCTTGGCGCCTGGTTTGTTACCTGGCTGACCAGCTAGGAAGCAAACAAGGTAACGTCATCGAAAGAGTATGAATAAGATAATTGAGGCGGACTTCCTGCCACGGGAAGCAGAGCTCCCTTCTCCTGGCTGGATTCAATTGAGAATTCCGTGCGGCCGATTCTGATTGTTGATAATGATAAGAACACCGCGCACCTCGTTAAGATTCTTCTCGAAAAAACGGGACGCTATCTGGTCTTCGAGGAGAACGATCCTGCCAGAGCTCATCAGACCGCCCGAAATTTTCGGCCGGATCTGATCTTCCTTGATGTCGTCATGCCCGACCAGGACGGCGGCGAAATCGCGGCACAATTCCGCGCTGATCCTGAATTGCAAAACGCGCCAATCATTTTTCTGACGGCGCTGGTTACGAGAACCGAAGCAACGGGTGGCCTTCACATCGATGGACATCCATTTCTTGCCAAACCGATCGACATTCAAGAGTTGATCCGCACTATCGAAGAACATTTGCCTGCGCGGATCAAAGCCCACGGTTAAACGAAGCGGGTATCATGTCATCCCGAGCGGAGCGAGGGACCTCACCCAAGATCGTGCATCACACAGTTAAACTTTGTGTAATCCATAACCCACTGAGAGATTCTTCACTTCGTTCAGGATGACATCCAGCGTGAAGAAGCCCAAAATGACAAGGTGCGATCCACGGACTGGTCGGAAATTCTTCATTTTTTTGAGCTCGTCCGCTCCAGCTAATCCGCATCTCTCTAAAGAGAGACCGGGAAGCAACCCTTGCGTAGCACCGCAAAATCCTACTGAATCGCAATGGCAGCAGAGCAGGCCGATGACGATTCTATGTCATGAAAACAATTACATTATTGGGATTAGCAGGGGTCGCCTTTCTTAGCCTTGCTCAACCAACGTGGGCAGGTCCTCGCGGAAGAGGAAGCGGTTCTGCGAGCGGCGGTCAGTTCGGAGGTAGCCATGTCGTAGGCATTGCTGGAGGCGGTTCTCGCGCAGCGCCAGGTTTCCGTGGTGGCGGCGTTTCAGCAGCGCCGTCTTTCCGAGGGGCGTACTATACCGGCAGAAGCATCAGTAGACCAAGTGCCGCACCTCGATTCTATTACGGCGGTAGTCGCATGAGTTCCGTGCGGTCAGATGGATTGACTCACTCAGTTGGTCGATCCATAACCCCATCTGCCGGCAGAGTCGCTGCGGCGAATCGTCAAACAGGTCGTGTTGGCTCGAATGCTGTCGCGGCACGTCGTCAACCAAATCGTGTCAGATCAACGGCAGAACCTAACCCACCTTCGCGAGTTTCTACTGCGCGAAATCGAGAGTTTGTCAGGAACCACGCATCCGAGCGTCACGACGGTAACTGGCATCGTGACTGGGACAGGCATCACTCTCATTTTCATCACAACCGGGTGTTTGTCTTTGTCGACGGTTTCTGGTGGGGGCTTTACCCGTGGGATTACTATCCTTACTACGGCTCTCCTTACTACGGTTACGACTCTTACCCGTATGATTACTCCGATTATTATCCCTACGATTATAGCTACTCCGGTAACCCCTACAGCTACTATAACTACTCCCCCTATAGCGATAATGATCAGCCAGGTTATTCCGATTCTGGTCAGTCGGTAGCGAATGCAACAGTGAGCGCGGTTCAGTCCCAGCTTGGGAAGCTTGGTTACTATAACGGCGCGATCGACGGAACTCTTGGCGACCAAACAGAGGCGGCTCTTGCACGTTACCAGGAAGACAACGACCTAAGTGTTACGGGAACGGTTGACCGTGCCACGCTTCGATCGCTAGGAGTTAGATGAGAGCTCTTTCGCAAATAGTAGGGACGGACCGCCGGGCCGTCCGCCACGCTGAGGCGCGCCCGGCCCTTCGGCCAAGAGCTCAGGGTCGAGTGACGATCGCGCTCTACCAAAGACGCCGGTTCCGACTTGCATTGCGTTGTATTTCTTAGCAGGTCTACGTGATGATCCAACACCAGGCCTTTATTCAGCCGGAGCAATTGAATTTCAAGGACGACGGTACTTTTCCAAATAGTCCCCTGCCCTTGCTGTTGTATCGACACGCAATTGCAACGGACGCCAAAGACCGTGCGTCCACTTTCGAAGAACTTTTTGTCAAAAATGATTGGACCAACTCGTGGCGAAACGGCGTCTATTCCTTTGCTCATTATCACAGCACGTCGCATGAAGTGCTGGGAATTTATTCCGGCGCTGCCACTTTGCGACTCGGCGGGGAGCGCGGCGAAAGCGTTAAGGTGCGTGCCGGCGACGTGATCGTCATCCCCGCCGGAGTTGCACACCAAAACCTGGGTGCCAGCGACGATTTTGGAGTCGTAGGAGCTTATCCCGAAGGACGCGACTGGGATTTGCTTCGCGGATTGCCGGGCGAACGACCGAAGGCCGATCATAACATTGCGGCGTTGCCAATCCCCGATAACGATCCGATTTATGGAGGAGAAGGTCCATTGAGACAGATTTGGAAAGACGCGGCGTTGAATAGGAAGTCAGCCAGCTTTGGCTGACTTGGCAGGCTGGCAGCCTGCCAGCCGAGTCAGGCTAGAAGCCTGACATCCAAACTCGCGCACGAGCTAACGCGACATAAGTTTTCGATATGACTTCACCTAAACAAACTTCCATCACCGTAAAATTTCGCGACCTGCATGAGTCCGGATGCTTCGTGCTTCCAAACCCATGGGACATCGGAACGGCGATCTATTTGGAACATCTTGGATTCGAAGCGCTCGCCACCACCTCGGCAGGATTCGCTTTCTCGCGCGGAAAACGAGATGGCGGTGTGCCCCGCGATGAAATGCTCGCGCATACCCGGGAAATTGTGGAAGCGACAACACTGCCAGTAAACGCGGACTTCTTGAACGGCTACGCCGACGAGCCAGAAGACGTCGCCGCAAATGTACGACTTTGTATCGATACCGGGGTTGCTGGTTTATCGATCGAAGATAACACGGGTCGGACGGACACACCGCTCTACGAGAAAAAACTGGCGATCGATCGTATTCGAGCAGCGCGCGCTGCGATTGACGATT
>JBKPLD010000132.1:0-16947 GCA_046731415.1 Verrucomicrobiota bacterium
GGAAGGCGTTTGCGCCTCGAGTGGTTCGGCTTGCATGGTGGGATCAGTGGTCGCATCGCACGTTTTGCTCGCCATGGGCCTGCCGATGGAGAACGCGCGTTCTGCAGTTCGATTCTCCCTTGGTAAATGGACAACGGCCGATGAAATCAAAGCCGCTGGAGACGCAGTACGGAAAATTGTTGATCGCCTTAACATGCGAAAAAGCGCGTATGCCGTTACTTAGGCAGCTCGAGTTCGCGTTCCGTAGCAGAGGCATCTTGCCTGTGGAGCAGGCGCTCCGCCTGCCGAATCTCGAAATGGCAACCGAAGCGGTTGCCCTACAAGAAACGGCGCGCGAGTTGTTGCGCGCACTCGGCGCGGATCCAATCGCAACGGAGCTTCGCGTCGAATGGAATCCACGCCTCAAAACAGCTGCCGGTCGGGCTGATTGTCACAAAAAATTGATTTTGTTAAACCCGCGGTTGTTCGAACATCCGGGCGAAATCGATCGGACATTGCGACACGAGTTAGCGCATATTCTAGCTCAGTTTCGTGCTGGCCGACGCCGGATTTCGCCTCACGGCGCCGAATGGCGGCAGGCTTGTGTCGATGTGGGAATCGCTGACGAGAAGCGCTGTCACAATTTGCCGTTTCCGGCGCGAACTTACGCCGCGCGATTTGTTTATCGCTGTCCCAATTGTCACCAGGAATTCCCGCGAGTCCGCAGCATGCGCCGCGCAGTCGCCTGTCTTGCCTGCTGCCGCAAATACAACGGCGGTCATTTCGATCCGCGGTTTCGATTGCGGCTAATAACCTGAAGCGGCGGTCTGTGCCCGCCGGTCGGCGCTCATAGAGCGCCGCTACAGTTCGTCGGTCTCGCTTTTATCACCCTTCGTCGCTTTTTCCCCGCGCAGTTTCGCCTGGATAAACATGTCGATGTCGCCGTCCATCACTGCTTGCACGTTGCTCGTTTCGGCGCCGGTGCGATGATCCTTCACCATTTGATAGGGTTGAAAAACATAGGAGCGAATTTGGCTTCCCCAGGCGATGTCGCCCTTTTCGCCGTATTGCCGATCGATTTCGGCGCGCTTCTTGTCCTGCTCGATTTCGTAAAGCTTAGCTTTCAACATTTTCATCGCCAGCTCGCGATTGCGTCCCTGGCTGCGCTCCGCCTGACAAGCGACCACAATTCCGCTCGGCTTATGCAGAATCCGAACGGCAGTTTCGACTTTGTTGACGTTCTGCCCACCTTTGCCGCCACTGCGAAATGTGTCGATTTCCAGATCGGCAGGATTAATTTCTATGGGAGCGGTATCGGCAATTTCAGGAACAACATCAACACTGGCGAATGAGGTGTGCCGACGCTTGTTTGCGTCGAATGGCGAAATGCGCACTAGCCGATGCACGCCGCGCTCGGTCTGGAGATGTCCGTAGGCGTACTCGCCGGTCACGAGCAGCGTGACTGATTTGATGCCGACTTCTTCGCCCTGCTGAATGTCTACTGTCTGAGACTTGAAACCGCTGCGCTCGATCCAGCGCTGGTACATCCGCAGCAACATGTCGGCCCAATCACATGATTCGGTCCCGCCCGCGCCAGAGTGAATGGTGACAAACGCCTTGGCGCGATCGTTTTCGCCCGAAAGAAACTGGCGCAGCTCGAACTCATCCAGCTTATAAGCAAGGCGATGATGTTCCGTCACGACCTCTTTCTCAGCGTTAGCACGAGCGGCCGGGTCGCTTTCTTCCGCGGCTAGTTCATGTAACGCTCCGAAGTCCTCGATATCGCGTTCCAGTTCTTGGAACGGGTTGATTAGCGAGCGGAGGCGGGAAACTTCCTCGACATCTGTCTGAGCACGCTCGCGATTCGACCAGAAATCGGGCGCGGCCATGCGCCCTTCGATTGCAGCTAGATCTTTCTGCAGTTTTTCGACGTCAAAGAAACCTCCGCAATTCGCGGACGCGCGACTTCAAATCCTCGGCATCGGGGATGGAGACTTCAGTTGGCATGCGGGAACATAATTTAACTCATTGTGAATCGCAAAAGATGCAATAATCGTCGACAACAGGCTGGCAGCCTGTGCTCCCCGAAAATGCATGTGCTACCTTTAGCGACGCCCAGCCTTGTCGGGTTTTGGCTTCGCAGTGCGCGCGGGCTCTAGACGAAAAATCGTTTCGCCTTCTTTCATCAGGTCGAGACGATCGCGCGCAACGGTTTCCAAATAAGTTGAGTCGGTTTTGAGCAGATTGATCTCACGCGTTTGATGCGCGAGCAGATTCTGTTGTTCGTTTACCTGCTGTTGCAGATTGTCGATCTCTGTGCGGCTCAGCATTAGTTTTTTGTAAGGCGGAACGAACAAGCTCACGATGATGAGCCAGATCGCCAGGACCAGCAGAACCTTGAGAGTCCGGTTCAAACGCTGCCACACGGTGGCTTCGCGGCGCGTGCGGAAATCGGCGTAACTTTGCTCCACTTAGGGCATTGTAGCGCCGTATACCGCTTTGTCACCAAGTTCTTCTTCGATTCGCAGAAGCTGATTATACTTCGCGATTCGATCGCTGCGAGAGAGCGATCCGGTTTTGATTTGCCCGGCGTTCGTTGCGACGGCGATGTCGGCTATCGTGGCGTCTTCCGTTTCGCCGGAACGATGACTGATCACAGTGGTATAGTGATTTTTCCTGGCCAAATCGATTGTCGCCAGCGTTTCGGTCAGCGTGCCGATCTGATTCACTTTGATCAAAATCGAATTCGCCACATGCTCGGCAATGCCTTTCTCGAGAAATTTCACATTGGTGACAAAGAGATCGTCGCCCACCAGTTGGAGCTTCTTTCCCAACTTCGCAGTCAGCTTTTTCCAACCAGCCCAATCATTCTCCGCGCAGCCGTCCTCGATCGAAATAATCGGAAACCGCGCGCAAAGCTCAGCATAATACTCGATCAGTTCGTCGGCGGTTTTCTTTGAACCGTCCGATTTTTTGAAAACGTAAACGTCGTTTTTGCTGTCATAGAACTCCGAGGCGGCAGGATCCAATGCGATAAATATTTGTTCGCCGAGCTTGTAGCCGGCTTTCTCCACGGCTGTCGAAATCGATTCGAGAGCGTCCTCGGCAGAACTGAGTTGTGGCGCAAAGCCACCTTCATCGCCAACGGCGGTTGAAAGGTGTCGATCCTTCAGGACAGACTTGAGCGCGTGAAAAACCTCAACACCGTAACGCAGCGCTTCCGAAAAACTCGGGGCGCCGCGGGGCATAATCATGAATTCCTGAAAATCGATCGGCGCATCCGAATGCGCTCCTCCATTCAGGATGTTCATCATCGGCACCGGCAAGACTCGCGCCTCGGCCCCCCCGAGATACCGAAACAGTGGCAGATTTTCCGCGGCCGCCGCAGCGTGGGCTACTGCCAGTGAGACGCCGAGCAAGGCGTTTGCGCCCAATTTATTTTTGTTAGGCGTGCCATCGAGTTCAATCAGCTTCTTGTCGATCTTCGCCTGGTCCAGCGCGTTCCATCCTTTGAGGGCCGGAGCGATTTTCTCGTTAACATTGGCTACTGCTTTCTTGACGCCCTTGCCGGCGAACCGGCTCTTGTTGCCGTCTCGCAATTCCCATGCTTCATGTTCGCCCGTACTCGCGCCGCTCGGGATCGCGGCTCGTCCAAGTGCGCCGCCTTCAACCCGTACATCAACTTCGACGGTCGGATTACCACGCGAATCCAAAATTTCGCGCGCATGAATTCGAGTAATGCTGGTGCGTGGCATATGACTCTGCGCCGACTAGAACAGCTTTCCGCAAATGAGGCAAATCACCTTACGACGTTTACACGGGAAAACTATTCCGCGAGTGTCGCCGAACGAGCGCGCTTGAATCCGTTGTTTTGTAGGCGCGAGATTCATATTGGCAATTTCGCTGGGGCACGCATAATCTGAGCCGATGATTCGTTTGGCCGCATTAGGCGCGATTCTGTTAACCGGGAGTGTCTTCGTTGCTTTCAGCGCGGAGACGGGACGCATTCCCGCCGACCAGTTGGCAAAAGCTGCCAGAACCGACTCTATTAGTATTCCCACGCCCGGCGAACTTTTCGCCGCGCTTGGAAAAGGGACCAAAACAAACTGGGCGGGTCAATATCGTGGACCAATTCCGGTCACCTATCGCGATCGCGCACAGATCGCCCTTAACCTGGGCGGATTAATTGCCGATGGTTTTATCGCCGTGGAAGCAAAGGACGGTCAGCAAGTCAAAAACATCGGGTCAGACATTATCAAACTCGCGAAAGCACTCGGCGTCAGCGAAAAACTGCTGAGTCGCGGCAGCAGCATTAATGACTTTGCCGAAAACAACGAATGGGACACGCTGCGGGAAGAACTGGAAGCGACGCAGAACGAGGTAAAATCCTCGATGCAATCGCATTCAGACCAAGACCTGGTAATCCTGGTAACGCTCGGTGGTTGGATTCGCGGCACGCAGGTAGTCACCTCGTCAATCATGCAGAACTACGACGAACGCAGCGCGAAGGTCCTGCGCCAGCCGGCGCTCGTTCATTTCATGCAATCGAAAATCAACGAAATCTCCCCAGAATTGCGCAATGAGCCACTGGTCAGGGATGTCAGCACCGAGCTCGGTAAAGTTGAAAAACTGGTAAATTTTCCTGCAGGCAAAGCGCCCGACATGGAAGAAGTGCGGAAGGTCAACGAAGCGGTCAGTAAGATGATGGGGGAAATAGAAAACAAAGAAGCGCCAAAATGATTCGGAGCTTATTGATTCCGTTATCGATTATCGCGATCGCTGTCAGCATCCCCGCGCGTGGCGATACAGATGCCGAGGTGCAAGCGCGCAAAGACGCGCTCGACGTCGCCGCAGCATTTTCAAACGACGGTTTCAAGATCCGGGACGGACATTGGTGCGGCATCGTCAAACCACACGACCACTCCCTGCTCGCAGTGAATCTCTACTCTGGCAACGAGTATTGGTTTTCCGCCAGCGCTACCCCACCTGGAAAGAAAATTGCTGTCAGCGTCTATGACGAGACAGGAAAGCAGATGACCACTGAAAGTTACGACAACGGCGAAAAAGCTGCGGCCGGTTTTGCGCCGCCGAGCAGCGGCCAGTACTTTGTGTCGATAGATCTGTTGGAAGGCGAGCAAAGCACCTTTTGCCTCGTTTATTCATACAAGTGAACCCCCACTACGTCATCCTGAGCGGAGCGAAGCGGAGTCGAAGGATCCCGCGATAATACCTTTACGGTTTCGCTACGGGATGTCTCGGCTGCGCTCGACATGACGGATTAGCCATGATTTCCCTCCAGGTTTTCTATGAAGGCAATGTTCAGGGCGTGGGGTTTCGCTGGACCGTGCGTCATGCAGCCAAAGGCTTTGACGTAACCGGCTGGGTTCGCAACCTGCCGGATGGCCGCGTGGAACTTCAGGTTACCGGAGAGGAAGATGAAGTGCGCGCGTTGCTTGACTGCATCGCGCGAGGCGAGCTTCACTCGCTGATTCGCAAGCAAACGGAAAACAGATTGGAGAAACCAGTCAACGCCCGCGGCTTTGAAATCCGCTATGACTAATTCCCCAAGCCGTCTTGTCGCGCCGGAATCTGGAGAAGGCATAAGCCACGCGGAGGCGGATCCAGCGGTTGCGGTTCACGGACTAACGAAAATATTTCCTGTTCCCTGGCATCCCGCTCGTGGGATTGTCGCTGTGAAGGACCTCAACCTCCGCATCGAGCCCGGCGAAGTATACGGTTTGCTCGGGCCGAATGGTTCCGGCAAAAGCACAACCCTGAAAATAATTCTCGGGCTGGTTTCTCCAACGCGCGGCCGCACAGAAATTTTTGGACGCGACAGTCGTCTAGTCGAAAGCCGGGAAGCAGTTGGTTTTCTACCGGAAAATCCGTACTTCTACAAATATCTTACCGGCGAAGAAACACTGCGTTTCTTTGGGCGCCTTTGCGGGATACGCGGTGCCATTCTAAAGGCGCGCATCAATGAGTTGCTCGATCTCGTTGGTTTGACGAAAGCGCGTAAACGGCGACTGAACACTTATTCCAAAGGGATGTTGCAACGCATTGGTCTTGCACAGGCCTTGATTCACGATCCCAGGCTGGTCGTCCTGGATGAACCGACCGCGGGTGTCGATCCGGCGGGCTCACGGGACATTCGCGATTTGATTCTCGATCTGAAACGCCGCGGAATCACCGTGCTGCTTTCTTCGCATTTACTCGCGCAAGCACAGGAAATTTGTGACCGCGTTGGCATTCTCGCGGACGGCGTACTCGTGCGTGAAGGGCGTTTGCAGGAACTAATCGCGATT
This sequence comes from Verrucomicrobiota bacterium, assembly GCA_046731415.1. Lineage (GTDB taxonomy): Bacteria > Verrucomicrobiota > Verrucomicrobiia > Chthoniobacterales > UBA10450 > Udaeobacter. Next base: position 6,285 of record JBKPLD010000132.1, read on the forward strand.
GAAAATCAAACCGAACTCATCATCGCCGACGCGTCGGCTCAACTCGTCAACGAAATCGAAACGGTTATCAACCGGTCAAACGCAAAGCTGATCGAACGTCGAAAATCGACTACAACGCTGGAGAGATTGTTCCTGGAGGCCACATCCAAAAATGACGAAGCCGGAATGACGAAGGAGACATGAGAAACCTCGAAAACGCGTCAACGCTTCAACATCTTAACACTTCAACGTTGGCGAAGCCTTATCGCGCGTTCTCTTTCTCGCGAATCCTTGCAATTACGTCCAATACGCTCACCGAATTGACGCGGCTGAGGGTCTTTTATGTGCTACTTGTTTTTGCGCTGCTGTTGATCGGCAGTTCGATCTTCATGGCGCAGTTCTCTTTTCAGCAGGAATTCCAAATCCTGAAAGATGTTTCGCTCGGTGCGATCTCGATCTTTACCTCGCTTTTGGCAATCGTTGCTACGGCACGACTGCTCCCCCAGGACATTGAAGACCGCACGGTTTACACGATCCTCGCCAAGCCCGTGCCTCGTTTCGAATATGTGCTTGGTAAAATTGCGGGCGTTCTTCTGCTGCTGGCAATCAGCACGCTGGTGATGAGCGCAGCATTTTTGCTCGTTTTATATTTGCGGGAACAAGCAGTGATCCACGCCACGCTGGGACAAATGGCCGGCGCACCGCCCGAACAAATTTCCGATGCACTTCGGACAATCCGATCTTCAGCTCTTACCGTCGATATCTTTCCAGGAATTATCATCATTTATCTGAAAGCATGTTTGCTTGCCGCACTGACGCTCTTTGTTTCTACATTCGCGACCACAAACATTTTCACGATTGTGGTGATGGCTTTCATTTATTTCATTGGCCATTTGCAGGCGACTGCGCGTGAATATTGGTTGCAGGAACACAGCAGCGGCCTGGTTACCCGCATCTTTCTCGCAATCGTCGCCCTGCTGTGTCCGGACTTGCAGGCGTTCAATCTGGTAGATGATATCGTCGCCGGAACGGCCATTTCACTCGCGCTCTTCGCTAAGACAGCGCTGCTCGGCATCTTCTACACCACGATCTATACGCTGCTGGCGGCGTTCGTCTTCTATGGCAAAGAATTATGAGACGGATCCTTGTCGTACTGGCGATTTTGATTGCGCTCGGCGCGCTCAAATTTCCGATTGAGCACGACCTGGCGACGCTTCATCGCCAGGAACACTTTCGCGGCGTCGAATTCAATCTCGATCTGCGAGAAAAACTTGGACAACTCGGCTTCGTTGCGGCTTTGAGCGGATTTCGGGCAATCGTTGCAGACGCTCTCTTTATTCAGGCGTTCGTCGCGTGGGAACGCACGGAATGGGGCCGGATCTTGTTCTTGTTTCGGCACATCACAACGCTTCAGCCACGGGTCCTTCTGTTTTGGGACACGGCGGCGTGGCACATGGCTTGGAATGCAAGTGTGGCAGCGATGAACGACCAGACCCAGCCGCGGCTTGCGTTGCGAGTCAAAGCCCAACGCGAATATTTTGCGCTGGGAAAGGATTTCCTTGAACGCGGAATTAAAAATAACCCTGATCGCCCTCAGCTCTATGAAGCGCTGGCTCGCCTGTACAAGGAGAAATACAAGGATCACGAGCGCGCTTCCGAGTTTTACGCCAAGGCAGCGGCGTTGCCGGATGCACCGAAGTTCGACCGGCGTTTCTCAGCTTATGAGCTTTCCTACTGCGAAGGACGCGAGCGCGAAGCTTATGAGCGTCTACGCGGACTTTATGACGAGGGCGAGAAAGAGCGGCTGCCAACTTTAATCGCGCGCCTGAAATTTCTCGAAGACAAACTTAACATCCCGCAGGATCAGCGCATTCCCGATAAAGGTCCTTTAGGCAAGTAGTCAAAGGCTAAGCCGTTTGAAGCGTTAAAAGAATCTTCAACGTGTCGAGCACGCCGCTGACACAGTCGGGGGAGCAGCGGCGGCCAAGGGGGAAGGTGGGCTGAAGGTCGGCTTCTTCCCCGGCATCGCTCCTTCAGCAGAATGTACGACTAAGGGCTAATATCGGAGTGTTAAATCTTACGAGCGTCCGGCGGATTTCGTAGTAAAGTTGTCACTTTTTAACGATTGATCAGGGGTCTATGCGCTTCGCAATTTTCAGCGATGTTCACGCCAATCTCGAGGCGTTAGAAGCGGTGCTGGCTGACGCACGCTCGCGAAAATGCACGCGCTTCGTGTGCCTGGGCGATGTGGTTGGCTACAACGCCAATCCGAGAGAATGCGTGGAACGCGTTCGCGAACTAGATTGCCCCGTCGTAAAGGGTAATCACGATGAGGCGGCGTCGCGTGTCTCGCCTCCGGGCGATTTTAACGAAATCGCAGAGCGCGCCATCGCATGGACTCGTGACCATTTAACGGAAGAGGATAAGGAGTGGTTGCGCGCGTTACCGCTGCAGACCCGTGTGCACGATTTCACCATCGTGCACGCCACGCTCGATACTCCAGAGCAGTGGGGTTATGTTTTTAACAACCTCGATGCGGCCGCGAGCTTTACCTACCAGCGCACCAATGTCTGCTTCTTTGGGCACACGCACGTGCCAATGGTGTTTGTTCGGGATGAAAGCGTCAGGCGGGAAAAAGTCGAGCACGTTCGGATCGAGCCGGCCAAAAAGTACTTCATCAATATGGGCAGTGTCGGTCAACCGCGTGATGGAAACTGGCGCGCAGCGTACTGCATCTACGACACAGAGAGCAACCTGGTCCAGCAGTTTCGTATAAGATATGATCTGGCGGCTTCGCAAAGGAAGATCGCTGAAGCAGGCTTGCCGCGGCTGCTTGCAGAGCGGCTGGCGATTGGGCGCTGACGCCAGACCACGGACTACAGGCAACTGACCCAAGATGCTTTAACGATTTAACGATTCAACGTTTTAACCTGAATCCCAAATCCATCCTGATTATTGAGCCGGGCCCGCTCGGTGATATCATCCATGCGCTGCCCGCAGTCGCATTGCTTCGTGAAGCGCATCCGCACGCGAAGATTACGTGGATGATCGACCCGGAGCTTGCTCCCTTGTTGCGAGGAAATCCTGACATCGATCACGTTTACTTCGCGTCGGGGAGTGAGTTTCGCGGCTTAGGTGCGCCGACAAGTTTCCTCACTTGGCTAAGGAAGACCCGAGAGATTCGACCGGATCTTGCGCTCGACTTCCAAGGGTTGCTGCGCAGCGTTCTCACCGCAAAAATTACCAGTGCAAAAGAGATCAACGGGATGAGTAGTTTCCTTGGCGGGGCGACCTGGTTCTATGACCGCGTTGCCGAGGTCGATCGCCGCAGTCATCCTGTAGAGCGCTATCTGAAACTGGCAGAATCCGCCGGCGCCACAGTCGGCGAAACGCTTCGATGCTCGATCCCCAGTGGCGATCCGCTGCCGCGCTTCGATGCATATCCGCCGTTCGTTCTTCTCCACCCTTTCGCTCGCGGGCGAGACAAATCGCTCTCAACCGGGGTGATCGAGGAATTTTGCCGCGCTTTGGAACCAACTCGCGTGGTGTTAGTGGGACAAACACGCAGCCGGGTTAAAACACCGGAAAACTGCGTTGATCTGACCAGGCAAACCTCGCTGCTTCAGTTAATCTGGCTGATTCGGGTGGCACGATTTGTTATGAGCGTGGAGAGCGGCCCCATGCACATCGCTGCTGCTGTTACCGGCAACTTGTTGTCGATCCATACCTGGACGGATCCTCGCCGCGTCGGCCCTTATAATCCCGATGCCTGGGTTTGGAAACATGGTCAACTCTTACGCGTAGGCGACCTTGAAACTGCGAAGATTCGAAAACGCGGCCGTCGATTCAAACGCAAAGATGTCTCGTCGGTGGTGGAGTTGATTCGTCCGCGCGTGCCCATTGATCCGATGGTCGCCTAGCCTTTCGCGACGTCAGGCGGTGTCTGGGCCAGGTCCGCGGCAGGGTCGATTCGTTGCGCTAGAACAAATTCTGCAAGCGCCAAATCCCGCGGATAAGTGATTTTGAAATTCAATTCCTGATTTGGAACCAGAACAACCTTGCGACCAAGCCGCTCGACTGCAGAAACCTCGTCAGTAACCGAAGCATTATCCGCGTAAACAGCTTTATAGGCATCTTCAATTAGCCGCCGCTCGAAGACCTGGGGCGTTTGCATCGCATAGAGCTCATGTCGGTCTGCCGAACCGGTAACGAAAAATTCGGTGTCGGCATACTTGAGCGTGTCACTGATTGGCTCAGCCAGACTGGCAGCGGCGTGCACCCGGCATTGCTCGAAGACGCGCCTGATCTGTTCCACGGTGATCAACGGCCGAGCGGCATCGTGGATCGCGACGTATTTCGCGCCAGCATCGAGATGATTCAGCCCGGCGTGAACGGAATCCTGACGATGTTTGCCGCCGGGAATGATCGACCGAACTTTTTTGAAATTTTCGTCCACGACGATTGCTTTCATCTCATCCACTCGCTCTTTGCGTGCAACAATAATGATTTCGTCGACACAACCGGCACGCTCAAATGCGCGAATGGCATGAGCGATGACCGGATTGCCGGCAATCGTCGCAAACAGTTTGTCGAAACCCATGCGACGACTGTCGCCGGCGGCAACGATAATGGCGGCTAACATCTCTAAAGAAAGAAACGCCCAACGTCCAACATCCAACGCCCAATCTCGAATTCAGAAACTAGCGCTTTAGCGTTGGCTGTTCGGCGTTGTGCATTCGACGTTCTTTTCACCCCAGTTGCTTTTGCACTTCAGCGCTCAGGGCTTTGCCATCGACGCGACCGGCTACTTTCGCCTGCAACGCTTTCATCACCGCGCCCATTTGTGCTCGCGAGGTTGCGCCTGATTCGGCAATCGTTTCACGCACAATCTTCGAAATCTCATCGGCGCTCATCGCCTGCGGCAAATATCCGTTCAAGATGGAGAGTTCTTCTTTCTCTTTTTCAACCAACTCTGCGCGACCCGCCTTCTCGAAGCTTTCGATCGAATCCTGGCGTTGCTTTGCTTGTTTGCGAATTACCTGCGCCGATTCAGCATCACTTAATTCGGCTTCGGCGCCCGATTTAGCAATGGCGGCGTATTTCAAGGCAGATTTGAGCATTCGTAACACCCCAAGTTTTGTCGCGTCCTTGGCGCGCATCGCCTTTTTCAAATCTGAATCCACCCGTTGTTGCAGTGTCATGCGGAAGAATTAAGGCGATAAAAGACAGTTGTCGATCTGTAGCCACGGCGCTGTCTGACACGCCAAAGCGCGGCGAACGGATAACCTGTAGTCGCCGACCTCTGCGGCGCGACGCGTGCTCTGCTTGGAACATCCGCGCCGCGTTTCGCAGAGGAAAACGGCTAAAGCATAGCAGCACATTTGCGAACCGAATCCACATCGGAAACGGACACCACCTCGACATCCTTCCGCGTCCGTCGCAATAGTCCTGCCAGCACGCCACCCGGTCCCAATTCAATAAAAAAGTTGCACCCAAGCGCAGCAAGCCGCTCCATGCAATCGAGCCACCGTACGGTGCCAGTGACCTGGTCCTGAAGCGCTCGACGAATTTCAACCGGAGTCTGCACCTCCTCGCCTGTCACATTGCTAATGACGGGAAAACGCGGCGGCTCGATCGGCACGTGTTGAAGCACGGCACCAAGTTTCTCATATGCGCTTTCCATCAAACGGGAATGATAGGCGCCGGCGACATTGAGCACTGTGGCACGACGGATTCCATGTTCCTTCGCCAAACCAACCGCGATTTCTACCTTCGCCCTCTCGCCCGAAATCACAATTTGCCCGGGCGCATTGATGTTTGCGATATCGACATCGGCGTCTGCTGCCAGGACGCGCACCGCGGTTTCGTCCGCGCCAATCATCGCCGCCATTGCGCCTGAAGTCGCAGCGCAGGCTTCATCCATTAATTGCCCTCGCCTCTCCACAAGTTTCAGTCCGGCCGCAAAATCAAATGTCCCCGCCGCGGCATGCGCGGTCATTTCGCCTAACGACAAGCCGGCGGCGCCACCGATCGGAAATTCTCCACCCAATTCGCGCAAGATCGATAAACAGGCCAACCCATGAACGAAAAGCGCAGGCTGACAATTCGATGTCTTGGTCAGATCCTCAATCGGTCCGGACCATGCAATTTCGCTCAGCTTGCGCTGAAGAATATCATCCGCTTTTCGGAACAGGTCGGCTGCCGTGGGAAATTGTTCCGCGAGATCGTAGCCCATCCCAACGGTTTGCGCGCCTTGGCCAGCGAAAAGCAGCGCGATTGTTTTTGGCATAACGTTTAGTTAATCGCGCTTAATCTCGCGCGCGAGTAGAACTTCTGGGAAGCGCACGCCTGTGGCGTGTGGGTTGCGGCATTCTGCCGCAACCATCTTTCTGTAACCGGCAGCTAAACTCATTTGGACGCGGATTATGAAGTTCGCGATGGCAAAATGCCATCGCCCGCACGCCACAGGCGTGTGCTCCCCAGATTTATCTTGCGCACGCTGGCTCACTCGCCAGCGTAAATGAGTTTAGCAATCGTATGCCTTTCACAACACGTGAGATTGAATCGCCCGACCCTGTCACGCGAGTAGTAGCTGCGGACGCAGAGCTGCATCATCCCGAGGACGACATCGGCGAAAAAATGGTCCTCAATATGGGCCCGTCGCACCCTGCCACACATGGCGTATTGCGACTCGTCCTTGAGCTCGATGGCGAAATCATTACCAAAGCGACACCAGACATCGGCTTCCTGCATCGGGGCGACGAGAAAATCGCCGAGAACATGCAATACAACCAGTTCGTGCCGTATACCGATCGGCTGGATTATCTTGCGCCGCTTTCGAACAATGTTGCTTACGCGCTTGCGGTCGAAAAATTGATGGGCTGGGAACTTCCGCCGCGCGGGAAAGCCATTCGTACCATTTGTTGCGAAACATCACGCATCTCATCACATTTGCTGGGTCTCGGCGCCATGGCTCTCGATCTGGGCGCGATGACGGTCTTCTTGTACACATTCACCGAGCGCGAGAAACTTTATAATCTTTTCGAGCTTTTGACCGGTGCCCGCTTTACTACCTCTTACACGCGGGTGGGCGGACAGATTCGGGATCTGCCGGAGAGCTTCATGCCACAGCTCAAGAAATTTCTGGATGAATTCATACCAAGCCTGGACGAGTGCGACAGATTGCTCACGCGCAATCGGATCTTTGTCGATCGAACCAAAGACGTTGGCGTGATCCCAAGAGAGAACGCCATCGGTTATGCACTGTCGGGCCCAAACTTGCGCGGCAGCGGGATCGAGCACGATTTGCGTCGCAAACATCCATATCTCGACTACGACCAGTACGATTTCGATGTGGTGATCGGGAGCACAGGAGACTGTTACGATCGCTATTTGGTGCGAGTCGAAGAGATGCGCCAAAGCGTTCGCATCCTGCGTCAGGTAATGGATAAACTGCCGGGTGGCCCCATTAACGTAGCTGACTGGAAGAACATGGTGCCACCCAAATCACGAGTCATGACCAAAATGGAAGAGTTGATCCATCATTTTATCGTGGTGACCGAGGGACTGGACGCGCCGCCCGGCGAGGTTTATTTCGCCGCTGAAAATCCAAAGGGCGAGCTAGGCTTTTATATCAACAGCAGAGGTGGTGGTGTACCTTATCGTCTGAAGATTCGCGCACCGTCCTTTGTGAACTTGAGTATCCTCCCGGATCTTTTGCCAGGTTGCATGGTCAGCGACGTGCCAGCGGTGCTGGGAAGTCTGGACTTCGTCATGGGAGAATGCGACAGATGATTAGAATGACGAAATCCGAATTCCAAATGACGAAGAAAATCCAAATAGCGAATAATGAAAACGCGCCGCCGTGTCGCGCGACAGATTCGAAATTCGGGCTTCGTCATTCATTCCTTATTCGTCATTCGTCATTTGTCATTTCGCGCGCTTCTCGACTCTTAGTCGTACTCGCCCTCGCTGTCGCGGTTTCGTGCACGCCCAGCAAAAGAATCACCAAAGCGAACGTGGACGAAGTAGAACAGGGAATGTCGAAGAAACAGGTCGAATCCATTCTTGGGCACCCGACCTCTGTCAACACTGAAGCTACCATGAAACAAACGACTTACGTTTACCGCCAGGGTAAAGATTCGGTGACGATTGTTTTCCAAGACGACAAGGTGCAGTCGAAGGACAGCACATTGTCTAAATAAATCTCGCGCTATCGTGGAGTCGACGAACACGCGTGTTCCCGCCGAGTTGGAGCGGAAAATGGACGCGGCAATCGCGCGCTACCCGCACGAGCATCAGCGGAGTGCGGCGATGCCGCTGCTTCACTTGTGGCAGGAACACTTCGGTTTCATCAGCGATGACGCAGTAACCTGGATCGCCGCGAAGCTCGGGCTCCAGCCGATCAACATTTTCGAGTTGATCACCTTCTATCCGATGTTTCGCGAGAAACCGGCTGGCAAAACCCACATCCGCGTCTGTCGCACTCTCAGCTGTGCCATGGCGGGCAGCTATCAGTTAATGGAAAACTTATGCGCGGCGACCGGAATTAAGCGCGAGCACCAGGGCGAAGGAATGCACAATCTCATTTCTGTTAGTGCCGATGGCAATTACAGTGTTGAGTTCGTTGAATGCCTGGCGAGTTGCGGCACGGCACCCGTTTGCATGGTAAACGAGGAGCTACACGAAAACGTCAGCCCCGACGCGGTGACGGGTCTTCTCCAGAATCAACCCCAAAAACTCCGGCACCGAACAGCTCCGCATCCTATGGAGCATCGATTGATTTTCAACAACCTCGGACGCGACGACTGGACCGCAGACATCGACTGTTACCTGCGCGCTGGCGGTTACGAACAATTGAAGCAGGCACTGACGATGTCGCGCGTTGAGATCGTTAACAAGGTCAAGAACTCGGGATTGCGCGGTCGCGGTGGCGCGGGTTTTTCGTGCGGCTTGAAGTGGAGCTTTATCAAACCGGACGAAACTCGGCCGGTGTATCTGATCTGTAACGCCGATGAGTCCGAGCCAGGCACATTCAAGGACCGCTACATCATCCATGAAGATCCACATCAATTGCTCGAAGGAATTCTGATTTCCTGTTTCGCGTTGAATGCGCGCACGGCTTACATCTACATCAGAGGTGAGTTCCCGGAAGGTGCGAAAATCCTCGAACGCGCAATCGAAGAAGCGCGGGAACATAACTTCCTTGGAAAAAATATTCTCGGCTCCGGGTTCGATGCCGAGGTTTACATTCATCGCGGAGCGGGCGCTTACATCTGCGGCGAAGAGACTGGACTGATCGAATCACTGGAAGGCAAACGTGGCTATCCACGCATCAAGCCGCCCTATTTCCCGGCCGTCCTGGGTCTCTACATGTGCCCGACGATCGTGAACAACGTGGAAACGCTTTGCCATGTGAAGCACATCATCGCCATGGGCGGCGCCGAGTATGCCCGGCTGGGCCGGCCTAACAACACCGGCACAAGAATCGTTTGCGTTAGCGGAGATGTGCAGCGCCCCGGTTATTTCGAAATCGAAGTCGGCGCCGTGACGATGGGTCAACTTATTTATGAAATGGCCGGCGGGTTGAAATCCGGGCGAAAACTCAAGGCGGTCATTCCGGGAGGAAGCTCTGCGAAGGTTCTTCGGGCCGATGAGCGATTCAAACTGAAACAACACCAGCCGGATGGATCAATAGTCGAGCGCGAGATATCGATCGATGAAATCCCGATGGATTTTGATTCGCTCGCCGCAGCCGGTTCGATGGCCGGTTCCGGAGGTGTGATCGTGGTCGATGACTCTCGCGACATGGTTTGGGTACTCAATAACATTAACGAGTTCTACGCGCACGAAAGTTGTGGTCAGTGCACACCTTGTCGCGAGGGCTCGCTTTGGATGAAGAAAATCACCGACCGCATGTTGCGCGGCGGAGGTGTAACGGAAGATCCACATACGTTGAAGACCATTGGCGATAATATCGCCGGCCGCACGATCTGCGCCTTTGGCGAGGCATGCGCCTGGCCAACCCAGAGCTTCGTTCAGAAATTTCCGGAGGAATTCGCTGCTCGGGCTCAAAAACCGATGCCGCCACCGCTACCGCCGGAATACACGCCCGAAGAACTAATCGAAGAAGAAACCATTCCTACAGTTCCAATGGCACATGATCCGGGATGGGAAAAAGCTGGAGCAGCGGGCACGATTTAAATCAGAACCCTCGTGAAAAGATAATGTCGGATCCGGCTCCATCACCGCAGCTCCTCGACGTCCAAATTGACGGAGTTTGGCATCGGTTTCCAAAAGGCACTCGCGTGATCGAAGCTTGCGAACAGGCCGGCAGTTTTGTGCCGCGTTATTGTTATCACAAGAAGCTGAGTTCGCCGGGCAATTGCCGGATGTGCTTGGTTGAGATGGGATTTCCAAGACTCGGACCAGATCGCAAACCGGAGCTTGGCCCTGAGAACAAACCAATCATCAACTGGATGCCACGCCCTCAAATTTCCTGTGCGCAAGATATCGCCGAAGGAATGGGCGTCAGGACCAATTCTCCGTTGGTAAAGGAATGCCAGCGCGGCGTGATGGAATTCCTGCTTATTAATCATCCGCTCGATTGTCCGATCTGCGATCAGGCGGGCGAATGCCGGTTGCAGGAGTTCAGCGTCGATTTTGGAACGAGTAAATCACGTTT
>JBKPLD010000133.1:0-51195 GCA_046731415.1 Verrucomicrobiota bacterium
TAGCACAACAACCGCCGGGAAAAACGTTCGCCAGTAACCGGCGTTTAAACCGGGCAATATGAAAAGGGCGAAGCCAAGAGCTGCGATTAACGGGCCGATTACCAGAGGAATTTTCTGCCCGTGCCTTTCGACGAGGCCACCGGCCCAGCGCGAAAGAAGAAAGATAATCAAGATAAACGGCAGTAAAGCCGCGCCAGCTGCCGTGGCCGAGTAATGCTGAACTTGAATGAGATTGAGCGGAAGGAAGAACAAGTTTCCCCCAAGCGCACCGTAAAGCAAAAACGTCAATAAGTTCGCTCCGGTAAAGGTTCGTGACTCAAACAGAACCAATGGGAGCATTGGATTCGCAATCCGCGCCTCGATTATTAGGAACAGTGCGAGTAATGCTGCTGCTAAAATGAGCGCTGCGAGCACTGATCGATCGCCGAACCCGAGCTGTGAAGATTCGATCAGTCCATAAACTAGCGCGCCCAGCCCCAACGTTACCAAAATTGCTCCCGGCCAATCCAATCCCTTGCTCTCCTTGTCGGAGCTTTCGGGAACATGCCACAGTGAGATAAAGATGATGGCAAGCGCGATTGGAACGTTGATGAAGAATATGGCGCGCCAGGAAAGATGTTCGATGAGCCAGCCACCAATCACGGGCCCAACCGCAGTGGTGATCGCGCTGAATCCCGACCAGGTACCAATGGCCCGTCCACGTTCATTTTCTGAAAACGAACTGCTGATAATTGCGAGACTACCAGGAACGAGCAGGGCCGCACCGAGTCCTTGCGCTGCGCGCGCGACAATTAGTTGATGTATATCGCCAGCGAGCCCGCACCACGTGGACGCCGCAGCGAAAAGAACGACGCCAATCAGGAACACTCGGCGCCGTCCGTAGTGATCCCCGAGAGATCCGCCCACAAGCAGGAGCGCCGAAAGCAAAAGCGAGTAAGCCTCGACGACCCACTGCACGTCCACGATCGTTGCGTTCAGATTGGTTTGCAGCGCTGGCAACGCCACGTTCACAACCGTGCTGTCGATAAAGGCCATACTGGAAGCGAGAGTCGTGGCCACAAGGACCCAGCGCCCGGCACGTTTCGAACAAGGGGCGCTGCTCAGACGGGAGCGAATTACGCTCTCATCACAAGGTTCATGAATAGATGTAAGCATGATGGCGGCTTGTCATTTCCGGGCGGTCGCAGTCAGGAGAGAGTGTGCTTTCCCATTTTTGTGGCATCAAGCAAACGTTGAATTTTTCATTTGCAGTGCAGCTGGGTCCGGTTTAATGATTAACCAGATGGTTAAATATTCTTCCACGACCTTGAATCGCACGTTCGCCGCCCTGGCCGATCCCACCCGGCGGCGTATCCTGGCTCACCTCGCGCGGGGCGATCAGCGTGTGACGCATCTTGCGAAACCGCACGCCATGTCCCTTCCAGCAGTCTCGAAACATCTGCGCGTGCTTGAGAAAGCCGGACTGCTTCGGCGCCGGCGTTACGGGCGCGTTCACGAAATGCGCCTCGATGCCAAGCCGCTCCGGCAAGCGGCCCGGTGGGTGGATGAGTATCGAAAGTTTTGGCAGGGATCGCTCGATCGACTGGCCCAATATCTCGAAAATGAGAACCGGCCATCAGAAAAAAGGAAAACGAAGTAAAGGAAATCGAAATGTGTCCAGCATGCATCGCTAATATTAGCCTCATGGCTGTCGGCGCGACGTCCGGCGGAGGTCTGGCCGCGTTCGTGTTTAGGAGTTTTTACAGGAACAACAAACGAATAAAGGCAAAGAACAACCAAAATGAAAAAAGAAGTCGAAAAGAAAAAGAACGAGATGAAACATCCTGAAATCGTGTCGGCAGAAGAGTGGGAAGCTGCGCGCCAGAAGCTCCTCGCGAAGGAGAAGGAGATGACCCACGCTCGTGACAAGCTAGCCGCCGAGCGTCGGCGAATGCCGTGGCTGGCCGTGGAGAAAAAGTACGAGTTCGAGGGCCCCGAGGGCAAGGCTAGTCTGCTTGACCTGTTCGATGGCCGCCGGCAACTGATCATCTACCGGGCCTTCTTCGAGCCCGGCGTGGTCGGGTGGCCCGACCATGCCTGCGTCGGCTGCTCCTTGATGGCCGACCAGGTCACTCACCCCGCTCATTTGAACGCCCGCGACACCACACTTGTGTTCGCATCTCGGGCGCCGCAAAAGGACATTGAGCGCTTAAAGAAACGAATGGGTTGGGAGTTCATTCCCTGGTACACGATCACCGACGATTTCGACAAGGACTTCGGCGTGGACGAGTGGCACGGTACGAACGCGTTTATACGCGACGGCGATCAGGTGTTCCGCACTTATTTTATCAACAGCCGCGGTGACGAGCAGATGGGGAACCCTTGGAATCACCTGGACATCACTGCCCTGGGACGCCAGGAGGAGTGGGAGGATTCACCGGAGGGCTACCCTCAGACGCCGCCGTATGAGTGGTGGAGATGGCACGACGAATACGGCAACGAGGAAGCCGCCGCCAAGGTCCTCGAACAGGTCCAACGGGGCCGCGCAGCCGGGCAAGCGGGCGACGCCACGTGATCGCCTATGTTGAAGACAACGAGGATGAAGAGAAAGGAACCGTATGACAAATGAAGTGGCGGAACCGATCGTGATCGAGCGGATTTACAATGCGCCTGTCGCGCGCGTTTGGAAGGCGGTGACAGATGTCGACCACATGCGCGAGTGGTATTTCGATTTGAAGGAATTCAAAGCGCAGGTCGGGTTTGAATTCGAATTTGTTGTCGAACATGAAGGCAACACCTATCATCATCTTTGTCGCGTCACCGAGGTGATCCCGAAGAAAAAGCTCGCATACACATGGCGTTACAAAGGCGAACCAGGGGATTCGTTAGTAACATATGAGATGTGGCCGGACGGTAACAGGACGCGTTTTAAACTGACGCACAGTGGCACCGAGACCTTCCCGAAGACTCCGGCCTACGCGCGGAAGAACTTCGAGGCGGGATGGAAAACCGCCATCGACTCCGAGCTCCGCCAGTTCGTCGAAAAAGCTGCGAAAGAAAAGTCATGACCGCAAAGCGAGACAAAACCTCGCTCGAAATCAGACGCTTCATCAAAGCATCACGAGATCGCGTTTACTCTGCTTGGACTGATCCGTCGGAATTGAAGAAATGGTTCGGTCCGGAAAATGTTAAGACTCGTGATCTAGTCGCCGACGCGCGGGTAGGGGGCCGGTTCCGTTGGGACTGCACCGACCCGGAAGGTAAGGAGGTGACTATCTCCGGCGAATACCGCGAGCTACAGCCCGGCAAGAAGATCGTGTTCACCTGGCGATTGGAAGAGGATGAAGATTGGCAAAACCACAACAGTGTCGTCACCGTGGAGTTCTTCGATCGTGAAGAAGGCACGGAGATCCGCCTAACTCACGAAAACCTTCCGACCGGACCGTCACGCGACGATCACGAACAAGGCTGGAAGAGTGTGCTCGATAAACTGGAGAAATTTCTCGGCAGGTAAGCAGTCGATAAAAAATTACGGAGGGAAAGATGGGTACCGAGGAAGTCGCAAAGAAGGTGGTGGAGCTAGTTCGTAAGCGAGCGTAGTACGAAGCGCTCGATACGCTTTACGACGAGGATGTTGTCAGCGTGGAAGCGACAACGCCTGAAACGCGCGGCAAAGAGGCCGTGCGCGGAAAAATTGATTGGTGGGTCAACGCGATGGAAGTACACAGCTTCGATGCGAGTGAATCATTCGTGGCGCATGATCGATTCGTCGTGCAATACGATGCGGATGTTACCGACAAGGAGTCGAAACAGCGGCGCAAATTGTCAGAAGTTGGCGTTTACACCGTGAAGAGGCAAAATCGTGCGGGAAGAATTTTTGCCACGCGTCTGATTGGAATTTACGCGCTCGGAGTGCCGAATTACTTTCGCAGAACCTGGCAAATCGTTTCGGTATCGGTGATCAGGGCGTCTCCGGCAAACTTTAGACTTTCGATTGAGCGCCTGGCGGCTTCGTCGTTGCCAGCGCCGCACGCGTCAGTCACGAGAACAGGAACGTACCCGAGGTCGGCTCCGTGGCGCGCGGTTGGTTCGATTCCAATTTCAGTCGCCACGCCGACAATGATAAAACTGTTGATTCCGCAATCTCGCAAAGCGAAATCGAGCCACGTGCCTTCGAAAGCCGACATCGTCAGTTTGTCGAATACTCCTTCAGTAGGAAGCGGCGAGAGCTCCGGGAGAATCTGAAATCCGGGCGTGTCACGTAGAAACCAAGGATTCACTTGATCTGGCGAATCCACGCGTTGCCAGGCCATCGCCATGCGGAATTGAAACATGCCCATTAGTTCTTTTGGCAGCGAAAGATGTCGCGAAAAGAAAACGCGCATGCCAGCGTCGCGAGCAGCGGCGAGGACTTTGAGAACCTGTCGTGTTATGTCATTGGCATTCTTCAGCTGACTCAAAATGCCAACCTGCATGTCGTAAACAAGCAGGGCAACACGTTGTGGATTGCACACCTCGTCCAGCGTTTGCGGTATGCTCAGTCCGTACACACTCTTCACGACTACACGAAATAGATCTTCCGGGTATTTGTCGACTCAGGTCAGTCGCTAATATTCGCAGAACGCGTCGTCAGGATAACAATACAACCAGCGCTCGCCGGGTTGAGCCGAAGCGATGACGGGATGGCCGGCGATGCGGGCATGTTTACTGGCGTGACGGTTGGGCGAGCTATCGCAGCAGAGCGTCACGCCACATTGCTGACATGTCCGCAAATGGACCCACGACGATCCGATCTTCACGCATTCCTCGCATTCGGGGCGTTCCGGTTGTTTGATTGACGCGATCGCGTCCAGATGAGAGCAGCCTCGATCAGACATTGCTTAAATTTGTATTGCTCTGCGTCCCTTGAAATTCCGCGTCGGCGAACTGAAACCTATCCAAACCAGGTTCATCACGGTATTTCAAAAATCTCGATCTGCTTGGCAATGCCACGGAGTGAACGCTTCTCCGGGGTTGGGGCAATGCCGTTTGATTGCAACAGTTTCGAGGCTTCGCTGTCGGTAACAACGCGTGTTGTCGCGAAAATGGAGCGCGACGTCGCGAGTCCTTGAACTCGAGCCGCGATGTTTACGGTCCGTCCGAAATAGTCCTGTCGGTCGTTCAGCGAGACGGCCAGACAAGGTCCCTCATGGATGCCGATCTTAAGCAGCAAATCGCCTTTCAGATCCTTCACTGCTTCTCGCATCTTTAGCGCCGCCGCCATCGCTCGGTCTGGCGTCGGAAACGTCGCCATCACGGCGTCGCCGATTGTCTTTACTACGGCGCCGCTTTCCGCCGCGACGATTTCATTCAAGATTCGAAAATGAGCGCGCACCAAATCATAGGCGACCAGATCTCCAACTCGTTCGTAAAGTTCCGTGGAACCTTTGAGGTCGGTAAACAAGAAGCTGAGACTGGTAATCTTGAGTCTCTGATCCACGTCGAGCGTATCAGTGCGGTAAATATCTCGGAATGTTTGGTTGGTCAGAAGACGTTTCGCGGTCAAGAACGGGCGACGTTTGTTCACGAGCTCGTGAACTTTATCGCTAACGATCCAAACGGCCGGCAGCGTGCGTACACTTAAGCGGTTCTCCAATCCAATCCGCAGAGGGCCAGGGCGCATCTGAACGGTCCCGGAGGGCGCGTGATCCCTGGTCATGACGAAGGAAAGCGATTGGCTCTCACGCGTCGGCTCGCCCGTCACCTCGATATGCTGCGACATGTGGAGGACCGGATCGAACACGATCACATATCCTTCCGACAACTGGAGCGAGTGCTCTACTTTTTCGCCGGCTGAAAGCTCGACAGTATCCAGAGTTGTTTCCTTAAACCATTGTGCCAATGCTTCGTCATCGGGCAAATCGACACCTGAACTCCAGAACACCTGTCTGTAATATTCGATGAGAGGCAACGTTTCGGGATCGTGTGCCGCGATTCTCCGCACCCGCGGACTGATCGTGAACGTAACCTCGACAATTTCGTCGAGCGTCGGTTCGCAATCCTCGGCGCAAAGGACGCACCTGTATTCGGCCTGTTTTATGGTCTTAAGCGTCGCCCCCGAATCGAGAACGCCACCGCAAGCTGGACAAAGAATGTTCCAGGACATCTCAAAAATGCCGAGCCGCGCGCCGTGCAGAAAAGCCGCAATTATGTCCTCTTCGTTGAGCTTGTGCCTGGCGGCAAAGTTGAGAGCATTGATGCGGCAAAGATCGCGGTCCGCCCCGTCCCGGATAAGCTTTTCGATCGCGCTCACCGGTTTCGGCTTCGCTGATTGCCGCAAAGCTTTGAACAGAATATCAGTTTCGCTGGAAAGTTTCATGGTACTTTCGAATCTATGACGCGACAGCTACCGTGTGGCTGGAGAAAAAGGAAAGCAAGTGACAGATGCGCAAAACCTCTAATGCCAGTTGATTGCCTACATTGTTGATTTTTCTGTGGGAGTCGCTGGTCGAAATGAAGAAGGCGCCGCTCGGTCTGTCGTCGGAAAGCGTGACAAGTGTGCGCTCGTTTTTTTTTGCCTTCGTTAACCAAAAAAGTAGCGCATGCGTCTCGCTTGCGTATTGGACGCGACGCAAGCCGAAGGCTCGCGCTGCTTCGCATCATTATTCGTCGTTCACTTCATTGCGCGACCCAGCCTCCATCGACGATTAGCGATGTCCCGGTCGTGAATTTTGCGGCGTCCGAGCAGAGATACAGAACTGCCGCTGCGATTTCCTCGCTTACGCCTTTTCGCCCCACCGGAATCATCGAGGTAATCTGATCGCCCAATTCACCTCCGGCGAAACGAGCAAACATATCGGTGGCGATCACACCGGGAGCGACCGCATTGACGCGAATGTTTTGTCTGGCGAATTCGAGCGCGACAGATTTGGTAAGACCTTCGACCGCGTGCTTGGACGCGATGTAAACGCTGACCTCGCCCATGCCAACGTGCCCGGCCACGCTGGAATTGTTGACGATGGCGCCGCCGCCATTCTTAAGCATGACCGGAATTTCGTGACGCAGTGAATTGAGAACGCCCCAAACGTTGATGTCGAAAACGCGCCGATATTCAGCTTCGGTAGCCTGATCTAATGGCCCCTTCCATTCGACGCCGGCATTGTTAAACGCAACGTCGAGCCGGCCGAATTTGTCGACTGTAAAATCGACCATCGTTTTCACGTCGGCATCTTTCGACACATCCGCGCGGACGAACCCAGCTTCACTGCCGAGTTTCTTAATTTCATCGACGACCTTTGCGCCTTCTTTTTCACGGCGGCCGCTTAAAACGACTTTTGCGCCGGCGCGAGCGAAGGCGATCGCTGTGGCCTTGCCGATACCAGAAGTTCCTCCGGTTACGAGTGCAACTTTGCCTGAGAATGTTCGGTTGTTCATTGAATTAGCTCCTTATTGGTTTTGCGTTGGGTTAATTTTTTCAAATCTTCGTTCATTTGCTTGGTTTGAGCTGGTTATTCCAGTGGAACTTCAGTGGCAAATCAGTTGGCGGTGAAGATGGCGCCTTGACCGAAGCGGACGACTTTTTGATCGACCGTTGCAAGATCCCCGTTGCTCGAGAGATACCTGTAAATAGCCGAAAAATCCTGTATGGCATGTCCCTCCATCATTGCGAGGCGATATAGTTCTTTCGCAGCATTCGTTGTGGGTATGGCGACGCCGGTTTCGTACGCGCTCACTGACGCGAGATGCAGATCCTTTTGCATCCAGCGCAACGGAAATTCGGCTTCGTAATTTCCGCTCTCAATTTTCTCTCGCTTCAACGCGAGAAACGGCGCGACCGCAGGCATACCGAGCAATGAATCGAACAACACTTTGCGCGAGATCCCGAGCGCTTCGCCCAATGCCATGCCTTCGGCAAATGTCGCCATTGCGTTACCCATCAAAAGATTGATCACCATTTTCAGTGAGGTTCCCATGCCATGACCGCCCACATGAACGATCCTGTTGCCCATGCAGAGTAATAGTGAGCGAATCGTTTCCAAATCTGCGCCTTCGGCTCCAACCCAGAAGACAAGTTTTCCCTGCGCTGCAGCTGACGCGGAGCCAGTGACAGGAGCGTCGACAAAACGAATCTGCCGCATCGCGGCTTCGTCAGCCATCTTCTTCGAGAACGACGGATTTGTCGAACTACAATCGACCCAAAGGGCATTTGCCCGGAGGCCGTTCAAAAATCCCTTGGCACTCAGACCTGCTTCTTCCACTGCGCCCGAATGGGCCAGCATCGTGAACAAGATGTCCACTTGGTCGGCGAGTTTTGCGGGGGAATCAGAAAACGTTCCACAGGGACCGAGTAACGGCTCTGTTTTGCTGCGAGTACGGTTGAAGACGACCAAAGCGTAGCCGTGTTTTTGCAGATTGGCCGCCATCCGGCTGCACATTATTCCTAAACCGATAAATCCGATTTTCATTTTTTACTCAGACTGAGCTCACCAACTTTGGTTCCTCGTCATCAATGCGTTCGATGTCTGCGATCTCGTTGTGATGCTAACTATTAGACTAATTATTTGTTTCATTTTCGGGTGTTGACGTTCCGTCGCGGCTTACTTGGTAACCATTGCGCGTCAGCGGGATTTTACGGTGCTACTTAAGAGTCGATCCTCGCTCCCTCTTTCGAGGTGCAGGATTAGTGCCTCAGAAATCTAACCGTCGCTGTAGCGGCGCTCTGTGAGTGCCGTCATCATGCGCGGTAATTCGACTCATCCGCGGTCATAGATCGCGGCTGCAACCTGTAAAACAGAACTATTGCTTTTCGATGGACGGTTCGGTCGCCTTAATTAAGGCAAAACGCTTGGGCTTTGCGCCACCCCCAGTCCCTCGTCTCATTTTGCGAGCGGCGTTAACAACTCCTTCTCGCCCGTATCCACCACGAACACGGCCAGCAGCTTGGCGGGTTCGGTCATGCTCGCATTCTCATCAACAGTATGCCGATCACCAGGCATCTCGGAGAAGTTCTGTCCGGCGCGATAAATAACGGTCGGCCCATCATTGACCGAAGTTCGGATGGCTCCTTCGAGAACGGTCGCGTAGATGAAAGCGGACTTTGGATGCGTGTGGGCCGACGACGCCTCGCCGGGACCATACTCGACCAGCACGCCCTTGATACTTTTGCCAGGTACATTTGGCAGAGCGTGCTCGTAGACCAGCGTGGCCTTTGGATTTTTATCAGCGGCTATCCCTGGGACCACGCCGACAGTCGCGACGAGTGCGCAAACAATAAGTGCGTAGGTGAAGCGCGGCGGCCCGACTGGTTTTAAAGTTCGGATTCGTTTCATTGTGATGTCCTTTCTCGTATGTGGTTTGATTGTTTTTGTGATGTTCGGAAGAGGTCGTTCCTATCTTCTTTCTAAGATGTGGACCGGCTGAGCCACTGCTCGAAATGCGTGGGACCGAGGCGCGCGTTATCGCCGGGGGTAAGGCTTTGATCGTTCAGCTCTGTGCCGAAGTAGAGGGCGTGGATGTCCGCGGTTACCTTCCGTGGATCTCGAGTCGCGCTCAAGAAACGGCGGACGAATTCATCCATTCGGATCGGTTCGGGGCCGCCAATCTCGATTGTAGCGTTTAATGGCTCGGCAACCGCGACGTCAGTCAAGGCGGCGGCGACGTCATCCGCCGCGACGGGTTGCATGAGACCTGGTGATAACCGAACGGTTTGCCCTTCGGTGGACGATTGAGCGATACCCTTCACGAACTCGAAGAACTGCGTCGAGCGGACGATGGTGAACGGAATCTCTGATGCCTTGATCAGGTTTTCTTGAGCCACCTTCGCGCGCAAATAGCCGCTCGCGGGAAGCCGGTCGGCACCGACGATTGACAGCGCTACGTGGTGCCGTACGCCGGCGGCCGCTTCCGCAGCAAGTAAGTTACGCCCCGCGGTTTCAAAAAACTCCAGCACGGCCTTGTCCTCCCACGATGGCGCGTTCGCGACGTCAACAACAACCTGGGCTCCTGCTAGCGCTTCAGTCAGTCCTTCACCAGTAAAGGTATTGACGCCCGAGGAAGGTGACGCAGCAACTACGTCGTGGCCCCGGTCACGAAGATTGTTCACGAGCTTTTTTCCGATCAAACCGCTGCCGCCAATAACTACGATCTTCATGTTCTGTGCTTTGTTACTCGAAGGATTGTTTTCTCGAGAGTTTTCGGATTCCAGATTTGCGCTTAGCCTTGAATGAACGCGAGCAGGTCGGCATTGACGACGTCGGCGAGGGTTGCCGTTAGGCCGTGTGGGGCGCCGGGATAGTAGATTTCCTGTGAGCCTTTGATCAGCTTGCCGGATTTCTTTGCCGAATCTTTAACGGGAACGATCTGATCGTCTTCTCCATGCATAACGAGCGTTGGTACGTCGAATTTTTTCAAATCCTCGGTGAAGTCTGTTTCCGAAAACGCCTTGATGCTTTCGTACGCGTTCAGCAGACCCGCCTGCATGCTCCACAGCCAGAACTGATCGAGTATTCCCTGCGAGACTTTTGCGCTGGGCCGGTTCGCGCCGTAGAAGGACGTCGCCAAATCTCTGTAGAATTGAGAAGGATCCTTGATGAGGTCTGCTCGCATTTTGTCGAACACCTCAATTGGAAGACCTTCGGGATTGGCGGCAGTCTTCAGCATCAGCGGCGGGACCGCGGCAATGAGGACTGCTTTCGCGACCCGCTTCGTCCCGTAGCGTCCGATATAACGTGCCACTTCTCCGCCGCCGGTCGAGTGACCCACTAGCGTCGCGTCTTTGAGATCGAGCGCTTCGATGACCGCGGCGAGATCGTCGGCATAGCCATCCATGTCATTTCCGACTGAGGTTTGAGTCGATCTTCCATGGCCGCGGCGGTCATGTGCAACAACCCGGAAACCGCGTTGCGCGAGGAACAGCATTTGGCCATCCCAAGCATCGGAGCTTAAAGGCCAGCCGTGCGAGAATGTCACGACCGGGCCTTTGCCCCAATCCTTATAATAGATTTGCCTACCGTCTTTCGTTGTAATGGTGCTCATATGTTTTTCCTTTCGGTGAGCGGCTCTTGTCGGTTGGTTTGTTTGTGTTGAGTTGCGTACTCAGCAGCGAACAATGCCGGTTGTCCGCCTGTGTGGAGGAACAACACAGTTTCATCCTCCTTGAAAAATCCTGTCCGGATTAAATCAATCATCCCCGCCGCGGCGCGTCCTGTATAGACTGGGTCAAGCAAGATGCCTTCGCATTTTGCAAATAAACCGATTGCTTCGCGCTCCTGTTCGGTTAACACGCCATAACCTGCCGAGCAATAGTCGGCATTTGCCAATACCTCATGTGGTGCGAATTCGACTCGCTTCTCCACCTTTTCACTAGTTAGCGATGCCGACTCTGCGACGTGCTCCTTCAGCCATTCTTCCGATTCATCAACGCTGATTCCCAGCACCTTGCCTTTATATCCAAACAGACGCTGGCCCAGGAGAAGTCCCGCGTGTGTGCCACCTGAAGATGTGGCAAACACAATCCAGTTCGCCTGGAGATTTTGCTCGACTAGTTCCTTCATCGCGAAAGCATATCCCAACGCACCTGTTGGATTCGACCCTCCATATGGGACCAGGTAAGGTTTCATTCCGTTTTCGGCAGCGCGATCGAATGTCTCCTGAAGAATTCTGTCCCGATCTTTGCGATCGGCGACAAACAGAATTTCTGCTCCAAACAATTCATCGAGCAACAGATTTGCCGATGGTTGCTTTGGCTTTTCGCCTGTCAGGACCAGAATGCATTTCAACCCGAACCGGGCGGCTGCCGCCGCGGTCTGACGACAATGATTAGATTGCAGCGCTCCGCCGGAGATCAAGGTTTTCGCGCCCTGATCACGGGCTTCCGCTAGGAGGAATTCCAGCTTTCGCGTCTTGTTACCACCAAAAGCGAGTCCGGTTAGATCGTCGCGTTTGATCAACAAACGCGGGCCGCCCAAAGTCTCAGACAGACGGGGCAACGCTTCAATCGGCGTTGGCAGATGAGCGAAGTGCAGCCTGGGAATTTTCTTCACGCTGTCCTTGTCATTGTCATTCTGAGCGAAACGAAGAATCTCTGATCTTTCCTTGAACCAAGCGCGCCCAGCGGAGCAAACTGAGATGTTTCGCTCCGCTCAACATGACAGCTGGTGTTTTGAGACGAATTCGAAATCAATTCGCCCGGCGTGTTGCTTCGAACAGGAACCATGCGCGCCGTTCGGTTTCATCGATCCAAACTTCGATCAAACTTGCTGTCGCAACGTCCCGGTGCTCATCGCAAACGTCGTGTGCCTCGCGAAGCCGTGCTGCGAGTGTGCGGTTGTCCTCCGCTAACTCAGCCAGCATGTCCAGCGGTTCGACATAGTCTGCATCGTTATCGTCGACGCGCTGGGTGCGCGCGATCTCGCCTATCGAGTGCAGTGTCAGCCCGCCGATCTTTCGAACTCGTTCCGCCACAGGGTCGGTCATCGCGAAAAGCTGGTCGGCATGTTCGTCCAGCAACAAGTGGTAATCGCGAAAATGCGGCCCACTCATATGCCAATGGAAATTTTTCGTTTTCACATAGAGCGCGAACACATCAGCCAGAATGGCGTTCATCGTGGCGGTGATATCTTTTGTTGCCGAAGCTGTGAGATCGGTTCGTGTCTCCAGCGGGGCATCGCGTTTGTGAAGCAGTTCGGAAGTCTTTCTTGAATTAGGTTTGTTCATGGTTTCGTTTGTACTGGTTGCTGTTTTATTGGCGCGATCACTTAGGCTTTTTCTGGTACGCATCTCGGAGTTTTGCTGCGCCGGCCGTGCCGCGGATTCTTTCAATTCTATTTCATTATCGATCATAAGCATCTCCTTTGATTCATATTTGTTGGCTTATCATCTCCTCGACTATCAAGACTCCCGCGATTGCGCGTTCGCAAGATTTTATCGTGCCAAAAATGAGAGAACGATCGTTACCTCGTTCGAGATAGAACACTTGCTGGAACGGCAGGCAAGACCCCTCGCCAGCCCGACAGCCAAGACGGCCGTCGTGCTACCGTCGCGCCTACAGTTGGATCAAACCGCGGCGTGTAGCACTGGCGACAGCTTCGGTGCGGCTGATCACATTCATCTTGGCGAAGATCGCCTTTACGTGCGATTTGACGGTGCCTTCGCTGATGAAGAGCGCGGCCCCGATTTCCTTGTTGCTTTTTCCCTGGGCCATCAGTTTGAGAACGTCGATCTCGCGCGAGCTCAAAGTTTCACCGCCGACGCGTTCCGCGAGCTTGGCGGCGAGATGAACGGGAACACATGTCTCACCTGCGTGCACCCGACGGATACTGTCCATCAATGCTTCGCGCGGTACATCCTTGAGGAGATAGCCCTTCGCGCCCGCTTGAATGGCGCGGTAAATATCTTCGTCACCGTCGAAAGTTGTAAGCACGATGATCCGCGCGCTTTCATCCTGCTCCCGGATTTCCTTGATTGCGTTAACTCCGTCCATCTCGGGCATCCGCAAATCGAGCAGGGTTACATCGGGCCGATGCTGTCTCCACAAATCGACTGCTTCGCGTCCATTGGTGGCTTCGCCAAGTACGGTCATGTCTGGTTTGCGCCGAATCAACGAGACCAAACCCTCGCGCACGACCGTGTGGTCGTCGGCAATGAGAACGCTGATGCGTGATTTTAGACGACGCGAAACGGCTGCAGGGCGATCCTTACTCTCCCTTTCTCCCTTGCGAAGGGAGAGACCATCCCTGCGCTTGCCTCGCGGCGCGGCGTCGCGATCACGCGCGGTTTTGCGGGAAGTTTTGCGAACCGATTTGTTTCTGGATTTCACGACGTTGACTCGTGATTGTTCGTCTCGGCGAATCCGTTCGATGTGGGATAGGGCACAGTTACAACTATCTTGGTGCCTTTCCGGCGGGCGCTAGTGATGTTCAGCGTGCCGCCCATTTGTTGTGCGCGCTCACGCATGCCGGCCAAACCAAGGCCATCGTGTCGATCCTTTACTCTGAATCCGTCACCATTGTCACGTAGTTCCAGACGAAACTCCTTTGAATTGAAAATCAATCGCGTTTCGAAATTGCGTGGATGCGCATACTTAAGCGCGTTAGTTAACGCTTCCTGCCCAATGTGTAGAAGGTTCTCCTGCCAAATGGGTGAGAGATGACGCAGCTTTCCTCGTAGTTCGAACCTGGTATGAAGGTTCGTTCCTGCAGTGGTGTTCCTGACGATTCCCTTCAAGGCTTCCCAAAAATTGTCTCGTTGCAGAGCCTGCGGTCGCAGCGCGTGGACCGATCGGCGCGCTTCATTCAAACTGCGTCGCGCCAGTTCGCTGGCTCGCCGTAAATGTTCGTTTGCCTCCTTACGGCGGCAGCATGCGATCGCATCCTCAGCTGATTCCAATTGCACGATCACACCTGTGAAGCCTTGTGCCAATGTATCGTGAATGTCGCGCGCCATGCGGTTTCGTTCTTCGAGAATGGCAGATTGGCGGCTTTGCTCGGCAAATTCATTGAGTTGAATCGCCAGCATCGCCTGATGTGCGAGCGCCTGCGCCAGTTCGATTTCTTCCGGCCGGTAAGGTGAACGTGCACCATGGCGAATCCCAATGAATCCTTTCACTCGTCCGCCCACGAGCGTCGGTATGGTAAGATATTTTTTCGTTCCCTTGGATTTGAAATACTCACGAATCGCGCTTGTCACTCGCGAATCGTTCTCGACATGTTCACAAATCACCGGAGCTCCGGTGAAAAGCGTTTCCTGAAGCACTTTGTCCTCTTTCCAGAGGAAAGGATTTTGGACAAACGGATGCTCCGGATCAGCCGCCGTGAAATTTGCGCCCTGCGCCGCGGCCCGCAACACAAGCGACTCGGTCGCTTCGTTTAACAACCACAAGATCACGCTTTGCGCCCCAAGAAGGCGACCGATCGTGCTTAGCATTTGGCCGAGGAACTTGTCCGGCGCTGGCGCAGTAGCGAGCACGTCCAGGCTATAGGTCAGTGCTTCTACCTGGCCGCGGGCGACTTGCTCCGAAGCACGCAACGCTTCCTGGGCACGATCGCGTTCAATCGCAACCCGTACGACGTGCGTTGCCAACTCCATTAGTTCGAGGTCTCGCGAATTCGGACTTCTCATTTCGCGATAGTACATGCAGAAGGTTCCCAGGACTTTTCCGTTCGAAGAGAGAACGGGGTTTGACCAGGAAGCGCGCAACCCATGTTTCAGCGCGGAAGCACGATGCTCCGGTACATCCCATAGCGGATCGGTCGCAATGTCAGAGACGATAACCGCTGATCCTCGATATGCCGCAGTACCACAAGAACCGGCACACGGTCCAATTGGCAGGCTTTCCATCTGCTGGATCCATTCTTTGGGAAGACTCGGTCCCGCGACGGAATCCAGATGAACACCGTCGGGATTCAGTAACAAGACCGAAGCGAACGTGCCGCTCCGCTGCTCCTCGATATTCAGACATAGTGCGTGCAGGATCTGTTTCAGTGGAACGCCCGTCGCGATCATCTCGAGAAGCCTCTTCTCGCCCGCCACCAACGCTTCGCTTTGCTTGCGCTCACTAATGTCGCGGATAATCACTTGGGCGGCTGGAGCCTGTTCCCAAATAATTGGGATGGCTGTCACCTCGACGTCTCGCACCTCGCCGTTGAGGGAGACGAATTTCTCCTCGATCAGCGGCGCGGTTTCTCCCGCTCCAACCTGGCGAATTCGCTCCCTTACGATCGGTAGTGAATCCGGATGGATGAAATCGAGAACAGAACGCCCAACGAGTTCGTCGAGACTCGTGGCGCCAAACAACCGGACCCCCGCCGGATTTACATAAAGCAGCTTCCCATCTCGATGGACACAGATGCTGTTTGGAGACAGCTCGACCAATACCCGGTAGCGTTCCTCGCTTTCCTTTAGTGCTTCCTCAGCTCGTTTGCGCTCCGTAATGTCCAACATGACGCCGCGTAAACGCACGGTCCGGTCATTCTCGACCACTACTGTCACGACATCGTGCAGCCAAACAACGCGGCCGTCTGCTGCCAGCATTCGGTATTCAAAATCGTGTGGACGTTTGGCGCGCGTTGCATCCATGCAAAAGCTGGTCGCCCATGCCCGGTCGTCTGGATGAATATGGTTTTTCCAAAAAGATGGTTCGGTCGTCCATTGCGCCAACGGATAGCCTAACATTCGCTCGGCCTGGGGGCTGACAAAGGTAAAAGCAAAGCTATCCCCGTCGGCTTCCCATACGATTCCATCAAGGGAGTTTAGCAGCGTGACGTAATTATGATGGGCTTCACGCAACGCTTCTTCGGCCCGCTTTCGTTCGCTGATGTCACGCAGAATTGCTTGGAAATATCCGCCCCGTATGGCCGAGACCGAGACTTCCACGGGAACAATATCGCCGTTCTTGCGAACGAACTTCCTCTCAAAGCGCAGAGCACTTTTACCTCTTAATTTTTTCAAGCGCTCTTGAAAGAGGTGGCGTTCTTCTGGGAGATAGGTGTCCGTGATGGGCGTGCCGACCAGTTCGTCCTCTGGAATCCCGGCGAGCTCAGCCCCTGCGCGGTTTCCCAAAAGGCAGATGCCATTGGAGTCAACGACGTAGATCGCGTCGGGAGAAATCTCAATCAGATCCCGATATTTCTCTTCGCTCTTGCGGAGCTTTTCTTCTGCGCATTTGCGCTCGGTGATGTCTCGCAGCGTACAAAGCGTGGACAAAAATTCGCCGCTGTCTGAGAGACGTGGAACCGATACGCCATCAAAGTGAACAACGGCGCCATTTTTTGTTCGCCAGCGAACCTCGTATTCCCGGGTTTTCCCTTGTGCAAGGTCATGAAGGATTTGATTAATCGCAGGACGATCTTCGGGAAGAAGCAGTTGTTCCGAGATATTTGCTCCGCGCAATTCCGTTTCTGAATAGCCACTCAATTGAACGCCGCGTTGGTTAATGCAAAGGATGTTCCCAGATCGATCCAGAGAAAGAATGACGTCACGGGACAACTTGAAGAGATATTTTGCTGCACTTTCGTTATCGTCGGACCGGGCACAGGTTCGTTCCTGATTGCGGATTGCGGATTGCGCACTTCGGATTGGCTCAGCAGCGGCGAGTTCCGATTTCATAGCAAGTCAGTTAGCCGGACATTCGGCCCGCGTGCGCATGTTAGAAGTCTAACAAGCCAGAGCTGTCACGCCACTTTTGTTTCCTCCCTCGAAAGAGGTGTTATCCGGTCTCCCCTGCGAAGCACCGAAAAATCCTCCGACCGCTTCGTGGTGGCGCATCGCGAGGTTGTCTAGCGTTTGGGACATGAAATTGACAGAAATGAACCTCAAACGATCACAAACCGATTCAAGAGCCAAGCCACCGAAGATTCTTCGGCGCTCCCGACGACGTCACGATCCGATGCTCGTTTTGAACATGGGCCTTTTTAATTTCACTGACGGATGGAACCGCGCGTTTTCCAAGGAGCAGTACGCGCGCTTCAGCGCCTGATCACTTGATTCGCGCGATGCAACCCGCACTAACGCGATGAACGCCGCCAGACATTTTGTCGTTGTAAAGGCGCCCATTGACCGCGTCTACGAGCGATGGTCGCGGCTGGAGGACCTTCCCAAATTCGTCACGCCGCTGCGGGATGTCTGCAGAATCGATGATGCGCACTTTTCCTACAGATGGCATCCGAACGGCAGCGACGAGAAAGGAGTCTTCCATATCGTACTTCAAATTCCCGGCCGCCGAATCGCGTGGCGCACCATGTCGAATGGTTTCATGTCAGGCGTGGTCTCTTTCGAACCATGTTCGCAAAATGAAACGGAAGTCACACTGAAGATCCGGTCGATTTTCGATCCCTCAAGTCTCTCTCACCGACTGAAGGAGTACCTGGGCAATTTCAAAAGGTTGGTTGAGAACGGAAAGGACAAAGCATGAAAAAGTTTTCCACTCCGGAAGCACTGGTAGCGGCCTATTGGCGAAAGCTGACGCGCCCGATCAGAGCGATATACAAGGGTCGCGGCCGCATGGGCCGGGACGTGGCGGTGCAACGCCGCTCCGGCTCGAACCGTCCGGTCGGAGCAGCGCGCGGACACTACCGTCTGAGGCTGCGCGCCCGGGCGCATTCGTAACGCACAAGCACCATGTGGATTGTTCGTTTAGCTCTACGCCGCCCGTACAGCTTTACGGTCATGGCCATCCTGATCGTGCTGGTTGGAGTGGTGACCATCACGCGAATGTCCACGGACATTTTTCCAAACATCAACATTCCGGTGGTGAGCGTGATCTGGAGCTACGCGGGCGTCGCGCCGGAGGAAATGGAAAAGCGCTTCGTCACGGTCAGCGAACGCGCGATGACGACTACGGTCAACGACATCGACCATATCGAATCGCAGTCTTACAATGGCGTGTCGGTAATCAAAGTTTTCTTTCACGAAGGCGCGAAGGTTGAAGCAGGCGTCGCGCAAATCACTTCGATCATGCAAACCCTCCTGCGCATCATGCCGCCCGGCACCACGCCGCCGCTCATCATTCAGTACAGCGCGTCCAACGTGCCGATTCTCCAACTCGGTTTGAGTAGCAAGTCGCTTTCCGAGCAACAACTTTACGATCTTGGTCTGAACTTCATTCGCACGCAGCTGGCCACGATCCAGGGCGCGCAGGTGCCATTACCGTACGGAGGCAAGTCCGCCCAGGTAATGGTCGATATCGATCCGCAAAAACTGTACGGCAAAGGGCTTTCGCCTGCGGATGTGAGCAATGCAGTTAACGCGCAGAATGTGATTTTGCCCGGAGGAACTCAGAAGATTGGCGACCGAGAATACAATGTCCGCCTCAATAGCAGTCCTGAAATCCTGCAGATGTTGAATGATCTGCCCATTAAACAGGTAAACGGGGCGACGGTTTATATTCGTGATGTTGCTCACGTGCGCGACGGATTCGCGGTGCAAACCAACATCGTGGCGCAAAATCGTACTCGATCAGCGCTGCTCACTGTACTCAAGAGCGCCGGCGCATCGACGCTCGATATCATTAAACGCGTCAAGGAAGCGCTGCCGCGCATCCAGGCAACGCTCCCAAAGGAACTGCAAATCAGCCAGCTTTTCGACCAATCGCTCTTTGTTCGTGCCTCCATCAACGGCGTTTTACGTGAAGGCCTGATTGCTGCGTGCCTGACGGCGTTCATGATCCTGCTTTTTATTGGCAACTGGCGCAGCACCCTGGTTGTCGCGACTTCAATCCCGCTGTCGATTTTGTCGTCGATCTTTGTTCTTGGCGCTCTCGGCCAGACGTTGAACATCATGACGCTTGGCGGCCTCGCCCTAGCCGTCGGCATTCTGGTCGATGACGCTACGGTTGAGATTGAAAACATCCATCGCAACCTCGCACTCGGGAAACCGATGATCCGCGCGATTCTGGACGGCGCCAACCAGATTGCAGTGCCGGCGTTCGTCTCGACGCTGAGCATTTGTATCGTGTTTGTTCCAATTTTTTTCCTCAGTGGCACGGCAAAGTATCTGTTTCAGCCACTCGCCATGGCCGTGATCTTTGCCATGCTGGCGTCATATCTTCTCTCCCGCACTGTGGTGCCAACCATGGTGAAATTCCTGCTGCGCGGCCACATGGAGGAAATCGATACCAGTCTCGCGCACACGCTCGAAAATGGTAGGGCGCGCTCGCCGAGCGCGCCGGCCGATGACTACCGTCACGAAGAAAAATCAGACGCGTCCGGAAAGGAGCTTCACGCCGCACCTTGGAAGCGTGCGCTCCGATTCCTCGGCGCGATTTCGGAATTTCTGTTCAGTATTCATCAGCATTTCAATCGCGGATTCGAAAAAGTTCGCGATCGCTATGTGGAAGCGTTGCGCTGGTGCCTCGGTCATCGCGGTATTGTTTTTGCAGTTATGGGCGGGGGCCTGCTGGTTTCGCTTTGCCTGGTTCCATTTCTGGGGCGCGATTTTTTTCCGGCCGTTGACGCCGGCCAGTTTCGTCTGCACGTGCGCGCTCCGGCGGGCACGCGACTCGAAGCAACTGAAGAGCGCTTTTATCAAGTAGGCCGTAAAATTCGCGAGGTGATTCCGCCCAATGAAATCGATAACGTGCTGGACAACATCGGTCTGCCGGTCAGCGGGATTAATCTCGCGTTCAGCGACAACGCGACCATTGGCGAATCCGATGGCGAAATTCTGGTGTCCTTGCAACCCAAGCATCGTCCCGTTGCAAATTATGTGCGGACCCTGCGCGAGAAATTGCATCATGACTTTCCGGACATGGAATTTTATTTTTCCGCGCCGGACATAGTCAGCCAGATTTTAAACTTCGGCATTCCGGCGCCGATTGACATCC
The DNA here is from genome assembly GCA_046731415.1 of Verrucomicrobiota bacterium. Taxonomy (GTDB): domain Bacteria; phylum Verrucomicrobiota; class Verrucomicrobiia; order Chthoniobacterales; family UBA10450; genus Udaeobacter. Next base: position 20,276 of record JBKPLD010000133.1, read on the forward strand.
AGGTCACCGGGCGAGACCCGAGAGGCTACGAGATTGCGAACCAAATCAAGGGGCGCGTCGCGCAGATTCCCGGAGCGGCAGACGTGCATGTACACCAGGTCGTGCACGGGCCGGATCTGCGCGTAAATGTGGACCGCACTCGCGCTCAACAAATCGGTCTGACCCAAAACGACGTCGCGCGCACAATGTTGATCTCGCTTAGTTCAAGCGGACAGAATGCGCCGAACTATTGGCTCAATTTTAAGAATGGCGTGAACTACCAGGTCGCTGTGCAAACGCCGCAGTACAAAATGGACACACTGCAGGACCTGCGAAATACGCCGGTGGTTGCGCCAAACCTTCCGCGTCCGGAGCTGCTCGGAAATCTCGCCACCATCGAGCGCCGCGAGTCCCCAATCATTGTGAACCATTATAATGTACAGCCGGTCTTTGACGTACTTGCCAATGTCCAGGGGCGCGATCTCGGTGGCGTAGCCAGTGAGGTGACGAAAGTTATCGACGAGTTTAAATCGAAACTACCGCGCGGCACATTTCTAAATATCCGTGGTCAGGTTGACAGCATGAACAAGTCGTTCGCTGGCATCGGTGCCGGCATTCTCTTTGCTATCGTGCTTGTTTATTTTCTGATGGCCGTCAATTTTCAATCCTGGACTGATCCTTTCATCATTATCATGGCGTTGCCGGGGGCGCTTTGCGGGATCATCTGGATGCTGTTTGTCACCGGGACCACACTTAATGTTCCCTCGCTGATGGGCGCCATCATGGCCATCGGGGTCGCGACAGCAAATAGCATTTTGGTTGTGACCTTTGCCAATGATGAACGCTGTGGTGAGCATCCAAAAAATGCGCACGATGCCGCGTTGTCTGCCGGGTTCACGCGGCTGCGACCTGTTGTCATGACGGCGTTGGCCATGATCATTGGAATGCTGCCGTTTTCATTTGGGCTGGGTGAAGGCGGCGAACAAAATGCACCACTGGGGCGGGCTGTGATCGGCGGATTAATCGTCGCTACATTCGCGACACTATTTTTCGTGCCCGTCGTCTACAGCGTGTTGCGGAAAGCGGAGTTCACCTGTGACGAAGATGAAGAGTTTGAGCGTCAGGAACGCGAAGGAAAAGAGAAGGCCTGATGAAAACACACAAACACAACGGACATGGGGAGGACACCGTAGAAGATCGATATGGTGGGGCGCGACCGCCTAACGAAGATCTTCATGGCGCGGCACGTATGGCTCGGCGCGCTGTCCCTACCAAACCTCCCGTTCGCAGCATCGCTGTATGGGGACCGATCGCGGTGGTAAGCGTGCTGGCGCTTCTTGTCATCGTCGGAGGCTGGCGGCACATGCGCGCACACAGGGAACAGGAACAATTCGCGAAAGAGACAAATCAGCTCGCGGTCAACGTAATTGGCGCACAGCGGGACCTTAAACCGAAGGAATTAATTTTGCCTGGCACATTCCAGGCAATCAAACAGACGACGATTTATCCACGATCCAACGGATACGTGGAAAGCTGGAAGGTCGATATCGGTGACAATGTACAGGCGGGCCAATTGCTGGCGGAGATATCCACGCCGGAGGTGGATCAACAATTGGCGCAGGCGCGCGCGCAGGAAGAGATAGCCAAAGTAACCGCCGATCGCTGGCGCGATCTGGTCCAGAAGAACGTTGTTTCGAGACAGGAGTACGATCAAAACCAAAAGGCCTATGAAGCGGCCAAGGCGAACCTGGAGCAGCTCCAGAAAATTCAGGGTTTCCAGCAAATCGTCGCGCCGTTTGCTGGAAAGATCGCGGCTCGGAATATCGATGTCGGCACGCTCGTAACCGCCGGGACTGGAAATTCTGGTACGCCGCTTTTCAGCATCGTGCAGAGCGATGTGCTTCGCGTTTACGTGTTCGCGCCGCAGGAAAATGCGCCATCGATTCACGAAGGGCTAACAGCGAAGATTATTCTACAGGAGTATCCTGGCGAGGGATTTGACGGCAAAGTCACACGCACAGCGGGCGCACTCGATCCGCAGTCGCGCACCATGCAGGTGGAAGTGCAGGTGCCTAACTACGATGGAAAACTGTATGCTGGCATGTACGGGCAGGTAAAGTTTCTGCTGACTGATGACAGTGCGCCGATCGTTGTGCCCGCAAACGCATTTCTGTTCAGAACGGAAGGGCCTCAGGTGGCGACAATTGAAAACCACGACCGCATTCACTGGCAAACTATTCGGGTCGGGCGCGATTTCGGCGATCGAATCGAAGTACTTGATGGGCTGAAAGAAAACGAAAAAGTTGTTATGAATCCAACGGACGACTTGCAGGAAGGCGTTCAAGTCGAGGTGAAATCGGCGGAAAAATCAAAGCCTGAAAGCACGGTCGCCCAATCAGTTTCGAACAGGTAAGAGTAATCCTGTAAAAAATGAGAAAGAAAAAACACTATGGATAAGAATATCGAAAAGGTAAAGTTGCTTGCGCGCGACCTGCGCGATGGAAAACAATTCCCGCGCAGTCCGCGCCAAACGTTGGCTGGATATGTGCTGGCTGCACGCGCGGTGGATAAATGTCGTGCGGTGCTGGCCGGTTGGGAAGGGGAGTACCATTCCAATTGTCCGCTCGATCAACGCTGGCTGAAATTTGCCGAAATTGATTATGATGACTTTCGTTCGTTCGTTGCCACTGGCGCAACCGACGACGAAATTGCGGCGTGGATTGGCGACCATGCTAAAAAGCGTGCCCGTGCCGAAATCATTGCGTGGAACAACAAAGAACGCGATCTGCATCTGAGCGATTTGCCTCTCCAACTGCAAGAATACATGGAAGATTATATTCAGCAGTTCATTCCGCGTAACAGGGTGGTGCATCACTGGTTCGACGTGTACGACTTGGAAGAGGAACGGATCTGATATTGCGCGGTCTCCCGAGCAAAGCGAGGGACGGCTCAAACCGCGAAACGGTACACATAACAAGGGAAATGCCGCCGCGCACTCGACCGGCGGCTGTTTGAGCTTAGCTTGCGTGCGCGAGCTGCGATTGTGAGGTTCCTCGCTGCGCTCGGAATGACGTGCTAGCGGGACACGCGGCGTTTTGCGGGAATCGCAGTGCATGGGAAGCTGTTTTTGAAAGACATGATTCAACAACCGACGGAGATATCCGGCATAGTCGAACATCTTTTTCGCCATGAGGGCGCCAAGATGGTTGCCACTCTCACGAGAATCTTTGGCATCGAGCATCTGAACCTCGCCGAAGATGTTGTTCAGGAAGCGCTCGCCCGGGCGTTGCAGACCTGGCCGTTCTATGGAGTTCCGAAAAATCCCTCAGCGTGGATTATGCGCGCATCGCGCAATCTCGCATTGGACGTGGTTCGCCGCCGAAAAGTATTTCAGAACAAGCAGGCAGAAATCATTCATTTGATGGATCGCGATGGCGCCGCGCCGGGCGAAGCGATTTTCTCGGAAGAAGAAATTAGCGACGACCGCTTACGATTGATGTTCGTGTGCTGTCATCCGGCCATCCCAGCAGAGGCGCAGGTCGCTCTGGCATTGAAGACGCTGTGCGGCTTCAGCGTCACGGAGATAGGCCATGCATTTCTAACCACTGAGTCCGCAATCGCCAAACGGCTGACCAGGGCAAAACAGAAAATTAGTCAGGGGCGAATCCCGTTTGAAATTCCCCCAGGCAGAGAATTGGAGCAGCGATTGGACAGTGTTTTGCAATCGCTTTACCTGCTGTTTAACGAAGGCTACAAAGCATCAAGCGGCGATAATCTTGTGCGCGAGGAGCTGTGCGAAGAAGCAATTCGTCTCGCGGAGTCATTAGCCGCACATCCGGCCGGCAATCAGCCGAAGACGCACGCGCTGCTCGCGCTGATGCTTCTGAACGCCGCTCGCAATCCGACACGGCTGGATAGCGAGGGCAATTTGCTGCGCCTGCAAGAGCAGGATCGGACGTGCTGGGACAAATCGATGATCGCGCGTGGCATGTTTCACTTCGCAGAATCGGCAGCAGGTAACGAGCTTAGCGAATACCATCTTCAAGCAGGAATTGCCGCCTGCCACTGTGCCGCAAAAGATTACGAATCTACCGACTGGCAGAAGATCCTTGCGCTTTACGATCGACTGGTTGAATTCGATCAGTCGCCAGTTGTGGCCCTCAATCGTGCCGTGGTCATTGCGAACATCCGTGGACCAAAAGCCGGGCTCCAAGTGGTGCAAGGAGTTCGAAACCTCAATAAACTGAATTCGTATTATCTGCTTTATGCAGTCCTCGGCGAATTCGAAATGCGGTCGGGCAATCTGCAGGTCGCTGCCGAACAATTCCGGAAATCATTCGAATTAGCGGAGACGAAATCGGAGCGAGCGTTTCTTCTGAAACGATTGCAGCGCTGTATGGACGACGAGACGACTCCAAAAATTTTGTCCTGACTCGGGTTGGTCATTCGTCATATCTCCGAAAACGCACATCAACAGAAAGGAAAAAATATGAGCAAGTCAGAGAAACAAGCAGCAAGCATCGTATGGTTTGAAATCCCCGCCGATGATCCCGAACGTGCTAACGCATTTTATGGCAATTTGTTTGGCTGGAAGATTAATCCATTCCCAGGAGGAGGCGATTATTGGCACATCGACACCGGTGGCGCCGACGATACGCCCGATGGCGCAATGAAGAGACGCAAGCAGAAAGGAGAGCCGATCGTTAACTACGTCAGCGTAGACTCAGTTGCTGACTTCTCTAAAAAGATCGAGAAGCTCGGTGGCAAAAACTGCATGGCGAAGACTGCTGTGCCGCAGATGGGCTACTTTGCTGTCTGCCAGGATACCGAAGGCAACGCTTTTGGGCTCTGGGAGAGCGATGCGAATGCGAAATAGTTGTCCTAACCGAAAAGGCTAGTTCGTTCTATTTTCGAATTAACCAACAACTCTCAACTAAACCAACAACAACAAAATATGATTAGACGAGACCAAAATCAAAACGGATATATGTTGCTATTTCGCGGCACTGACCTGCGTAAAGGTCTTTCGCCAGAGGAACTGCAAAAAGTCACCGATAACTGGATGGCGTGGTTCAAGCGCCTGACCGAAGAAGGAAAAGCGGTGGCCGGAAACCCACTGGAACGTGAAGGGAAAATCGTTTCGGGGAAGGACCGCGTTGTGTCCGACGGTCCATTCGCCGAATCCAAAGAGGCAATTGGGGGTTACTTCCTTCTCGACGTCGCAACGTTGGAGGAAGCGGTTGCCATCGCCAAAGAATGTCCCGGTCTGCCATACGGCATTCGCGTGGAAGTGAGACCCGTGGCAGGCGAATGTCCGATCGCCGCGGAGGCTCGGAAAGAAGCGCAGTTTGCGCAGGTATAATCGGCGCAGCTGATTCAAAATCGAGGCGAAAGCGGTCATTGCTTTCGCCTCGGTTGGATTTCTCGCCGCGACCGCGATGCATTCCAGTACACGCAATCAGACCGGATACGCACCCGTCAATGGCCTTCGGATGTATTACGAAATCCACGGGCCAGCGAGCGGCGTACCTTTGGTCTTGCTGCACGGTGGTGGCGACACCATCGAGACGTCTTTCGGTGAACTTTTGCCGGTTCTCGCTCGACGCCGGCAGGTCATTGCGTTCGAGCAGCAGGGCTGCTGGCGCACGGCGGATATCCCGGATCGGCCGTTCAGCTTTGAGCAATCGGCCGACGATACCGTAGCGCTTCTCCACTATCTGCACGTCGATCGTGCGGACCTTTTTGGTTTTAGCAACGGCGGCTCCATCGCGCTGCATGTTGCCATGCGGCGGCCACAAGTGGTGCGCCGGCTCGTTGTGATCACGGCCTTGATGAAACGCGACTGGGCCGATCCGCAGTTCTGGGAATCAATGAAGACTGCGCAGCTCGATGTTATGCCCGCGGTGTTGCGCGAAGCCTATCTCAAAGTAGCGCCCCACCCGGAAAACCTGGAGTCGTTTTTCTATAAATCACGGAACCGAATGCGCGATTTTAAAGACGTTCCGAACGACGCGATTGCCTCAATAACCACACCGACTCTCGTGATCAGCAGCGATCGCGACGTCATGCGACCAGAAGGCGCCGTCGCGTTGTTTCGACTGCTGTCACATGCCCAACTAGCACTCTTGCCAGGCACCGAACACATGGAAATCCCATCGCGAACCGATGTGCTCGTGCCGATGATCGAAGCGTTTCTAAATGGAGAGGAACCGGCTCGCTGAATAGATCGCAATTAAACAACAAACAGAGGAAATAATTATGGCCAATTATGTCGATGGATTTGTAATCCCTATTCTAAAGAAAAACGTGAACGCCTATTGCCGCGCCGCCCAGAGGGCGGGCAAAATCTGGCGGGATCATGGCGCGCTCGAATTTCGTGAATGCGTGGGTGACGATCTGAACATCAAAATGGGAAAACCTTTCCCGCGCGAAATCAAGACCAAGCCGGGCGAAACCGTGATCTTCTCCTATATCGTGTTCAAATCGCGCGCGCACCGCGATCGCGTTAACGCCAATGTCATGAAAGATCCGCGCCTGGCGAAGATGATGGACGAGCCAATGCCTTTCGATGCGAAGCGGATGCTCTACGGCGGATTCAAGACCATTGTCGAAGCCTGAGTTTAGCCGAAAGCAGTAATCGTCAGCCGACCGAAATGATCAAATAAACGAAACAAATCAGAATCGCCCCGCCCAGTCCAGTCGGCTGGCAAGGGAGCAGCGAAACGAAATTTCAATTAAGCCGAAATAGAAATCTAAACCTAACAATAGAAAGGATTCGACATGAATCGCGTAGTTCATTTCGAAATTTACACAGACGATCCGGAGGCAGTCCGTCCGTTTTATCAGGACGTTTTCAGCTGGAAGTTCCAGAAGTTCGAAGGGGGACCGATGGAATACTGGCTGGTCACCACGGGCGATGACAAAGAACCGGGAATCAACGGCGGTCTAACTCGGCCGCGCGAAGGTCAGAGCCCCGGCACGCTGAACACGATCGGCGTTTCATCCCTCGACGAGTCGATAAAGAAAATTGAGCAACGCGGCGGTAAAATCTGCGTGCCGAAGATGGCGATTCCGAAAATAGGCTGGCTCGCCTATGCGGAGGACCCAGCCGGCAACGTGTTCGGAATCATCGAGCCGGATGCCGATGCGAAGTAGTACAATATAATTCGGTGACTCCTGAAAATTCCGATCATGACAATGAATATGGAATCGACTGCGCATCAGCCGCTGGGAGAAAAAACGGCGCTCGTAACCGGAAATTCGCGCGGTATCGGTCGTGCGATTGCGCAACGCTTGGCTACCGACGGTGCTCTGGTTGGGATCCACTACGGCGGTAACGACGCAGCCGCTAACGAGACACTGAAGGCAATTGAACAAGCAGACGGGCGTGCGTTCCTTGTGAAAGCAGAGCTTGGGGTGAATGGAGACATCGACGCGCTGTTCACTAAACTCGAAAAAGAATTGGCGGGCCGGCCGTTGACATTCTGGTGAACAATGCAGCGGTGGCTCCTCAGATTGCGATCACCGAGACGACCGTCGAGGAGTTCCGCATCTTCGCGATTAACGTGCGTGCGCCATTTTTCATCATTCAACGCGCGCTGCCGCTGATGCCCGATGGCGGGCGGATCATCAACATTTCTTCGGGAGTCACTTGGTTCGCCACACCGGCGACTGTTTACTCGATGACAAAGGGCGCGCTCAATGTGCTGGGGCGGTCATTGGCAAACTCGCTCGGGGATCGCAACATTACAGTGAACACAATTTCTCCCGGCATCACGGATACTGACATGAACCCTTCTATCCGTGACAACGACGCCAGGGCAATTGATCGCGTCGCCGGCATCACGGCGCTCGGCCGTCCCGGACGCGTAGTCGATATCGCCGATGCAGTGGCTTTCTTCGCCTCGGACGATGCGCGCTGGATCACCGGGCAGACGCTCGACGTTAACGGCGGCCTGTTCCTGGGGCCAAGGGGTTAACCATTTTTCATAACGGCAAAAATCGCTCTTGGATGTCCTCAACTGCCTGCTTTGCTCGTCGTAGAAAAAAAGCGATATAAGAGAATGATGAAACTACCACTCACCGGAGGCTGCGTCTGCGGCGCGGTCCGTTACGAACTTACCGCTGAACCAATTTTGATGTTGAAATGCCATTGTCGTGATTGCCAACATGTCACTGGGAGTGGATATGCTCCTGCATTCCTCGTGCCGGCAGGAGCGTTTCGGCTAACGAGCGGGCAGTTGCGCTATAATTTCACACCGAGCATCAGGCGGGGAAAACACAAACGCAGTTTCTGTTCGGAATGCGGTTCACGACTTACAGGCGGCGAATTTGAAGGGGGCGATTCGCCGTTTGTTGGAGTGCTGGCCAGCTCGCTTGACGATCCAAGTCTTTTCCAGCCGCAAATGGATATTTTCGTCTCGGACACGCAACCGTGGGACCAGATGGATCCTGCAATTCCAAAATTCGAGCAATATCCGCCAACGCCAACAAAGGAATAGAGCCACGAATCTCACGAACTGACACGAGATGGGCGTGGGCATCAGTTAAACATCGATTTAGCTGAAGTCGCACTGGATATAGCGGGCTCTGATGATTAAGTGATAAAATTGTCGCAACCGTTTTCGTTCATTCGTCGCAAGGACAGAACAAAGCAAAGGAGAAAATATTCTGAAAAAAATAACACCGTTTTTGTGGTTCGATAATCAAGCCGAGGAGGCAGCGAAGTTTTACGTCTCGATCTTCAAGAATTCGAAGATCGACAAGATCACGCGGTATCCGAAAGAGGCCGCAGAAAAGATTGAGCGCGAGCCGAGATCAGTGATGACGGTGGAGTTTACGCTGAATGGGGCGGAGTTTGTCGCGCTCAATGGCGGGCCGCAGTTCAAATTTAATGAATCGGTCTCGTTTGTGGTGAATTGCGAAACGCAGAAGGAAATCGATTATTACTGGGAGAAACTTTCCGCCGATGGCGGATCGACCGGCGCCTGCAGCTGGCTCAAAGACAAATTCGGCCTCTCCTGGCAGGTGCAACCGCGGCTGCTTATTCAAATGCTGGCAGATCCGGACAAGGCCAAGGCCGAACGGGTCATGAATGCAATGATGGAGATGGATAAGATCGACATCAAGAAATTGAAAGCTGCTTACTCTAACAAATGAAGGCTCGAATCTTTTCGAATGAAGCAAAAACCCGCTACGATTGATGAGTATCTCGCGAGTGTAAGACCTGAACAGCGTGCCGCTTTGCAGAACCTTCGCCAGACGATTCACGCCACCGCGCCGAAAGCCGAGGAATGTATCAGCTATGGAATTCCTGCATTCCGTTTAAACGGGCACTCCCTGGTCTTCTTCGGCGCATGGGCGAATCACTGCTCGTTTTATCCAGGCAGCTCCAGGACGCTCAAAAAATTTCAGGGTGAGCTGAAAGCTTTTCACGTTAGCAAGGGGACCGTTCGCTTCTCGCCCGATAATCCGCTGCCGATCGCGCTGGTAAAAAAACTAATCAAAACACGGATTGCGGAAAATCGAACTTGAAAGATTATGCCGAAGATCAGCCCGCGCCGTTTAGCACAGCGATCGTACGAAGCGTTTGCAGCCGGCGATCGAAAGTTCTTTGAGCAACATCTTGCCGACAATTTTACTTTCTCGAGTCCACTCGACGTCGGCCTTAATCGTGCTGAATATTTCGCGAGATGCTGGCCTGGAGCGGGGCATGGCCAAAAGTTCAACTTTTTGCGCCTCATAGAACATGACGATGAAGTCGTGGTTACTTACGAAATGATAAAGCAGAATGGAGAGAAAGGACGCAATACGGAAATTCTGCGTATTGAAGGCAGCAAAATTGTCAGTGTAGAGGTCTATTTTGGTTGGGATGTATCGCCTGATAAGTTCGATCACGTAAAGACATTTAATAAATGATGGTTGTCTTGTTGAGAGAAGCGAAACAGCTCAGTTTATTTCCTTGCCAGGTCGATCCCAAAAGGAATCCAGAGCTCCTTCGCTCCGCTCAGAATGACACCATGAGATAGCTGGAGAAAAATATGAGCAAAGTACGCGTCTTAGTTGGCACACGAAAAGGTGCGTTCATCCTGACAGCGGATGGTGCGCGCAAACGATGGAAGGTTAGCGGACCGCATTTTGCGGGTTGGGAGATTTATCATGTGAAGGGATCGCCAGTCGATCCGAACCGCATCTACGCGTCGCAAACCAGCGGGTGGTTTGGCCAAATCATTCAACGTTCAGATGACGGCGGAAAAACCTGGAAAACGCCTGGAAGCAGTCCCGAGGAATTGAAAAGCTCCGACGGCATGCCGAAGGGAGAGAGCAACAAATTCGTTTACGACGGAATCCCGGGCACCCATCAATGGTATGACGGCACGCAGCATCCGTGGGAGTTCAAGCGCGTTTGGCATTTGGAACCCTCACTGCACGATCCCGAGCATGTTTACGCCGGTGTGGAAGACGCGGCATTGTTCGAATCGAAGGACGGCGGCAAATCGTGGAAAGAATTGTCTGGTCTCCGAAAACACCACACCGGCCCGAAATGGCAGCCGGGCGCGGGTGGGATGTGTCTGCATACAATCCTCCTGGATCCGCAAGACCGACAACGAATGTTTGTAGCAATCTCGGCCGCAGGCGCATTCCGGACCGATGACGGCGGAGAAACGTGGAAACCGATCAATCACGGACTGCAATCACAATACATACCGGACCCGAATGCGGAGGTTGGCCACTGCGTTCATCGCATTGCCATGCACCAATCGCGTCCCAACACTTTGTTTATGCAAAAACACTGGGACGTGATGCGCAGCGATGATTTCGGAGATTCATGGCGCGAAGTCAGCGGAAATCTGCCGAGCGATTTTGGTTTTCCCATCGACGTGCATGCGCATGAGCCGGAGACAATCTATGTGGTCCCGATCAAGAGCGATTCGGAGCATTATCCGCCCAGCAGCAGGCTCCGTGTCTATCGGAGTCGAACAGGTGGAAACGAATGGGAAGCGCTCACCAAAGGCCTGCCACAGCGCAATTGTTACGTGAATGTTTTGCGTGACGCCATGTCTGTAGATTCACTGGAGCCGTGCGGCATTTATTTTGGAACGACGGGAGGCCAGGTTTACGCGTCGTCCGACGCAGGGGACAGCTGGAAGCCGATCGTGCGCGATCTGCCCGCGGTGCTCTCAGTGGAGGTGCAAACACTGCCATGATTCGTGTGGTTCTTCCGCCGCATTTGCGCACGTTGGCGCACATCGACGGCGACGTTGAACTCGACGTTGACGCTATCGTAACTCAGCGCTCCATACTCGATGAGCTCGAATCTCGATATCCCATGCTGCGCGGCACCATGCGCGATCATGTCACTCAATTGCGCCGTCCGCTTGTGCGATTTTTTGCGTGCGGCGAAGATTTATCCCACGAATCGCCCGATGCTGCGCTGCCGGAAGCCATCGCAAAGGGATCTGAGCCATTTGTAATCATTGGTGCCATTGCAGGTGGGTAGAGTAGCGCGAGCGTCCCCGCTTGCGTGTGCTGGTGGAGTCGACGGTCCAAACGATGCGGCATCAGCTAGGGAGCCAATGCCAATTGCAAGCCGGAGGCTCGCGCCACTTTTGTTACACAAATATCGGTTGAAGAATTCTTAATCAAAAATAAGGAGGAGGAATGAACACTACAGAAGAAGTCGCAAAAAAACTGGTGGACTATTGCCACAGAGGCGAATGGATGAAGGCGGTCGATGATCTCTATGCACAAGACATCGTTAGCGTAGAGGCGCACACGATGGAAAACATGCCGGCGGAAATGCGTGGCATTGATCAGGTGCGAGGTAAAACAGAATGGTGGGAGAAAAACATGGAAGTGCACAGCGCGAAAGTCAGCGGACCGTTTGTAGCCCGAGATACCTTTGTAGTGCAGTTCGATGTGGATGTGACCGAGAAAGCGTCGAAGAAGCGAACGCAGATGTCCGAAGTGGGAATTTACACGGTGAAAGACGGCAAAGTGGCGCGCGAAGAATTTCTGCCGCTCGCTCAAAAGAAAGAGTAGGGGACGCTTCGTCCCACAGATCATCAATGGCGTGCGCTGGTTCCGCGCTTCGTCACGGTTATCCTGAGCGAAGCAGAGGATCTCGCCAATCTTGGCTGCTTCACGCAGCATAGCCTGTGCGATCGCAGCTTAGAAGGTGAGATTCCTCGCTCTGCTCGGATGATTTTAAAATAGCCGTTGCGCTCGCCACTGGCTGATTGCACCGCGATCACGGACTCGATATGCTCGCGCGCGTGTCTGGAAAGGCGAGAACGAGCCATCAAACGAGGGATGTTGACCCTTTTGGAGACAGCATCCGCAACGAATTCCCGTTGCTCGTGGGCCTGGGAACTGTGGCCATTTTTTGGAGCACGGGAAGCCGGCTGGTCGAACTCGTCGCGCATCCGGTGGCATTAATTATTGTCTTTCTCTGGCTTTTCGCAGTTATCCTGTGGTCTGCAGTGTCCGTCGCCCGGCATGCCGACTGTCTGGCCATCAAGTGGGGCGAACCTTATGGAACTCTAGTCTTAACGCTCTCCGCGATTACCATCGAAGTGGTTATGATTTCGACAGCCATGTTGCATGGTGACAATAATCCCACGCTTGGGCGGGACGCGATTTTTGCCGTAATCATGATTGCTCTCAACGGGTTTGTTGGGCTAGTCCTGCTCTTGGGCGGGTTACGTCATCGCGAGCAGTATTACAATCTGCAAGGCGTTAACTCCTATCTGAACGTCATCATGACCCTAAGTGTCCTGGGCCTGGTACTGCCAAACTTCACTACCACCACCGGTGGTCCAACATTTTCCACCGTGCAGCAAATCTTTTTCATTTTGGTGACGCTAATTCTTTACGGAATTTTTCTGGTGATTCAGACGATGCGGCACCGCGGCTATTTCCTGGAATCGGAGCAGGCAAGCATGGCAGGAAGTCCAGGCCATCACTTACATGTTCGATCCACTGCTTTTCATGCGCCGATGCTGCTGCTTTATCTGGTCATCGTTATTTTGCTCGCGGAAAAGTTTGCCATTCCTTTGGACAACAGCATCGAGAACTTTCGGTTGCCTCAAGAGTTTGGCGGCGCGATGATCGCTGCTCTGGTGCTTACGCCAGAAGGAATTGGCGCTGTTCAGGCAACTTTGCGCAATCAGTTGCAGCGTTCCATTAACATCCTGCTCGGTTCCGTACTTGCGACCATCGGACTCACAATTCCCGCCATCCTGACTATCAGCTTGATCACAAAGCGACCCGTGACGCTCGGGGTGGAAGGCGGCAACCTGCCGTTGCTGCTGTTAACGCTGGCAGTATGTGTGGTTACGTTTACCAGTAGAAAGACAAACATTTTGCAGGGTTGCGTCCACCTGCTTTTGTTCGCTGTGTTCGTCCTGCTGATTTTCGCGCCTTGAGCGACTTGTTAGGCACGCTCGTTATACGTGTCTCCGCATTACGATGGCATCCGGCCCTTCGTGCGCGACCTTGAATCCAAATCGTTCGTAAAGACGTAGCACCGGTTTACCCGCAACGAGACTGACTGAAATTGTTGATTCATAAGGATTCGCACGGACCAATTGAGTTAGGAGTGCCGTGCCGATTCCGTGTCTTCGGTGTTCAGGTTTCACTGCAAAGGCAAGTGCCGGTGGTGCATCGGGTTTGTCGATCGGTTTGCGCAACCAGACGGCGCCAATCACCGATCCATCTTTTTTATCGTGTGCCACAAAGCCCGTATCGCCCGTGCGGCCCCAGCCATCGGCGTAATGCGAGAACTCAGGTCGCTGAAGGATGTCGCGCGAAGGTTGATGATTACCAATGGAGGAAAGTCCTTGATAAAGCATCTCCCGGAGGATCGGCTCGTCCTTCGCAAGGAGTGGTCGAATCTCGTATTCCATGGGTAAATGCAGCTTTCCATTGTCGGGGATAATGCGGCTAAACGCCAGCGCGACGTTCAGCGTAACCCATCATTTTTGGCCGTATGGCGCTAGCGTGAATTTGTGCCTGAATTTCGTCGATGCGTCTACGCCTGTGAGCGATTAAGTTTGCAACGATGGATCGCGATTACGTTTTGGGTACACACAACGAGGAGCTGGCGAGACTTGGATTACAACATCGCGTCTGGCGTTCGGTAGTTTTGGATTGCTGGCAGAGAGCTGGTATCACGGTCGGAAAACGCGTGCTCGACATGGGCGCGGGCCCCGGATACGCGGCTATTGACCTTGCGGAAATCGTCGGACCGACCGGCCAAGTCGTCGCGCTTGAACGTTCCGAGAACTTCACCCGCGCAATGGAAGAGGCATGTCGCGCGCGATCGCTCGCAAATGTGAACATCCACGAACTGGATCTAATGACGGGCGAATTGCCCAGGGGAGATTACGATTATTCGTGGTGCAGATGGGTCCTGTCATTTGTAGCTGATCCCGCTCTGTTGATCAGAAAGCTTGGTGGCGTGATGCGCACAGGCAGCGTGGCGATTTTTCATGAATACGCACATTATGAGACCTGGCATTTCTTCCCGCGTTTGGTAAATCAGGAACGCTTCCGGGAACATGTGATCGCAACGTGGCGCGAGTCCGGCGGGGAGCCCGACGGAGCAGTGGCGCTGGCGACGTTGCTTCCAGCGAACGACTTTGTAATTCGGTCGGCCAGACCGCATCTATTTTGTGTGCGTCCAACCGAGTATATGTGGCAATGGCCGGCAACGTTTATCGAAACTTATCTTCCACGGCTGATTGAAATGGGACGAATCAATGAAGAATTCGCGGATCAAGTTCGCGACGATCTGGCGAAGGCGGAAAAGGATCCAAATGCTTTCATGATCACGCCGCTGGTATTGGAAATTGTTGCCGAAAAACTCTAAAGCGCAGTCGTTCCTGCCAGGTCGAGACGTTCAGCGTCGGCTTTCAGCGCCGTAATCACTTCGGCGATGACAGTGTCGAGCGGCATGCCGAGCTGCTCGGCGCCGCGAATGATGTCCTCGCGGTTCACGGCGCGAGCGAACGCCTTGTCTTTCATCTTCTTTTTTACGGCTCGGACATCGACGTCGTGAATGCTTTTTGTCGGCCGAACAAGGGCGACGGCGACAATAAAACTGCTTAGTTCATCGACAGCATACAGCGTTTTTTCCAGAGGCGTTTCACGCGAAACGTTGACGTAATCCGCGTGCGAAAGTATTGCGCGGCACACTTCTTCGCTCCATCCGTGGTCGCGAAGCCACGCCACTCCGATGAACGGGTGACCTTCGGCCGGGCGACGTTCAAGGTTCGGATGGCGCTCATAATCCATGTCGTGCAACAGGCCGACGGCTTCCCAAAGATCGGCGTGTTCGCCGCGTAATTGAGCAAAATGCTTCATCGAATCGGCGACGGCATAAGAATGTTTCCGAAGGCTTTCGGATTGTACCCAATCGTGCAGAACGTTCAGTGCTCTGGAAGCGAGTGTTTCACTCATCGTTGTAAGTTTAATGGATAGAAAAGCCGTCGCCCGTTTTTATTTTAGTGGCAAGTCACACTGACATCCCCGATTGGGCGGGATCCTAGATTTCGTCTTGTCCGTAACCACATTCAGTCAATTTTTGGTTTGCACGCCCGAAGACACCAAGCTATTTCTTCGTGAGAATAATCTCTCTTATGTCCCCAATTTATCGATTCTTCCGCGTCGTCTTGTTGTTCGTCGCAACAATTACCTTCGTTTTCTTTTCTTCCTGGGCGTTCGCTGCGCCATCTCCTGGCGTACTGGACGAAACTCACGCCGCTGTACAGGCCGTCCTGAGTGTCCAGAGCGAAGTCACATCTGACTTGATGGGTCAGCCGGAGATTTTGGGAACTGCAGTTGGCATCGATGCCGCTGGCACTCCGGTCTTAACAGTTTACGTCGATCGAGATTCCGCGAACGCGGGCGAGGTGATACGCAATCTTCCTCGAGAATTGCGTGGCGTAGGTGTGCAGGTTCATCTGACGGACAAATTTCGAGCGATGGCTCGACCTCCCGGAGGCGGAGTGAGCCATACGGCCAGGCAAACGCCGCCTATTCAATTGGGAACATCTGGCGGCTGGACATATGATCTTGCCAATGGTTACTGCTGCGGCGGGACACTCGGTTCGCTGGTCCGAATTGGCAGCACACAATACATCTTGAGCAACTATCACGTCTTCGAAGCCGACATTGTGCCCGGCGGCAACGGCAGGATCGCGCAAACAGGCGATCCGATTATTCAACCCGGCTTGATCGATGTGAATTGCTCCAGCGGTAACGCGCAGCCTGTTGGAACGCTTGTAAAAAGAAGCTCTTTGCCGAATAGCAATGTCGATTGCTCGATCGCGCAGGTCATTTCAGGTATGGTCCGATCGGATGGCGCGATTCTTGAAATCGGAACTATTTCGAGTTCGACAGTTTCAGCAGCGCTCAATCAACCCGTGAAGAAAAGTGGGCGCACGACTGGGCTAAGCCGCAGTAGTGTTTCCGGGCTCAATGCGACGATCAGCGTTACTTATGACAACGAATGCGCAGGAGGCACAGCCTTTACAAAAACGTTCACGGGACAAATTGTGATCACTAACCGAGGCAGCAAATTTCTGAATAGTGGTGACTCAGGCTCTTTAATGGTTGAAGACGTAGCCACAAATCCTCGAGCAGTGGGTCTGCTTTTTGCCGGGAGCAACACCAGCGCAATTGCAAATCCAATTGGCCAGGTGCTCTCGTTTCTTGGTGCCACGATGGTGGGCAACTGAGATCGACTCGGGGAAGAATTTTCCGAATATTGAGGCGCAGACAATTACATTATGTGTCAGTAACGTGATCGAGACCGAGCTGCCGCTTCGACAAAGTCTCCTTCCATCCTATGTGCTTGCTTGGTTCGCCTTCGCGCTGATTTTCGTTGCCGTCTGCCAACCGGCCATGGCCCAAACTACGTCGCCAAAGCGGGACATTAACGCGGTCCTGGCGGGCCACGATAAAGAGTTGCTCGCGCTGCCAGACGTAATTGGCGTATATATCGGTACTCTCGAAGACAACCGAACGCCGTGCTTAAAAGTCATGCTCTTAAGAGAGAACCGGGCGACGGCACGCAAAATCCCACGCTCAATCGAAAGCTATCCGGTCCGCGTCGAAGTTAGTGGTAAAATTCGACCGATGAGTCAACCGGCTGAGTAACGTGGCCAGAAAAAACGCGTCTTTCCTCTTCCGCCAGGAGACGAAAGAGGAAGACGCGATGGAGACAAACGAGCTTAGATATTAGTCCTCTTCGAGGATCACACGATCAACAACCATGTTGGGAGCTGTGCCGACATAGTGCACACGCACGGGCACGCCAACTTTCACTCTGGTTCTCACCGTGTTTTCATCCAGAACCCTGCCGCTGCGGGTCACATAGGTGACCGTCTTGCCGAAGCGATAGCTCACCGGTCCGCTGCTTTCCTTAAGCACGATCGCACTCCCTGGAGTGTATTCGGTGATCGTCCCGCTGCCTTCAGTCGTGGTCGTTGTTGTGGTTGTCTGGCGCTGTGGTTGTTGCTGCGGCACCTGTCGCTCGTTCATGAGCGGCTGCCGCGTTGTCTGTCCCCATGCAACCGACGCCACTACTACCAAGGTAATGCTCAAGAGCATCTTTTTCATGATTTTCCCCCTTCTTTGGTTGAGTTACGGCGGTGATAAGCGTTCTCCCTTACCGTTTGAAACCAGCGGTCAGAAAGAACACGCCGTTATATTAAATTCGAATGCGGTGCTGCCAGCGGACGCGTGAAAGTTTTCGGATCTTATTTAGGGCCGGCGCGTAGGTCTTCGGTCGATCGCCAAAACAAACCGTGCCTTGTTTTCCGCTTGTAAGGCGAAAGAGAAAGGCGCGATAGAGGCAAGCGAACCTGGACTCAAAGAAGACGCCGCTATTGTGGATTCGGACGCGGCGTCCGTGACGTACGCTTAAAAAGCTTTTCGCGTGCCTTGAAGCCTGCCTTTACTTGGAGAATTCTTCATCCTGGCGCGTTTTATGAAACTTTGGATTGGCACATCAGGATTTCAATATGCCGAGTGGAAGGGAAACTTTTATCCCGAAGATTTGCCCGCGGCAAAAATGTTGCCGTTTTATGCCGAACGTCTTTCGACCACGGAAATCAATTACACATTTCATCGCATTCCCGCGCCAAAGACGATCGATAACTGGAAAGCGCTAACTCCTGGGAACTTTCGGTTCGCATTGAAGGCACCGCAGAAGATCACCCATTGGTCAAAACTGCGTGAATGCGCGGATACACTCCGATATTTCCATGATGTAGTTTCGGCGCTGGGCGAAAAATTAGGGCCGGTGCTCTTCCAACTCCCGCCCAATTTTAAGAAGGACACCCTTGTTCTGGGCGATTTTTTGAATGGCTTGCCTGGCGGAATGCGCGCTGCATTTGAATTCCGTGACGAGTCATGGTTTGACGACGAAGTCTTTGAAGCATTACGTGGGTGCAATGCTGCGCTGTGTATCGCCGACACTGAAAAGCTTGAGACGCCAAAGGTTCTCACCACTGATTACGGCTATCTACGGTTACGCCGCGAAGATTACACGGAGAGCGACGTGGAGCGATGGACCAGCTTTGTTCGCGAACAAGAATCGAACTGGCTCGAAGCCTTTGTTTATTTCAAGCATGAAGAAGCAGGGATCGGGCCGAAGCTGGCGTCCCGAATGAAGGAATTGCTGGACTAAGAGATCAGCAAACATCCACCGCGCCGAACGGAAGTGATCTATTTACCGATAAGAATAAGAACTCCGGCGGCCAGCGCCACGAGGTAAAGAAGGAAAATGAACGGTCCGAGGTTTAAACCGAATCCTAAAAGGCCATCGATTATGAGATAAACCGCGAGCAGCACCATGCCGATGTTCCTAGTGAGTTTCATACCGCAGTATTTCGATCGCCCCCCGGCGGTGACAATCCCAAAATGTCTACAGATCTTGACCCAGGTTATTATCGCTTCATTAGCGAAGCCTACCTGCCGCCCGCACGAATTGCCACTGCCGAAACATCTTTTACATCCACAAACGCATCGTAAAATTCCGCGCCAGTGAGATGAGAAAGATAGACGACATTATCAGTAATCTGGCCGACTTTGCCGCCGATTTTTTCTCCAGATCTCAAATGCAACTCGACCGTTTTTCCGGCATTGCCTTGAAGGACTCCAAGAACTGTGGCGTTTGGTTGTAAGACGGCTTTTTCCTGGGCAAGCAAGCTTGAACAAATGACGGCTGCAATAATGATTACGAGAGTAAGTGAATAGTTTTTCATATTGATTGCTTCTGGGTCATTTTCGAGCGGTTTGCGAGCAAATAATTATTCGAATAACGCGTTACCAAGACGGTTTCGGAATACCCCCGGAATTCATTAGAATCGTAACTAGTGGACATTGCCGAAAATCTTGAGCGTGTTCGTGAGCAAATCGCGGAAGCAGCTGCGAAAGCCGGTCGGGCGGCGGATGAAATCGAACTCGTGGCGATCACGAAAACGCATCCGGCCGAAAAAGTGCGCGAGGCAGTCGAGGCTGGACACACGCTTTTTGGCGAAAGCCGTGTCCAGGAAGCTCGCGCAAAAATCCCAGAACTGCCGTCAAACTTGCGCTGGCATTTCGTAGGACACCTCCAGAAAAACAAAATTCGGCATGCGCTGCCGTTGTTCGAACTTTTTCACGGTGTCGATTCACTGGCGCTGGCGCAAGAAATGAACCGGATCGCGGCCGAGGAGGGCGGGCATCTGCGCGCGTTACTGGAAGTAAACGTAGCAGGAGAGGGGAGCAAATTCGGCTTCAACGCCGAAACCGTGCGTGCCGAAATGGAGCCCCTTCTTGAGCTGCCGCGATTGTCGATCGAAGGACTCATGTGCATTCCACCCCTGGCAGAGGAAGCTGAAGCGTCACGGAAATATTTTTTGCAGCTCCGCGAACTGCGCCAGTCGCTCGAGAAACAATTCGATGTGAAACTTCCACATCTTTCCATGGGGATGACGCAGGATTTTTGGATCGCAGTTGAGGAAGGGGCTACACTAGTACGCGTGGGCACAGCAATTTTCGGTGAACGGCCTAAACGACCAAAAGATTGATGCGCCTCGAGCCAACAAACATTCAAAAGATAGGCAACGAACTTGCGATCTCGTGGAATGACGGTTCTGAGTCTTTTTTCAAGCTTGAAGCGCTGCGCCGCGCATGTCCCTGCGCAGCGTGCGGTGGCGAACCCGACGTACTTGGTAATATTTCCCGGCCACAGATAACTTATACGGACGAGAGTTTTCGACTCATGAGTTTCGATCTTGTCGGCGGGTATGCGTTGCAGCCGCGCTGGGGCGACGGACACAGCACGGGAATTTATAGCTTTACTTATTTGCGCCGATTAGGAGAAGCTCCGGAGTGATGGCAAAACCCGAAGCTGATTCATGCCTCTGACATTGAAAATTACGGTTGTGTTCCTGTGCTTTGCATTATGCGGGGCCGGCACTTTCATTGCCTCGACTGCACGAGACGACTCCAGGCAGCCGCAAAGAATGAACGCGATTCCCGTTCAAAATCACGAGATTGTGCGTCGCGTTTGGATTGTTGCGTAGGTGTAGAGGCGACCGTGTCGGCCGCGACAAGTGGGTTCCATGATTAAAGGTCGCCCGCCTAGACTTGAACAAATTTTCCAGACGTACGATCCGCCTTTGTTCTTTGTGACTATCTGCACAATTCATCCACAGGAGATTGAAGACTTGGAAGCGGCTCATCACGCGTTCGAAGCCTACATCCCCCGAGCTCGAGACGAGTTTGGTGTAGCCGTTGGAAGATATGTGATAATGCCCGATCATGTGCATTTCTTTGTTCGAGGCGGCGATGATTTTTAAGCTCGCGCAATGGGTGAATGGTTTGAAACGCGCGATATCGGTCACGCTTGGAGCAACAAAGAAACGCCCGCTGGGGCAGCCAGGTTTCTTCGAGCATGCGTTGCGCAATGATAAGAGTTACAGCAGAAATGGGAATATGTGCGAGAGAATCCCGTTCGTGCGCGGCCGTGCGACCTGACGAATGGCCGTATCAAGGCCAATTTGTGGTGATTGATCGCGCGTAAATGTGGTCGGCCGGGACGGCCGCCTCTAAATCGGAACGGTCACGCGCAGCAGACTGGTTCCTTCGGTTCGGGGATGCAATAGCCGATCTGGCAATTGGGCTGGAATAAGGAAAAATTCTCCAGCCGTCAGTTCGACGTCAGCGCAGCGGACGGAGCCGGTGAGGCAGCAGGCGATTGCAAATTGTCCGCGAGGCGCGATCTCGCGCCATGAATCGAGTTTCCATTTCTGGATCTCGAATAGTTTATCTTTCAAGAGCAATTCACCTTTCGGCTGCAGCAAGGCTGGCTGGACATCCTCAAAATCGATGCATTGAAGAGCCTGATCGATGTGTAACTGACGCTGTCTTCCGGTCTCGTCGACCCGGTTCCAATCGAACACGCGATAGGTGGTGTCACTGTTCTGCTGGACTTCGATCAACAGGGTGCCGGCGCCTAAGGCGTGAAAACGCCCTGCCGGCAGAAACGCGGCGTCGCCCGGTGTGACTCGGACTTTGTAGACGTAATCGGCAGCCGTTCCGTCGCGGAGCGCCTTCTCAAACTGATCTCGCGTGATCGATTCACGAAATCCGAGATAAACCTCAGCTCCCGGATCGGCCGCAGCAACGTACCAGAATTCGGTTTTCGGTTCCCCTCCCAATCTGCCCGCGAGCTTTTCGGGCGGATGCACTTGCAATGAAAGTTTGTCCTGCGCATCAAGAATCTTGAATAACAGCGGAAAACGCGGCGAATTGGGAATGTCGCCGAAGATTTCGTGCCGATATTGAGTCCACAGCTCGTGCAAGGTTTTCCCGCGCAGCGATCCTTTGCGCACGATGCTCTGCGCTTCGGCGCGATCTACTATCTCCCATGATTCCCCGATAGGCATTTGCGGCGGCAAATTTTTTCCAAACTCAGATTCAAGCCGCCGTCCGCCCCACACGCGTTCCATAAAAATGGGGCGAAAGGTGAGAGGAATGGAAATTTCGGATTTCAGATTTTGGATTTCGGATTTCAAATCGGGAAAATTGTAGAGCGTATTTGTGAACCGCCATCTATTTTGGCGTCTGACACAGACGCCCTACAAACAAAATGCGATGTTTTCTCAAGATCTGGCTGCCTGTGCTCATCTGGCTCGGCGTGATATTCCTCGGCTCAACCGATCTGATGTCGGCCGAGCATACGTCGAGATTCATCGTTCCATTCTTGCGGTGGCTGAAACCCGACATTTCGCCGGGGACGCTGGCGTCGGTTCACTTCATTATTCGAAAAGCGGCGCATCTGAGTGAATACGCCGTTCTGGCGTTGGTTTTGCTTCGTGCTGTGATTTACATGACAAATCGAAGGCGGTCGATGTCGATCCACTGCGTTGGTGTCTGGGTGGCCTGCGTATCCGTGGCTGCCGTGGACGAATTTCACCAAAAATTCGTTCAGTCCCGCGGCGCTTCGGTCAGGGATATCATGATCGATAGCGCCGGTGCGATTCTCGGTTTGCTGGTCGGAGCAATTTTTGGGCTGGGGCGCGCTCGTCCAACGAGGCTGGAAAAACAGATACCAGGGGCCGTAAACGTCCGTCGATGATTTCCGGGGCGTGGCAAGTCCTCATTGCTTGCCTTTCTCGGAGAATTCATGAAAATCAGCGGTGAATGCTGCTCGCAGTTGAAGGATTACATCTGTTTGCGTTCTCACTTCAGGTTTTCCGATGCGCTCCATTGGAAGAGCCAATCAGGCCGGCTCAAACTGCGCGTTGAAACATCCCTGGCGGAGGTTTGCACCTGCAAATCCAATGTTCGCTCCATGGTAACGAGAATTGCCAACAATACTTCGTCGTTGATCACGACCGTCAAATTTTGGAAGGCAGCAAATCTACCTTTCGTATTTTCTGCGCTTGCGCTTTGGCTTGCTGTTAGTTTGGGATCGCCGTGTCTGGCAGGAAGCGTTGACCAACACGGCGAGACAAACGCCGACAAACCGCAGATTAAAGGCGCGCCCAGAATTACAGCCACGCCCGAGCGTGTGAAAATCACCGGTCGTACTGGCCGTACCGACATCGCTTGGAGTACGAGCGATGGAACGAAGGGTTTCATTTTTGTGACAGCAAACGGTCGGCCTCCCATTCTTGTCACTGCGGGTAGCGAAGGTAGCCACGTTGTCCCCTGGATTGGAACGGGTGTCTATGTTTTCCAACTCTACGGAGACGCTGAACGGAAGATCTTACTCGCCACTGTAGTTGTCATCGGTGTCGCGGAGCGCGGAGTTCGTGCAAACGCCGGGTGGTGGAGAAACCAACTTCGCTGGCTCGTGATTGGTGTGCTCGTCGTGATCTTATACGTCGCGGTTTACTTGAGTTCAACAGGCCCGGTGCGCGCAAAATTTCCGGTTGAGCCGACTATTTCGCCCCACGCGCTTCATGTCGCGCGGAATCTACTTCTCGGCCTGGCTGTGTTCATTTGCGTCGATGGCGTGGTCTTCCATACGCGCCTGTATCCTTCGATTTTAGCTCCAGATTCTTACGCGGGGAGAATGGCAGTCCTTACGCGGGCGGAAAAGGATCGCCAATCATCTGCTCTTAAAGAGGTGCTGGTTTTGGGGGATTCTCGGATGGCTGAAGGTTTTTCGGCTGCGGTTGCTGATAAGCTCAGCTCTGTCGTGGGATTCAAGTTTGTGAATCTCGCGGAACCAGCCTCTTCCGTAAACATATGGCCATACATGCTACGTGAAGTGGATCCTACGATGCGCCGTTATTGGGCAATTGTAGTTCCGTACGGCATCGGCTACGAACCGAACAACGCTGACCAGTTGAGAATCTCCATGGCAGCTCCTCTCCTACGTTATCAAGACTGCTTCAATTTCGCTTCTGGCTTTCAACAATGGTCGGGTCGCTTCCGAGCGTTTACGGCGTGCATCCTGCGAGGGTCGGCATTCCAGAGCGACGTTGTGGATCTTCTCGAACATCCGCTAGCGCGCATCCGAAGCATCCAACTAGAGCCACAGAGAGTTCGTTCCCGTAACGCTTACAAAGGACGGGACTCCGACATTGTCGGCACCTCCTATGACCCCAGGACAGGCCAGATAATTTTCCCGCCACAATTGACTGAGACTCAAAGGGAAGCCATTAGAGACAGCTTCGTCCAGCCATCTCAATCAGAGACGCAACGCTTCCTGAAGATGCAGCGCGACGGAATCCAGCAAATCTTGGATCGTTATTCGGCCAGTCCAACGGAAATTGTCCTTACGCCGATCCCGCGCGGGCCGTTTGCCGGGCTCCCCGGAGCTTCCATGACATTCCACGCTGCTTTGTCCAGTGTTACGATGCAGAAGACGGTTTCTTCGCTTCCCGAACAAACATTCAACTTTCTCGAGACACCCGAATATTATTTTGACGGGTATCACCTTAACGCGAAAGGTCGGCAAAGATTTACAGAGACTCTGGTAACGGAATTAATGGGGCGCCTTAGGTCGGCTGATTTACCGGCCGAACGTAACTCCAAGGCAAAAGCAGTAGGGAGCCAGTTTCCTTTGAGCATCTATGGTCCAAACCCCAGGACTCGCAGGGACGACAGTAACACAATGAGGTTCGTGCCCGTAACCAACTAGCTGTCCACAATGTTATTCAACAGCTTTCAGTATTGGATCTTTTTTGTGATCGTTGTGGTGCTGTTTTACAGCGTGCAGTTTCGGCTCGGCAAATTGCTACTCGTATGTGCAAGTTACGTCTTTTACATGTGGTGGGATCCACGATTCATCGTGCTGATTCTAACCTCGACGGTAGTTGACTACTTTCTGGGAATTTGGCTGGAAGCTACCAGTGGTGGTCGGAAGAAGTTTCTGCTTCTGATTAGTCTGGTAGTTAACCTGGGAATTCTGGGTTTCTTTAAATACTACGACTTCTTTGCCGGATCATTAGCTGCGTTACTCCACGTGCCTCAATCATCCGTCGTGTTGCAAGTTATTCTTCCTGTCGGCGTCAGCTTCTACACCTTTGCCAGTCTTTCTTATACGATCGATGTTTATTGGGGAAAGATGAAGGCTGTTAAAAACTTCATCGACTATGCGTTGTTCATTGCATTTTTCCCTCATCTTATTGCAGGACCGATCATTCGTGCCCGGCAGTTTATTTCTCAAATCCAATATTGGCGAAGACCTGCGGCGATTGTGGTTCAGAGCGGAATCATCCTTGTGTTGTCCGGTCTGATTAAGAAGATGGTGTTTGCTGACCGATTCGCTGTCGTGTCCGATCTGTATTTCAACGATCCGGCAGCTCACCCAGGCTGGTTGCCAGCATGGTCGGGGTGTCTTGCGTTCTTCATGCAGGTCTTTTTTGACTTCTCTGGCTATACTGACATCGCTCGCGGTTGTGCAAAACTGCTGGGTTTTGAGTTTCCACTTAATTTTGCGCGCCCATTCCTGGCCAGAAATCCGCCTGACCTCTGGCAAAGATGGCATATAACACTCTCCACCTGGGTGCGAGATTATGTTTTCCTGCCGCTCAGCAGAGGAAGAAAAGGACGATTCGTGTTATATCGCAACATGATAGTGGTGATGGTGCTCGTAGGGTTGTGGCACGGCGCCAACTGGACTTTCATAGCCTGGGGCGCATACCACGGGCTTCTGTTAATTGGCTATCGCCTTTTCGACCGAACAACAGCTGGCTCGGCAATTGATAGAGTCATGAAAAGTCGCTACTTCGTCCCCTTTAGTGTAGGACTGATGTTTGCGTGTTTTGTGCTGAGTGCAGCGTTCTTTCGTCCTAAAACTCTCCAGACCAGCGGACATGTGTTAAGTGCGCTATTTGGGTTCCAGCACATACCTGGCGAATTTCTACTCACTGCGGGCACGATTGTGCTCCTCTTCATTTCTCTATTTTTCGCTGTCGCTCAGGAACGTAATCAATTTATTGACCGCTTGGCGTTGCAACCGGCGCGTATTCAAATTCCCGCATACGTTTGCGCATTTCTCGTGCTCGAACTGTTTCCGGCCTCTGGTCCTGCGCCCTTTGTTTACTTCCAGTTTTGACCACTGGGAAAATGGGCCTGACTGGGCTCGAACCAGTGACCCTGCGCTTATCAAGCGCATGCTCTAACCAACTGAGCTACAGGCCCGCTGTCCTACTGCGCCGCGGAATTTTCGAGTTTCGATTTCGAATTTCGATTAGGTTTCGTGGCGCGCTCCGCGCGCATTTACTTAAATCGACAATCGAAAATCGCAAATCGAAAATAAACGTGGAGGCAAGGGGATTCGAACCCCTGACTTCCAGCTTGCAAAGCTGGCGCTCTACCAACTGAGCTATGCCCCCCGTAAAGTTTCGATTCTAGATTGTACATTGAGGATTGCAAATCTTGGGGCGGAGTGTGCGACCTCCAATCTGCGGGCTCGGTGGCGTCCGCAGTGTCAGCGAAGGCGATGCCGGGTGGCGATCTCACGATGGCCACCCGGCCTTGGTGCGGTTTTGGCGCAGCTACGTTCGCGCGCTATGGAAAGCGGCCCTGTTTCCCTTCGCTATCTCCCACTAATAGGCACCGCCAAATAGGCTGTTAATACGCCCGTATTTGGATCGACAGCTCTGCCTGTAATCTCTCCCTTGTTATTTATGTCTTTCGCAAGTGCGAGTATTGCAGAATAGCCGGGGGCCTTGAGATCGTTGAGGTCTGTAGGGTAGACACCGCGATCCCAAATTACCGCACGACAATCAACTTGATCCGCGTCGCATGAGACACCGACAACCTGCCGGGCTTCATTAATACCATAGGCCTCACTGTCTACGTGTTCTGGGATGCGCCCTCGCAGCGGTTTGAGAACTTTGATGCCGTTGTCCCTGGTCCAGATAAAAGCGTGTAATATGTTGCCGTCGACGTCGGTCGGGTCGCCAACAAATCCGACGATATCGCCCTGTTGATTGATTGCAGTTGGCGTGTTCCACCACGGGGCTGGCGCATCTGGATAAATATCCGTCACCCCGCCATTTTCCCAAAGCACCGCGTGCTTGGCCGTATGTCTTCCAACGGCCTGGTCGCAGATGCCCGAAATGCCCACGATTTGACCATTGTCATTAATCGCCGTGGCGGCTCCTGAGGAGTCGCCTGGGATTAGAGGGAGGTCGTGGATCTGGTCTCCTGATCCAATATCCCACACGGCTGGCAGAAACTGGAGGACTTGGTGGCAAGTCGGGCCATCCGTGCAACACGTTGGGTCATGAACGCCAGTCTCCGCCCATCCGACCACTTCACCGAGGTTGTTGGCTCCGGTGGCAAAGCCGTTGTTTCCACCAGGAAAATTGGGAAGTCCCCGCATCTGATTGTTTTCCCAAACAAACCCGAGATTGATATAGCCGATATTGTTAGGGGTACTGTAGAAAGCAAAGCTGCTCCACCACTCCCCCAACGGATCCGGCGTGGCAGTTTGAGAAATACCCACGATGATTCCCGCGGTATTTTTCACGTTCCATGTTACGCTGCTGTTTGGTCCGCCAAGTGTTCCAAGGTCGGTTAGCAAACTGTTTCGCCACAGCGCAGCGTGCCGGTTCCTATCGGGTAGTCTGGCATAACCTGCCACCCAGGTCTGGTCATTAATACTATTTCCTCCGTTACTCGTTCCGCCAAGCCCAGGAAGGTCCGACACCCGATATTGCGTCCTCGCCTTCGTTTGCTCTGGCCTCTGGGTTTGCTCCGGCCTCTCGGCGAGCACAGGTGCGAGAATCGCTGCGCAGCAAACAGTTATCAGCACGACCAAAAGAATTTGGCTAGTTCTTCTTCTTATGAATTGTTTTGTCATATTTGTTTCCTTTGTTGAATTTTCATGACGCCACCTTAAAGACGGAGCTTTAGGCACAACCAGAGCCACTTCGCAGGTTTCGTACGAGCCATTTCACTTTCAATTCATGGCTCTGACGGCGAACGATCGAGAATAGCGAGGTGACTAGCGGCTGAATCGCGAAAGGCGCTCAGCAGGATACTTCTTACTTCAATTTTGAATCGAGCGTCGCCGCGAACTTGCTGAGGCCTTCGCGAATCTGAGCACGCGACCACGCAGCGAAGCCGAAGGTGAGCGCCGGCTCCGGCTCTGCTTTCATAAAGCAGGACGACAACGGGGATGGCCTCATACCAATCTCACTGCAAACACGAGTAATTAATGGCAAGTCCATTTTTCGCCGTAGCCACGCGACGAAATGCAATCCGGCCTCCGGAACTTCCAGGATAAAATATTTACTTAACAGGTTATTGAATTGTTCGATGAAGAATTCTCTTCGGTCAGAATACAGTTTGCGCATTCGCTTGATGTGACTCAGGAAGAAGCCCTCGGTCAGAAATCGAGCCAGCGTTGCTTGATCAATCGCGGGAGAATGTTGATCCATCACAGCGCGAATCTTAATCATTGGCTCGACTAATTGCTCCGGCGCCAGAATATAACCCAGTCGCAGCGATGGGTAGAGGATCTTGCTCATTGTGCCTGCGTAGATAACACGACCGGCGTTATCGAGTCCCTGAAGGCAGGGCAGTGGGGGACCAGTATAACGAAATTCAGAGTTATGATCGTCCTCAAAAATGAAGGCGTCACACGTACGCGCAAAATCGATCAAAGCCGTTCTCCGCGAAAGACTCATTGTCATACCGAGCGGGAATTGATGAGAAGGAGTAACATAAATGATTTTCGGCGAACGCTGATTCGACGACCGCGCAATGGTAATTCCTTCCCTATCAACAGGCCGTGGAACGACAGTTGCGCCGGCGAACCCGAAGGCCCGGCGAGCTTGGTAAAATCCCGGATCTTCGATCCACGCAACCTCTCCCCGGTTTACCAGCGCCATCGCACTGATCATCATTGCCTGCTGCGTGCCCGCAGTAATGATGATCTGGTCCGGGTGACAACGCGCCCCTCTATAATCACACAAATAAGTGGCCAGTGCCTTGCGCAGGTCAGGATCCCCGCGACTTGATGCATACTGGAGCAGGTGCGCTCCCTTTTTTGCGAGGACTTCTGCTCTCAGTCGTTCCCAAGTTTCGATCGGAAATTCGTCAAGCGCGGCAACTGCAGGGACAAACGTGACACCTGGCGGACCGGCGATTCCGAAATCGAACTGTTTTCCGGCGCGTTGATCTGGAATGCTTCTAACTCGATCGGAAAGGCGTGGTGGGCGTTCTAGGTGTGGCTCGGCCTTTGTCGTTTGGACGCTGAGGAAAGTTTCGGGTAACTGCTCGGCGACGAACGTACCCGATCCGACTTTCGATTGGAGATAGCCTTCTGAATGAAGCCTCAGGAAGGCGACGTTTACTGTGAATCGCGATACTCCCAAGTCAGCGGCGAGTTCGCGAGAGGAGGGGAGTCGGGAGGAATTGTGGTTGAAGGTCGCTGCCACCAATTCATCGCGAATCTGCCGGTAGAGCTGTTCATGAAGCGGTTCACCGGAAGCGCGGTCCAGCCGTATCATCTCAAAAGCCATGATCGAATGGCGACGGCGCAACTTCTTACCCGATTCTTTAGTTGAGACCCTTTTCACATTCAGATCGTGCTCATTAGACCAGTTGCTGGTAACCGCAAGCTCTGCATGGAAGTGGTCTGGCCATTTGGCTTCAAGTGGACCGTTGACACTTTACCACGAAACCAGAAGCTTCTCTTTGATGCAAACTCGGACTCCCTGTAGTGATCACATCAAGACGAAAGGCCTGATCTATTTTGCTCGGATGCTGGACAAGATCCGGCTAAAAGCCCTAGGTGAATTGCCGCAGGACTATTTTACCGGTGTCGATGAAGACCCGACGATGTTCGACGCGCGTTGCACAAGATTTCTCAGAGTAAATTACGATGAACTTGTGGAGCGAACGCTGAAAGGTGGGTCGGACGAGGAAATTCTCGAATGGTGCTTCGAACGAGGCCGGCGGCCTAACGAAGAGGAAGTCGCGATCTGGAATTCGTTTCTCGTGAAACGTGGCTGGCGAGACGACGCGAGCGTGGACCTGAAGGCAGCTAAAGAGCGGTCCGGCTTGGGCGATCGCGACGACGTTCAAACGTGGGTCGACCTGCACGACGCTGAAGAGGGCAGGAAACCCGTGGTGACGTTTGCTCCTTAGGCAGGCATCTCACAGGTTCTGTTTCACACATGAATGCTTATGCGCGCAGCCTGCCAACAAGGGGCTGTCAGTCGTAGCCAGCCGCAGCTACCTGGACTAAGCCGCTTTAGTCTTGAAGAAACTGAAAACAAGCGAAATCATCAGCCGAGGAGAACGAAGGACGTGGAGACGGCGGCATGGACATCACTCATCTACTCCAGGACAAAACTTGGGATCACATATTGATCCAACTCAGATTGGGGTAGCGCGGCAAGCTGCGTTGAAGTTCTTCGATACGAACCTGAATGTGCAGAGACAAACGCCGGACTGAAGCGCATTCAAAAATCAGTTGCTTCACTGTAGTGAAAGGTTATGGCCGCGACCTAGCTCCAAACAAAATGCCGGATGTCGATCTTGCGAGTCGGCATCCGGCATTGCAGTCGATGTGCAGCAAAGACTGAATTGTGCGTTACCCTGATCTCCTTTGAAGCTTTGGTTTCTTTCGATCCCAAAGTCTTCACGGCATATCCAAGAACTATCAATTGATTAGCTCTTGGGGTTAGCCGCCGACCTACACTTCAGAAATTCGAAATTCGAAACTCTGAAGAGTTACTCCTTAGAAAGGAGGTGATCCAGCCGCAGGTTCCCCTACGGCTACCTTGTTACGACTTCATCCCAGTTACCGCTCATAGCGTAGGCGACTGCCTCCTTGCGGTTAGCACGCCGACTTCGGCTACAAGCGACTTCCATGATGTGACGGGCGGTGTGTACAAGGCCCGGGAACGTATTCACGGCGTCGTAGCTGATACGCCATTACTAGCGATTCCGGCTTCATGAAGTCG
>JBKPLD010000134.1:0-20389 GCA_046731415.1 Verrucomicrobiota bacterium
GCCATGGCTGGGTGCTATTTCCGATGAAAACGCCCAACGTTCAACCCGCCTACGCCGAGGCTTCGGCGTGGCAGGCGCTCACCTGTCGCGCCGTAGCGCGAGCGAAGGAGGAACATCCAACGTCCAACTCGGAAGGGTTGCGCGGATTGGGAAGCGCACGCTTGCAGCGTGCTGGTTTCGGCATTGTGCCGAAACAATCTTTCCGAGAAATATTAATCGGGTGGAGGGCTGCGCACACCAGAAAAGTTCGCGATCGCAGAATGCGATCGCCAGCACGCTGCAAGCGTGCGCTCCCCAGAAGGCTGACATGAGCGCAATCGGACAGGGCGTTGAGCGTTGGACGTTGTGTCGTGATCGGCGGCCTATCCGCCGACGGCCTGGTAATGACCAAGGCCGCGTTTCCACATGTAGTTTGCCCAAGCCCATGCAAGCAACAGCCAGCCAGTCTGGATTGCGAGCGCTTGCACAAGGTCAGGCCCTTTTAATCGGCCGAGAAATATCGCGATTGGACAAAACAGCTCGTAGTAGAACGGCAGCCATTTCATCACAGCTTGGACCGCAGGCGGCATGATATCGATGGGAAACATCTGGCCACCGAGGAAGTACTCGAACGAATAAACGATGAAAACAATGGTGGAGATTTCCAGGATCCAAAACGCCATCATCGCGAGGCTGTACGTAATAAAGAACTGAATGAATCCCGCCATCAACATCGAGACCGTGGCAAGCACATAGACGAGCGGATCGGTCGGCAGCACGATGTAGTGGCGAAAGTAAATAAAGATTAGCGCGATCGGCGGCAGAGTAACGAAGGTGTAAACGAGGCGGCCGCTTAAAAAAATGCTGAACCGGTAAGCGAGATAGCTCATCGGCTTGGTGAGAAGCGCGTTGATCTGGCCCTCACGAATGTCGGCAGCGATCTGCCATTCATCTTCCGTTGGGGTGACCAAGTTGCTGACCAGGATCGTAAGCAAATAATAATAAATCATCGAGCCATAGTCGTAACCGTGCAGCCCCCCGCCGCGCTCCTTGAACACCGCGCTCCATAGAAACACCGTGCCAGCCAGCGGAATCAGGCCAAAGAGCGCCCGCAGAAAATAATTCCACCGATAAACGAACGTGTTCTGTAGTCCGATGTTAAAAACTGAGAGGTATTTCTCAATGTTACTCGTGCTCATGCTCCTAATTGAGTTTCCTGCAATCGAGCATGAGCATGAGTAAGAGCAAGAGCAGGATCAACTGTAACGGCGGTCTGTGACCGCCGTACTGCTAGAGGGTCAGCTCTACCGCGAGATTGATCGCGGCGATTATGCTGTCGGGCCGCGCGATGCCTTTGCCGGCAATTTCAAACGCGGTGCCATGATCGGGACTGGTCCGTGGAAAAGGAAGCCCAAGCGTCACGTTCACACCTTGGTGAAAAGCGTGGAGTTTCAGCGGAATCAACCCCTGGTCGTGATACATGCAAAGAACCGCATCGAATTCGCCTTCAATCGCACGATGAAAAACCGTGTCCGGAGAGTGCGGGCCGGTAAAAGAACCTCGTGATTGGCGAGAAGTGAGAAGTAATTCGTTTAGCTCGGCGACGGCGGGGGCGATGATTTCGATTTCTTCACGCCCAAGTTTGCCGGATTCACCGGCGTGTGGATTCAATCCAGCGACCGCAATACGCGGCGCCGCGATAGATCGTGAATTAAGAAAGTCCGCCAGCAACAGGCCGACTCGGATAATCTCCGAAGCTTCCAGCGTGCTCGCCGCCTTGCGCAATGGAAGGTGCGCCGTTACGAGCGCGACCGTAATTTTTCCGCCTGTCAGACACATCGCGAAATTTTCGATGCCACAGCGTTCGGCAAAAAACTCCGTTTGTCCTGGAAACTTGAAGCCCACTTCGTACATCCGCGCTTTGTGGATCGGACCGGTCACGATTGCATCGAGTTTACCGCCCCGGGCCAGGGTGACCGCTTCTTCGAGTGCAGCCGCGGCCGCCCGCGCAGTTTCAGCGGTGGGATTTCCAGGCTGGCAATCGGGATATTTGCCGATGATTTTGTATTCGGATGATTTCTGGACTCGGCCAGAGTTCAGCGCGAGATCGGCGATCTCCGGGCCGATTCCGGCACAATCACCCAGCGTAATGCCAATACGCGGTTTCATGCTCATGATCGTAATCATGCTCATAATCGAATAAGTAAAGTCCGATTGCGGTCACGAGGATGAGCGCTCAAAACCACAAGACGCGATTGATTTTCCCCGTAGTTTAAGGAAAACTGCTCCCCGGCATGCAGCACGTTACCGCGTTCTCCAATCCGCAAACTGTTCCTGCTGCGCCCGCAGCCGCGCGAAAGCCGGGCTTGTGGATTTTGGACAGTTGGCGCGACCTTGTCCTCTACGTCTGCACTCCGCTGTTGATCGTACCGATCTTTCTCCTGGCACAGGCGCGTTGGAGCGCACAGGATATTTATCTTTTTGTCGCTGCATTCGGCGCGATGGGCCACCATCTGCCGGGAATGATTCGCGCCTACGGTGATCGGGCGTTGTTTCAGCGCTTCAAATGGCGCTTCATTTTTGCGCCGATTTTTCTGGTCGTCGTCTGCGCTGCCTTTTCCATTTGGGATCTTAAAGGCATCGTGCTCGTGGCTTTTGTCTGGGGCGTTTGGCACGGAATGATGCAGACTTACGGGTTCTGCCGCATTTACGATGCGAAAGTCGGTTCGTTCGCCGAGCGGACGCGCCGTTTGGATTTTGCATTATGCGGGATCTGGTTCGCCACTGCCGTCCTGCTGTCGCCGCAGCGAATGACGGACACACTCGAGACCTATTATTCCGCTGGAGGACCTTTCATTCCGCCTTCGCTTCTTCACACTGCGCAGCAAGCGTTGCTGGCCCTGGCAATCGCAGTTGCGGGATTGTTTCTTGTAAATTACGTCTGGTCCTGGGTGCGCGGCCAGCGACCAAGCCCGGTGAAGGTCGTGCTTCTCATCACGAGCATATCATTCTGGTGGTACTGCAATAACATCGTCGCCAGCGTCCTCGTCGGCATTGCGTTGTTCGAAGTCTTTCACGATGTCCAGTATCTTTCGCTGGTTTGGATTTATAATCGGAAACGCGTCGAGACAGACAGCGCGATTGGCGGGTTTATGCGTTTTGTGTTTAGACGCAGTGGCTCGCTGATTGGTCTTTATGTCGGCTTGATCTTCGCCTATGGAGCACTCGGCTATTACAAGTCGAGTGTCGGCGTCGAGTCGGTCAAAAACATTCTCGCCGGTGTCGTGACGGCCTCGGCGTTGCTCCATTTTTATTACGACGGATTCATTTGGAAGGTGCGCGAGAAATCTACCAGGCAATCTCTCGGGATCAGCGGCGGGACAGCGGATGTTTCGACGAAAGGTTTTCTGCCAGGCTGGGCGTTGCATGGTGCGAAATGGGTAGGTATTTTCGTCATTCCCCTGGGAGCGCTCTGGCTTGGACAGACGCACACGGCCCGGAGTGAGCTTGATCGCGTTGCCATGATCGCTGCCGATCTTCCAACCAGTTCGCGGGCCCACCTTAATCACGCCACCGCTCTGCAGGACGCCGGCCGAGTCGATGAAGCAGCTGACGCGTTCTCCAATTCACTGCGTTTAAACCCCGATTCCGCGAAGGCACATGCCGGTCTCGCGACCATTCTGATTGGCAAAGGAGAATTCGACGAGGCCCACAGGCATTACGAAACGGCGCTGAAGATGGAACCGAATAATGCCGAGTATCACTCCGGCTATGCTTACTTGCTTGAGCAATTAGGCCACGATGACGAGGCGGCTGCGGAATGCGAGACCGCAGTACGGCTGGCGCCAAACTCCGCGCAGGCGCACCACAGCTACGGTGCGTTTCTGGAAAAACACGGCAAATTGGATGAGGCCACTGCACAGTATCGAGAAGCGGTGCGCGCCGATCGCAGTTATGTTGATGCTCAAATAGATCTTGGGACTGCGCTTTTGGAAAAGGGAGATCTGTCAGAAGCAAAAGCGCATTTACAAACGGCGACCAAGCTCGATCCAAAGCTCGCCCAGCCGCATAATTACCTCGGAAAAATTTTCATGCGCGAAGGCAATACTTCCAGCGCGATCGCGCAATTCGAAGAAGCGTTGCGTCTGCATCCGGACTTCCAGGAAGCCGAGGAAAACTTGCGCATGGCTAAGGCGAGCGACGCAGGATCTCTAACACTGTCGCCTCGCTAGAATTTCCTCCAACTACTTGCGCGATTCGCTGTAGCCACCGGCCTGGGCCGGTCGCCTTGAGGTCGCTTTTTCATAACAGGCAGACGGCCCGCCGGCCCGTGACTACAACGGCTGCAATCACCGTGGCGGCCGCGACAAGTAATCATCAAAGCGCCCATCGCGGACGTCTGAGAGAAGCTGACGAAAAGTTTCACGGCTTATCATACATCCGTGCGCCACTTCAACGGCATCGCTGGAGGCTGCCACCGCACCGGAGATCTTTTCATACGCTGCCCGATCACAGCGGCGTAGTCCGACGAGAATATAGAGCTGGCCTGCCAGCGTTGCGTGGCCAAACGCGGCTTGAAGCTCTTGCGAAGCATCGGAATGCTGTAACACAGCGCGCAAATTCCGTTCGCCTTCGGAAATGATCCCGGCGACCCCGACGCCTCCGAACGCGAAAGATTTTGCCGCGGCTAGATCACGCGCGAGTGAATTCTCCGACGGAGCTGCCGGCGAAACTTCGAACTGCACCAACGCTATGCTGGCAACCAGCGTGATATTGAATGCTTTCATATCGCTAACTGCCTAACCAGACAAAAGATCAGCGACCGCGCGAGCTGGAGATGGTATCTGCATGCTCTCGAAGCTAAACATAGGACGGTCCACGGTTTGTCGCATCGCCTGATTCGGCCTCGGCGTGATCACTAGAGAAACTTCTGCACGTAGGGCCAGAAAACGACAACCCCAATGATTACGGCAGCGATCGCCGTGATAAGAACTGCGCCCGCGGCAACATCTTTCGCATTGCGCACGAGCGGGTGAAACTCTGGAGATGCAGCATCGGCGAGAAACTCGAAAGCGGTGTTCAGGGCCTCGGCTGTCCACACGATGGAAAT
Organism: Verrucomicrobiota bacterium; assembly: GCA_046731415.1. Taxonomy (GTDB): domain Bacteria; phylum Verrucomicrobiota; class Verrucomicrobiia; order Chthoniobacterales; family UBA10450; genus Udaeobacter. The sequence continues at coordinate 5,090 of JBKPLD010000134.1, forward strand.
AGCGAGGATGAGCCAGCACCAATCACCAGCCGAAATGCGCAGCAAGAAGGCGACGACGAGCACCGTGATGGTAACCGTCGCGTGAATCCACGCATTGTGCTGGCAGTGAATCATGCGAAGGACGCCGGCAATGGCGTAGCGGAAACTGCGAACGCGCCCGGTGAACTGAAACGGTCGTGTCCCGCAATCTCCTTTAGGCGTGCTACCTTCCATACACTTGGAAGCCTAGCTAGAATTAGACGAAAATTCGCATTAGAAGGCGAACATTTTCTCGTCGACAAATTCGATCGGGACTATGAGCATCAGCCTTCGCTGAGGCTACGGCTTGGCAGGCGAGCAGGAGAGAGGCAACATCGAACGTCCCCACGCCCAACGCCGAAAGTTGAATCAGAAAGTGCGGATATAAGCCTTTTCGCGGAGACTGGCGATCCAGCGCTCCTGAATTTGCTGCGCTTCGTCCTGAATCAGTTTTTTCTCGATATCGCCACGGGCTTCGGCGAGCGATCTCGTCGTGCCGCCGCGTTTGTCTTCCACCTTCAAGATATAATAGTTGCCGGCGTAATCGATGATGTTGCTGATTCGGCCGACCGGCATGTTGAAGGCGAACTTCTCCAACGGCGCAGCCAGAGTGTTGCGTTGAATCCAACCCCAGTCGCCGCCGTTCTCTTTCGTGCTGTCCTCAGAATACAGTCGCGCTACTTGATCGAATTCCCCGCCGCTGGCGAGTTTTCCGAGCACTTCTTCAGCCAGTTCCTTTTGCGCCTGGGCGTTCCCAGTGTCCTTTTGGCCGGAAATCATGATCATCCGCAGCTTGATTTCCTCCTTGGTCGTAAACAGTTCGCGATGCTTCCTGTAGAAATCTTCAATCTTGGTAGGCGAAATGATGTAGTTGGTCTTGACGTTATGGCTGCGCATTGCCTGGACAATTATTCGCTCCATCTCCTTTTCCTTGAACTCGCCCAGCGAGTAATTCTGCGCCTCAAGTGTCTTGACGAACGTATTGCGGTCGCCGCCAAAACTCTCCCGGATGATGTCGTGCACGCGCTGATCCACAACGTGATCGGGGATTTGATAGCTTTCCTTTTTGAACGCCTGGATGATCAGCCTTCGGTCTATGAGATCTTTCAAGGCAAGCTGCCGGACTTCCTTGAGCTTGTTGTCCAGGTCTTGACCGGTGAACTGCGTCCGCAACAGTTTTTCGCGCGGCGCGGACAACGCACGCACTTGCGAGTATGTGATGACGTCGCCATTCACAATCGCGGCGATGCCGTCGACTACCTGCGGCTCCTGGGCGAACGCAGCGCAACAAATGGGCAGTAGAGCCAGCGCACAAATCGCCGCCGGGATGGCGGTAAATGGACGCACGAAGGTTCTCATAATTTTTTAATCAATTCCAGAATCTCACCGAGATGGTGCTCAATTGCCGCTCCAACTAAACGAGGGAATTTGCCCGCGACAAGTATAAAATCCCCGCGCCGCGTCAACATCAATTTGCGCTCGCGCACCTCGACACGATTGATCCCTGATTTCGCCGCGGCCAGCTTGATTTGGATAAGGACAAACAAATTGTCGACCGCTGGCGGGAACGGCCCAAAGCGGTCTCGCCAATCGCGCCGCAGACGCTGGAGTTGCTCGTGTGTGGCGATTTCTGCCACGTCGCGGTATGCCCGGATGCGTAAACTGGGATCACTGACGTACATGATCGGAACGAACGCCGGAATCTTGTAGGGGAAGCTGACGGCTGCCCTTACAGGGGCTGAGGACTTCGGACTCACGAACGCCGCTTCGTTTGTAGCGACAAAATCAAGCTTCAGATCGACGTCGAGGCGGAGCCGCGGCTTTTTGCCTTTGAGCTGCGTTACGGCCTGCTTTAGCAACTGGCAATATAAGTCGAAGCCGATGGCGACGATGTGGCCGCTTTGAGCTGTCCCCAGAATACTCCCTGCGCCGCGAATCTCCAGGTCACGCATGGCGATGCGAAAACCGGCGCCGAGCGAACTGTATTGTTTAATCGCGCTGATCCGTTTGCGTGCTGCGCCCACAGTCATCATCTCGCGTGGAAGCAGCAGATAAGCATACGCCTTGTGCTCCGCTCGTCCGACGCGCCCGCGGAGTTGATACAGGTCGGCTAGACCGAACTGGTCAGCCCGATCGATAATGATGGTGTTCGCATTCGGAATGTCGAGACCGCTTTCGATGATTGTCGTGCAAACGAGCACGTCAATTTTCCCGGCAATGAATCGCGCCATGACGCCTTCCAGTTCGTCGGCATCCATCTGGCCATGCCCGATCTCAACTCTGGCCGAGGGACAAAGATCGACGATCCGATCGCGCACACGCTCAATGGACGCCACGCGGTTGTGCAGGAAGAACACCTGGCCCTGCCGTTCCAATTCGCGATCAATCGCCGCTCGAATAAGTCGTTCGTCGTAAGCCGATACCACTGTTTCCACGGGCAGGCGGTTGAGCGGCGGTGTCTCGATCGTCGACATATCTTTTACGCCCACGAGCGACAGATACAGGGTGCGCGGAATCGGTGTAGCCGAGAGCGTCAGCACATCCACCAGCTTGAAAAGCTCTTTGAATTTTTCCTTGTGCAGAACGCCGAAACGCTGCTCTTCATCGATCACCACCAGCGCCAGGTTTTTGAATACCACGTCCCCGGAGATGAGCCGGTGCGTGCCGATAACAATGTCGACGCCGCCTTCGCGCAGTAATTGCAAAACTTTCTTCTGTTCGGATTGCGAACGGAAACGGCTGAGCATTTCAATGCGCACCGGGTAATCGAGCATGCGTTGCCGGAATACCTCGAAATGTTGTTGAGCCAGGACGGTCGTGGGAGCCAGCACAGCTACTTGTTTGCCATCCATGACGGCCTTGAACGCAGCGCGCACCGCTACTTCGGTTTTACCGAAACCGACGTCGCCACAGATCAGGCGATCCATCGGTCGCGGGCGTTCCATGTCGATCTTGGTGTCGGTGATTGCCTTCATTTGGTCCGGCGTTTCACGAAATGGAAATGAATGTTCAAATTCCGCCTGCCACTTTGTGTCCGGGGCGAATGCGTAGCCCGGGTGTGTTTCCCGCTCTGCCTGGACCGCTAGCATTTTCCCGGCGTAATCAAAAATGGAAGCAGCAGCTTTTACTTTGGCTCGCGCCCATCTTCCATCACCAAGCGAGCTGAGCGGCGGCGATTTTTTCCCAGCGCCAACGTAGCGGGAGACGAGGTACGCCTGCTCGAGTGGAACATAGAGCTTCGCTTCATCTGCAAACTCGAGTGCCAGGACTTCCTGCTGCCCGTCTTGGGAGGGGCGGACCGCCGGGCCGTCCGTTCCCTGAGATTCCGGCGCGCCCAGCCCTTCGGCCGTGAGCTGAGGGTCAAACGACGGTCGCGCCCTACCAATTTTCACCAGCCCGAGAAATCGTCCGATGCCGTGCTCGAGGTGCACGACGAGGTCGCCCTCGTTAAGCTCACTGAAATCAATTTGTGCGCGATGGCGCTCCGCACGACGCAAACGCCTGCGTGGGTGGGCCGCGAATCGTCCAAATAATTCCGCAGCCGAGAGGACGACCAGGTTGGCGGCGGGAAAACAAAATCCGCGGGCGAGCGTTCCTTCGACAAAATCAATGCCCTCAATGGCGCCCTCCATGATCTCGCGAAAACGCTCGATCTCGCCCTCAGTCTGAAAATAAATGACGATTTTCGCGTTCCTGGCGCGCCATTCCTTTAAGCGTTCGGCAAACTGCGACCGTTTCGCCTCGGCGAGCACTAGATCGCCGACCGCAAATTCACCGATTTCACAATCCTGAAACGCGCCGCCGAAATCTTCCTGACCAGTCTCAATCCAGCCTTCGCTAATCTGAATATGCGCGCTCCGAACTTGACTGCTTAAAGCAGTCAAGTTTCCGCCAGGCTCGATGTCGATCATCAGATCTCTTTGATGGATATAGTCGCGAACGTGACCGCTTTGGTCGTCGATCGGCGAGAGGCGGGCGGACTCCACCGCCGCTCCGATTAAAATATCAACCGAAGCCAAATCGCGAACTGAGGTTTGGGTATCGATGTCGAACTCGCGCAGCGATTCGATTTGGTCGCTGAAAAATTCAAGGCGGACCGGCAATGACGCTTGCCAGGAATAAAGATCGACAATGCCGCCGCGCACGGCGAATTGCCCGCGAGTGGTGACTTGGGCGACACGCTCATAACCTCCGGCTGTCAGTTGCTCGAGAACGGGCTCCATTTGCGCCGTCGCTCCGCGTCGGAGCTGGATGAGCGCGGATTTTAGTGCGCCGCCTCGTGGCGCAGGTTGATCCAGACTTGCCCGCGTTGCGACAATGACCTGCGCACCTGTTCCGCGGCCGATTTGCATCAGGGCTGCCAACCGTTCGGCGGTAATTTCCGGGTCCGGCAAAACATTTTCAGCCGCTGCGAACTCTGCTTCCGGGAGGAACAGCGCATCCGGTTGCCAGTTGAGCAGACTTTCGTAGAACAACTCTTGAGAATGCACGGTGGGGCAAAGGATCCAAATCTTGGAGTGGGGATCTTGTCGGTCCTCGAGCGATACCTGACGCCAGGCGTGCGCGATTATGGCAGCCAGAAATGGCTGAGCTGGCTGGATAACATGTGAGAACAGCGCCGGCCACTGAGCATCTTGCATCGCACAAAGTTTGCGCGCGATGGATTCGCTGGCGGCGACTCTTTCCAGGAGCTCAGTCCGGATCGATTTTTGCACCGCAAAGTCTACGCTAAATCTTGGCAGAGTTGTAGCCGCGTCTCTATGAGACGCGCGACGCGCTTGTGGCAAATCCTGCTAGCAGACGCCTCGACACAGCGAGGCGGCTACAACGCCCTTCCGATGGCTGCGGCCACCGCCCGAAGGCGCGGGACGAGCTCGGCGAAAATTTGCGGCGTGAGCGCCTGGTTCCCATCGCTCTTGGCCATCTCGGGAGAATCGTGCACTTCGATCATGAGCGCGTCGGCGCCCGCAGCGACTGCGGCCAGACACATTTGGGGGACAAATTCTCGGAGACCCAGGGCGTGCGCCGGATCGACAATGACCGGCAGATGCGTTTTAGACTTCAAGAGTGGAACAGCGCTCAAATCGAGTGTATAACGGGCCGCCGTCTCGAAGGTGCGAATTCCCCGCTCGCAGAGAATCACATTCGCATTGCCCTCATTGAGGATGTATTCGGCGCTCATGATCAAATCATAAATTGTTGCGCTGAATCCGCGCTTGAGTAGCACGGGAAGTCTGCTGCGTCCCACTTCCTTTAGGAGCGAGAAGTTGTGCATGTTACGTGTGCCAACCTGAAGACAGTCTGCGTACTTCTCAATCATGGCGAGGTCCCGCGGGTCCATGACTTCGGTAACTACCGGAAGACCCGTTTTCGTGCGCGCTTCCGCGAGGAAACGAAGTCCCTCCTCCCGTAACCCCTGAAAACTGTATGGAGAAGTCCGCGGCTTAAACGCGCCGCCTCGCAAAATTTTTGCGCCGGATTCTTTTACAATCGCCGCAATCGACTGGATCTGCTCTCTGCTTTCGACCGAACACGGTCCGCAAATCAGAACAACGTCCTCGTGTTCGCCCAAGCGCACATCGCCCACGACAACCGAAGAGGCGCCGCGAGAATCGCGCGCGGCAAGTTTGTAGGGTTTCAACACAGGGATGATGGCTTCCACGCCCGGCATCGCTGCGATTGGTTTTTCGCGCAGGAGCGCCTCCGGCCCAATTACGCCAATGATTACGCGCGACGCGCCACGGCTAATTTGTGCCTCCAACCCGAACTCGCGTACACGCGTGATGATCCGTTGGATCTGCTCTTCAGAGGCGTTTGGTTTCGTGATGACGATCATTTTTCTGGCAGCGGGATCATCAGAATGATGCGACGGGGAATTTTGTGCAAGCCCAGATACGAGCGGGCCGCAAACGCAGGCATTGCACGTTCATGTGGGAATGAAACACCGCGTATGCTATTTGGTCGCTTCTCCTTTCACAGGGAGAGCAGAAAGTTGGAGTCGTTTGAGCGCGTGTGCGAGCGCCGGACCGAACCGCTCACCTTTACTCTCCCTTTGTGCGAAGGAGAGGCGAGAAAAGCTGCTCCGAATTGAGCGCGCGAACTTCTGAATGCTCAGTTTGTGATCGTGACCGGCGTCCCGACTGAGACCGATTTGAAGAAATCTTCCGCCATGAATTCGGGCATGCGGATGCATCCGTGCGACGCCGGATAACCTGGCAAATAACCAGCGTGCATGCCCGTCCCGGACACAATTCGCATGAAGTAGGGCATCGGCGTACCCCGGAAGTGTGCGCCCGGCGGCTTGGGATCCTTTGTCACATCCACATTGGGAACCACCACGTTGCCCGCCGAATCTACGTAATCCCCGAACAGGCTGGAGACATGGTCCTTGTCCTTTTGGATAATCTTGAAATGACCCAGTGGCGTGTTGAGTCCTTCGCGGCCGGTTGACAATTGCGAAACGCCGACGAGCACGCCGCCCTTGTAAAAATAAGCGCGTTGTTCTCCGAGACTGATCTTTACCGACGGGCTTCCGCTAACGCTGTCCCCATCCCAATAGGAGACGGTATCGCGCGGGGGGCCAGCCTGCTCGCCACCGTAAACGCCGCCGCCCAAGTATGGAGTGTTAGCGGAATATTGGCTTCCGCCGCAACCTGTGACTAGCAGGAGCAGACCAAGAGAGAAAGCTGCAGATAAAATAGAAGAAAGGGAACGATTCATAAATTTTTCAACGGCGTTCTTAATGCGCAAGCTGCGCAAAAAGTCAAGGGTATGAGCTTTGGAAGTCAGGCATCTTGTCCGCCACAGGACGGATTCGCCGTGGCGGACCTGACATGGCCGACACGCTTGCAGCCTGTCGTGTCTCCGATGAGCAGAGATGCTCATCGGCCGAGATAAGCTGGAAGCTTATCTTCCTGTTGGAGTATTACACCATTGATCCACCCACTCGTTCACGGTCTTGTACCAAAGCTGACTATTCTGCGGCTTTAGCACCCAATGGCCTTCGTCGGGGAAATACAACATTTTGGACGGCACTTTCAGCACTTGCAACGTCGTGAAGAGCTCGAACGCTTGGGAAACATCCAGCCGGTAGTCGTTCTGGCCGTGCACAACCAGTGTCGGCGTTTTGAAATTCTGCGCGTATTCGTGCGGCGACCATTTCCGGTAAACATCCCGTTTTTTCCACGGCGGACCGCCGAATTCCCAGTTCGGGAACCATAGCTCCTCGGTCGTGCCGTACGCCGACTCCGCGTTAAACATGCCGTCGTGCGACACGATGCATTTGAAACGATTGGTGTGGCCTAACAACCAGTTGGCCATGTAACCGCCATAGCTTGCGCCGAGCGCCGCCTCGCGGTTCTTGTCGATAAACGGATAGGTCTTCTCCAGGTAATCGAGCCCCTTCATCAGATCGACATACGGTTTGCCGCCCCAATCCCCGCTGATCGAATCGGTAAACTTCTGCCCGTAACCGGTCGAGCCGTGGAAATTGACCATCACCACCACGTAATTTCCGCTCGCGGCGAACAGCTCCGCGTTCCAGCGATACGTCCACGAATTTCCCCATGCCCCCTGCGGACCGCCGTGGAGCAAGAATTTCAGCGGATATTTCTTATTCGGATCGAATCCCGGCGGCTTAACTATAAAACCCTGCACCTCATCGTCATTCGCGCCTTTGAACGTGAACGATTCCAACGGCTGCATGTCGATCTGCGCCAACAGCGCGTCATTCATCCGAGTGACAGGCTCAGGCTCAACGGTGCCGCCGAGCGTTTCTCCCGAAAGATCGAAACGCCAGATTTCGTTAGGCGCCGCTATGGACATTCTGGTGAAAAAGAGTGTGCTAGTCTTCTCTTGCCAGATCAGATCATCGGCATGCAGGCGCGGTCCTTGAACTGGTTGGTCCCGATCTAAGAAAAGCGTATAGATCGGAGATTCACCCTTATCTTCTGCCGTAAAGAAAACACCGCTGTTACTAATATCGGAGAACCATGTGAAGCTTCCGACCGACCGATCAAATTTTTGCGTAAGATCACGCATCTGCCCCGATTGCCGATCTTGCACAAAGAGCCGCCATTTATCGGCTTCGAAGCCGACGCGGGCTTGTGATCGCCAGGCGAGATATTTTCCATCGGGCGAATAGAGCGGCGTCGTGTCGCTGCCGGGACTGGTGGAAATTTTCTTAGAGGAGCGCGAGCCTCGGGCTTGCGTGTCTTGAGAGGACAAGCCAGAGGCATGTCCTACATTAATCGGCATGACAAAAATTTCGTTGTTGGTGCTGGTGGCTTCGACTTCGTCGATATTGCTCGTGTAAGCGACTTCCTCGCCGTCAGGCGAAATCGCATACATGTCTTGTCCGCCTAACGAAAACGGCGGCACATCGTGATCGCCTGGGGTAAGATCGCGCGGCTGTAGCACAGGCATCTTGCCTGTGGGGCCGGCGGGCGCCTCGCCTGCCGAATCCGCGCGGGCATTCGCGTCAACCACAAACAAATGGCTCCGCTTGAATTCCGTGAACGCGTTCCAATGCCGGTAGAACAAACGAGAAAAAATTTTCGCTTTTACTTTGCTCTTCTTTAGCTCTTCATCGCGTTGCTTGTTGCACGCGTCATCTTTGCAATCTGGAAACACCGATGAAACGAACACGATGTTCTTTCCATCCGGTGACCAAATCGCGCCGTCTGCGCCGGTCGAAATCGATGTCACTTGATGCGGTTTCCCAACCAGCTGGCCCGCTTCAGGTTCGAAATCGCACATCCAGATTTGCGTCGGATCGGTCGCTTTCGATGTCCAGATGAGTCGTTTGCCGTCAGGTGAAAACCGCGGCCTCTCCTCGTGATTTGGTGTTGGATTCAACCGCCGCGATTCACCGCCGCTCGCCGGCACGATCCACAAATGCGACGTCTTCGTGTTCGCCGCGAGATCGACATCTTCGCAATCGAACACAACCCATTTACCCTTCGGTGACGGCTGCGGCGCGCCAACACGCTTGAGTTTCATCATGTCCTCGAAGGTAAATGGATGTTTTTGCGATTGCGTTTGCGCGAGCAGCGAATCGGCGAGCAAAAGGATGATTGCGATAAAGATTTTCATGAGCCGCAAAAGTCCGACTCCCACTCCGCGCGCGCAACTCTATCTGCGGGGACCGCAGGCCGCTGGCCTGCAGCGTTCGGCAGCCTGCCGAACGCCATTGAACCAATACCCGCGAAGTCGCAACCCTGTTCGCGGCAAGCTGCCGCGAACTACAGGCTGGCAGCCTGTGCTCCCCAGAATCAAACGTGCGCCGCCGCTCGACTGACGACTAGCCGCCGCTACGTTAGGCTCCATGGCGCAAGTAACAATCGAGACAATCAGGAACGGCCCTTACATTGTAACGGGCGAAGTAGAGCTGATCGACGCTGACGGAAATAAATTTCCCGTCGAAAAACGGATGGCCCTATGTCGCTGCGGCGCATCGACTGAGAAACCGTTTTGCGACGGTACGCATTCAAAGATCGGTTTCCAAGCCGCTGAGAAGGCTGTGCCCGAATCTAAGGAATAAGGCCACACACAGTGCATGTCGTCTAACGCGTTAACGGTTCAGGTCGAGCGGCGCATCTATTTGATTCGCGGCGAGAAGGTGATGCTCGACTATGATCTGGCGGTGCTTTACGGCGTGGACACCGGCGCTTTGAACCGAGCCGTGAAGAGAAATCGCGATAGATTCCCTGAAGATTTCATGTTCCAACTGGACGCGGACGAATGGGAACGTTTGAGATGCCAAATTGGCATCTCAAACACGTCCCCCGGAACGGTTGGTTCCAATTTGAGGTTCCAATCTGGCAGCTCAAAGAACCGACGCGGTGGGCGCCGCTACCTGCCCTACGCCTTTACTGAGCAAGGCGTAGCGATGCTGTCCAGCGTGTTGCGGAGCAAACGAGCGGTGCAGGTTAACGTCGCGATCATGCGTACATTTGTGCGCCTGCGCGAGATGCTACTTTCCAACGTCGATCTCGCGCGTAAGCTCGTTGCGCTCGAGAAGAAATACGATGCTCAATTCAAAGTCGTGTTCGACGCGATTCGTGAACTAACGACACCACCTGAACCGCCAAGGCGCCAGATTGGATTCCATTCTCATGAATAATAGAAAAGTAATCCTTGCTGCGATCGCATTGTTGAGCTTTGCGCTCACGGGTCGCACTGAAAAAATTTCACTAGTCGGTGGGACCGTAATAAATCCCGCTGACGGCAAAGTTTTGCCGAACGCGACCGTAGTGATCGACGGCGACAAGATCGAACGCGTCGCGATAGGCAAGCAAGATGCGGCGTCGCTCGGGAAACAAGTTAATTGCACGGGCAAATTCATTTTACCGGGTTACGTCGACACGCATGTTCACTTCTTTCAATCTGGCGATCTGTTCACGCGGCCGGACGGCACCGATCTGAACAGCGTTCGGCCCTACAAGGACGAAGTCGCATGGGTGAAAAGTCACGTGAACGACGTGTTTGCGCGCTACCTGCGCAGCGGCATCACATCAGTTGTCGATGTTGGCGGGCCATTTTGGAATTTCGACGTTCGCAAAACTGCGAATGCAACTGCGAAAGCACCGCGAGTCGCCGTGGCCGGTCCATTGATCTCCAGTGTGTCACGAGAAAAACTCGACCTCGGTGATCCGCCGATCGTCAAGATCGATACTCCCGATCAAGCGCGCGACTTCGTGCGCAAGCTGGCCGAACAAAAACCGGATCTGGTGAAGATTTGGTACATCGTCGACAAAGACCATCCGGTCGAAACTTTCCGACCGATCGTCCACGCAACGATTGAAGAGAGTCACGCGCACAAGATCCGGGTCGCAGTGCACGCAACCGAATTGGAAACGGCGCGCGCGGCAGTCGAAGAAGGCGCGGACGTGCTCGTTCACAGCGTGACCGACAAGCCGGTCGATGACGCGTTCGTAAAGCTGCTGAAAGACCGGCATACCGTTTTGTGTCCGACGCTCGTTGTCTTCGAGCGCTACGGCCGCACGTTTGCGCATCAGTTGAATTTAACGCCCGAGGAAAAAGCGTGGGGCAATCCGGAAGTAATCGCGTCGCTCGATGTCACGAAAATTCCGCAGGATAAGTTGCCGCAAAGGATTAAGGACGCGTTAGCAAAGCCGGATGAGACGCTGGATCGCATCAAGAAAACTTACGATGTCGCTCTGCCAAATTTGAAAAGACTGGAGGACGCGGGCGTCACAATTGCCGCCGGTACGGATGCGGGAAACATCGGCACCATTCATGGCCCAGCGCTTTTTCGTGAATTTCAGTTGATGAAAGAAGCGGGACTAACGCCCATGCAGATTCTGCAATGTTCTACTGTTAACGCGGCGAAAGTTTTCGGCGGCGAAACCGGCGAACATATCGGCCAGATCGCTCCAGGTTATTTCGCCGATCTCGTGATTCTCAATTCCAATCCAGTGGACGACATCGCACACGCGTCGGACATCAATTCGGTCATCAAAAACGGCGTGTTGTATCCAGCCGGTTCCATCCTGCACTGATTGTTCGGCGGCAAACCGTTTATGAAATGCGGGTCGCTTATTCTCTCTTTGTTGGCGCTGGCAGTGGGCGTCATAGCGGAGGCAGCGCCGTCGCCGACACCAGCCGAGCAGACAAACGTCAGCAACATCGCAAAGTCTTATGTGAAACTCGTGCTCGCGCTGGGCCAGCACGATCCCGATTACGTCGACGCGTATTACGGTCCGCCGGAATGGAAGGAGCAGCAAAAAAAACCGCTCGATGAGATTGGGCGCGAGGCGACGCAACTGCGCGATCGACTGGCGAAAATAGCCGAGCCATTGGACGAGATGGAGCGACTGCGACGCGAGTATCTGGTGAAACAATTATCTGCGCTGCTGGCACGAATTCGCATCCTCAGCGGCGAACGGCTGAAGTTCGACGAAGAATCCCAGGCGCTGTATGATGCGGTCGCACCGACGTTTCCGGAATCGCACTTTCAGGAAATCCTCGCGCAGCTTGAAGCGAAGATTCCCGGTAAGGGACCACTCCTACAACGTTATGAGGATTGGCGGCGAGCATTCGTGATTCCGAAGGATAAGTTGGACACAGTGTTTCAGCTCGCGATCAAGGCGTGCCGCGAACGCACGCTCGCCCACATCAAGCTGCCGCCGGGCGAAAATTTTAAGGTCGAATATGTCACCAACAAGCCATGGGGTGGTTACAATTGGTACCAGGGCAAGTATCGCAGCGTCATTCAGGTGAACACCGATCTGCCCGCTTATATCGATCGCGCCATCGACCTTGCTGCGCACGAGGGATATCCCGGTCACCATGTCTACAACGTTTTGCTGGAAAAAAATCTCGTTCATGATCGCGGTTGGATAGAATTCTCGGTGTATGCGCTTTTCTCCCCGCAATCGTTGATTGCCGAAGGCACCGCGAACTTCGGCAGGGATGTCGTGTTTACGGAAGCGGAGCGGTTAGCGGTTGAAAAAGAAGTGCTTTGGCCTGCAGCGGGGATCGATCCCGCCCGCGCGGAGGAATTTTACGCCGTGCAGGACCTGGTGAAAAAATTGAACTACGCCGTGAACGAGGCCGCCCGGCGCTACGTGAATGGGGAGATCGACGCGAACGCCGTGGCCAGCTGGTTGCAAAAATACGCGCTGACGGACGAGAAGCAGGCGCACAAACGGGTCGAGTTCATCGAGAAATATCGCAGCTACGTCATTAACTACAATCTTGGCGAAGACATGGTGCGTGCTTACATCCAAAAGCGCGGCGGCACCGAGCAACAACCAGAGAAACGATGGGATGAGTTTGAGCATTTACTCGCATCGCCGCGGCTACCGGGAGACATACGCTAGTATCGCGGTGTCGCGGTCCGGAGAATTCCGATCGTTGCAGCCGGCACGGCTGCTTCTACAGTTAACGTATCGTGCCTTCACTCGTGCTGGCATCTGGTTCCCCCCGACGGGCGGCGTTGCTCTCTGAAGGTGGATTCAAATTCGAAATCGCCGCGCCGCGGGTTGCAGAAAAGTTCGATGCTGGTCTCACGCTGCGTGAGCTCACGCTGTGGAACGCCATTCGAAAGGGAATGTCCATCGCACAGACGCGCCCTGACGCAGTCGTGCTCGCGGCCGACACGCTCGTAGCGCTGGAGAACCAAATTATCGGAAAACCCGCGGATTTGAATGAGGCAGCTCGAATCCTCCGGCTTCTTAGCGGACAAACTCACGAGGTTTGTTCTACCGTTGCAATTTATCAGCAGACATCGGGCAGATCTGAGGTTTTTCACGATATCTCGCGTGTTCGGTTTCGCCGGCTGAGCGAGGCGTCCATTCACGACTATCTTTCGAAAGTTGATCCACTGGACAAAGCCGGTGCTTATGCCGCGCAGGGACGCGGTTCGGAAATCATCGCAGGAATCGAAGGTTCGTTCACGAATGTAGTCGGCCTGCCAATGGAAAAGACTGTCAGCGCGCTGGCGAAATTTGGGATTCGACAAAGATAAAATGATCGCAAGTAACGACGGCTTCCCAGCTGTCGTGCTAAAAGGACGGCTGCCCAAGCCGTCCCTCCGTGGGTTAGATCAGGTGTTCGCGATTGTCCGATCGGAGACGGATTGTTTTTGTCTGCAAATTGTGTCTCGCCCGAACGAAACGAACGGTTTTGCTCTTGGCGCGCATGAGGATTGAGTGCGTCACGGCGGTGACGCCGCCATGAGCGCGCACCCCGCGCAGGAGCGCGCTGTCGCTGATTCCGGTTGCGCAGAAGAGAATGTTCTGGCCGTTGGCCAGATCGTCGGCTGAAAAGACGCGGTCCAGATCCTTTTTGTAGCCCGTGTCGATCAGGTTCTTTCGCTCTTTTTCATCACGCGGCCACATTTTGCATTGCATATCGCCACCCAGACACTTGATCCCGGCCGCTGCGAGCACCGCTTCCGGCGAACCGCCGATGCCCATGTAAAGATCGACATCGGATTCGGGCAATGATGGCGCGATGGCGGCGGCGATGTCGCCGTCACCGATCATGCGTAACGACGCGCCTGCCGCCCGAATTTGTTCCACGATTTCCTTGTGGCGCGGTCTATCGAGCATCATCACAGCCACATCCTGAACGCGTTTATCCACTGCGTGCGCAACGATCGCCAGCATCTCCGCAATCGGCATGTCAAGATGGAGTGAGTCACCGCGCTTTTTCATGTAATCGATCACGCGCGGGCCATAAGCCAGTTTCGACATGTAAAATGACGGCACGTCGCGCAGGGCGACCTTTACTCCTTTCTCGGGACTGGCAGCGGCGATGCAACTGATGGAATTTGGCGCCCCCTTGGAGATGTTGGTTGTGCCATCGATCGGATCGATGGCGATGTGAAACTCCGGCGACCCGGGTACCCACGTGCCTAGTTGCTCGCCTTTGAAAATACCGGGCGCTTCGTCTTTTATTCCTTCGCCGATGACTACTTCGCCGCAAATGTTCATGAGATCGAACATGCCGCGCATGGCGTCGCAGGCTGCGGCGTCGGCTGCTTCCTTGTCGCCGCGCCCGAGCCATCGCAGCGAATTCAGGGCGGCGGCTTCCGTCGCGCGGACGAAATCCAACTCGATGATTCGCTCGATGTCCTGATAATCTCGTTTCGGCAGTCGCAAAGCCACGGGGCGTTAATTTTCACGCAGGTCGCGCGCGATGACAAGAAGAACACCGTCCGGAATAGTGCAGGCTTGATTTTCGCGTGAGTTCTTACTTCGATTGCAGTGTGGCCGACAACGACGAAGTGACCTCGTTGAACGCGATCGACTCAAGCGTACAAAGCGGAGGAGGCGCATTCGCTACGACGCACTGGACGGTGGTGTTGCAGGCTCAAGGTGACTCACCGGCGGCAGACGATGCGCTCGAAAAGCTTTGCCGCACGTATTGGCGACCCATCTATAGCTTTCTGAGGCGACAAGGTATCGCGCCTGAGGAAGCGGAAGACGTTACACAAGGATTCTTCGCGTTGTTGTTGGAGCGCAGAGACCTAAGCGCAGTCCGCAAGGAGAAGGGACGCCTGCGTTCTTATCTGCTCGCGTCGCTCAAGCATTTTCTGACGAATCAACGCAACCGTGCGATGGCAATTAAACGTGGCCAAGGCCAGCGATTGATTTCATTGGATCAATTGCACGAGGGCGAGGGTGCCGGTTTCGAACCGGCGGATACAGCGACTGCCGACCAGATTTACGAACGGCGTTGGGCGATGACAGTACTCGACCAAGTCCTCGCGCGTCTGGAAGAGGAGCATCGTGCCGCCGGCAAGATGCAGTT
>JBKPLD010000135.1:0-8499 GCA_046731415.1 Verrucomicrobiota bacterium
CGGAACGGTTGATGCTCGATACGTTTTTGGAGCGCGCGGTAAACTGGAACATCGCCCAGTTCGCCATCGACGAGGCACATTGCATCAGCGAATGGGGACACGATTTCCGACCGGAATATCGCGAGCTCAAGAAACTACGGATCCACTTTCCGGACGTGCCGATGATGGCTCTCACCGCGACGGCTACCGAACGGGTACGGGCCGATATCGTAAAGCAACTGAAGCTGCGGGAGCCGCGATGTTATGTCGCCAGCTTTAACCGGCCAAACCTCACTTCCCGCGTCGTTCCAAAAACGGCACCGTACGAGCAATTGCTCGAGTTCATCCGTAGCAGGCCTAACGATAGCGGCATCGTTTACTGCGCGAGCCGCAAGAGCGCCGAGTCACTGGCGCGGAATCTCAGCGAAGACGCCGTAAGCGCCAAGTCGTATCATGCCGGCCTAACAAATTCCGAGCGTACGAAAAATCAGGAAGCGTTCCTACGGGACAACGTCCGCGTCGTCACCGCGACGATCGCGTTCGGGATGGGCATCAATAAACCGAACGTCCGCTTTGTGGTCCACTACGATCTTCCGAAAAATCTGGAGAGCTATTATCAGGAGACCGGACGCGCAGGCCGGGACGGGTTGCCGAGCGAATGTGTACTGCTTTTCAGCGCGAGCGATGTGGCCAAACAACTCCATTTCATCGACGAAAAGGGCGAGTCCGAAGCGCGAATCGCCCGGACACAACTTCAACAAATGGTTCATTACGCCGAGACGCGCGAATGTCGGCGCGCGACTTTACTACGATACTTTGGCGAGCAATACGAAAAGCAATCGTGCGACGGATGCGATAATTGCCTTACACCACGCGAGACGTTCGACGGCACAATTTCGGCCCAGAAATTTCTATCCTGCGTCCATCGTATCCACGCGAAAAGCGGATTCGGATTTGGAGTGAATCATATCGTTGACGTTTTGCGCGGCGCAGACACGGAAGCGGTCCGGTTACGAAGCCACAATGAGTTGTCCACTTACGGGATTGGCCGCGAACTGAAGCGCGAAGCCTGGCAGGCAATCGGCCGCGAATTGCTGCGGCTGGGACTCGTTGAATGCGCGCCTGGAAAGTTCGCAACCCTAAGTCTCACGCCGGCTGGGCGCGAAGCCTTGCGTCGTCGTACACCGATCACGCTCACAAAGCAGATCGAAGTTGTCGCGCGGGATCAAAAGCCTCGCGCCGGTGAAATCGAATGCGACGAAGCGTTGTTCGAGTGCTTGCGCGGTCTACGCCGCAGACTCGCCGACGAACGAAACGTGCCAGCCTACGTCATCTTCTCGGACGTTTCGCTTCGTGAAATGGCGAGAAATTATCCGACGACCGCGGCCGAGTTTCGCCGAATCCCCGGCGTGGGCGAGCAAAAGCTGAAGGACTTTGCCGAACCGTTTCTCGGCGAAATCAAAGATTATCTGGCCGCGAATCCGCGCCGAACATTTGCCAGCGATGTCGATGCTCGGCGCCCGCGCCGTCGTTCACGCCTGAATGACAGTCAAAGAGAAACACTTCGGCGTTTTCGCGACGGCGAATCAGTGACCGACATTTCTCGCGCGCGCGGTTTTGTACGGGACACCATTTACGATCACCTTGCCGCCGCGATTGAATCAGGCGAATCGCTCGAGCTCGATCGGTTCTTCACGGCCGCGCAACGCGAGGAAATCGCGTTGGCGTTTCGGAAAACTTCGGACGGGAAACTTGCGGACGTAAGGTCATTGCTCAATGGCAAGTACGACTACGGTGAGCTGCGCATTTTTCGCGCACTTAACGGACTGGCCTGAAGCGCTAAATTAACAGCCACACAGAGTCTCAGAGTCGCACCGAATTTCTTTGCGGCATGCTAATGCTGTTCGCTTTCTATTTTCGGCTTGAGATACGCAAAAGTCTTCAAGACTTGCTGCAACGCCGGGGCATCTTTGCGATAGTTTGCTTCGTTACGCGATGACAGAACAATGTAAGCGACAGCCTTTGGTAATTGAACGTAGGCGACCCGTTCCCATTGAGAGTAGTTTTTCGTCGCCGGATACTCATTAATAAAGTATTCGCGACCGTCCATCGTCTTACCAGAGGCGATCTTCTCTTTCGGTTTACCGTGCGTTTTTTCCATTTCTTTGATTGCGAACGCGACAAAAGCATTCACGTCCTCGAATTTGGTGCCGGCAATCTTCGCATAAATCACCGTTCGCGCATCGGCCCAGGATTCACCCTCCGGATAAAGAACGCACGGCAATCCCTGATTTGCGCCTGAATCGTTGTCCAATACCCAGCCTTCAGGTGCGCTGATAGTGAATGCCGCTTTCGGTCCGTACACAATTCCGCCCGGGTATTGTTTCTGGGCGAAAGCGGCGCCAAAAGCCACAAGCAATCCGAGCCAAAAAAGAGAAGTCGCCTTCATGATTCGCGCGCATTTTGACCAGCCGTTCGCGCAAAATCGATTCTTTTCGCTCGACAATTTATACAAATTCTGGAGAGAACCTGACCAGAGCCCATGCAATTTCTCCTTGATTGGCCTGTACCCCTTTCATTTCTGACCGTCTCGCTCATTGCGGCGTCGGTCGTCCTGGGAGGGCTTTATGTGGTGCGAAAGAAGTACCCGACGGAAGTGCTAAAGGAAAACCACGAGGTAGCAGCAATCATTTTCAATGCCTTCGGCCTTTTTTACGGGGTGATGGTGGCGTTCGTGGTGTTTGTGACATGGAGCGGATACGACGAGGCCACAAAAAACCTGGAAATGGAAGCTAACGAGGTCGATGACATTTTTCACATCACAAAAGTGTTTCCTGACCGGGCAGGTAAAGTAATACAGCAGGCGCTACGGGATTATGTCGCTTCGGTTGAGAATGAGGAACTGACACGAATGTCCCAGGGCCAAATAACCCTTCGTTCCACGGGTGTGTTGCCGAGGCTTATGACGACATTCTATCAAATGGATGAAAAATCGATTCCTAACAGGGAGCTTTACGCCGAGACATTGAAGCGGTTAAACAATCTCGCTCAGTACCGTCGACTTAGAATATTTGCGGGGAATGACACGGTGCCATCAGCCGTCTGGCTGGTGTTACTTGTCGGCGGTGTGTTCACGGTGACGTATACGTTTTTCTTCGGGATGAAAAACTTGAAAGCGCAATACATCATTGCGACTACACTGACGGTTACAATCGCGCTGATTTTATTTTTGATTTATGTCCTGGACCATCCGTTTCGAGGGACTAGCAAGGTAAGCTCACAACCTCTACGAGAAGTGATGGAGATAATGCAAAGCGACTGAGTACTCGCGACCGACCCCGAAGCGCCGACTAAATTTTTAACGCCGCTTCTTTCTTGTCGGCTTCCCTTTGCGCTTTGTCTTCGCCATTTTGCGCAGCTCCGCTTTGCTCATCGATTTGTACATTCCACGCGAAGCACCTTTGAGCGACGACTTGGAACGTTTGCCGCGCTTGGCGGCGAGCGCAGCGCCAGCGGCCATTTGTTGTTTCTTTGATTTTGCAGGCATACAAAAAAGGGTTCGTCTCTCAAAGACGAACTGGATTCATTTCGATCGCAGCGAACTTTCGCCAGAAGAGATAGGCCGGCACACCAGTCAGGACGATGAGGATCCCGATTCCGGAAGTTGCGGGCGCAAGGAAGCCGAGATCGACAATCAGCAATCCGGCAAGAAGCACTGAGATAATCGGGACGATCGGATAACCCCACGTGCGGTAGGGACGCTCTGCATCGGGTTTCGTCCGTCGCAAAATCATTACGGCGATAACCATTAAAAGATAAAAGACCAAATCCGCCGACACGATGTATTCGAGAAGTTGATTGTAAACATTGCCATGAACGACCTTGTGTGTGGTCGCATCGATTGTCACCGTGCGCGGCAGAGTGAGAAGCGCGGTCCAAACCCCCTGCGCGACCAAAGCCGCCGCTGGAACATGAAATCGATTGGTCGTCGCGATTTTTTCAAAGAACAGACGATCTCGCGCCATCGCGTAATACACGCGGGCTCCAGCAAGGATAAGACCGTTATTGCAACCAAAGGTTGAGATCATGATTGCAGCGGCCATGCACACCGCTCCTGGACGACCGAAGATCGCGGACATCATCGCCACGGCGACGCGATTTTGAGGTGCGCGCTCGATTTCCGAGAATGGTAACACAGCAATGTAGGCGAGATTGGCCAGCAAATAGAGAACGACTACGATCCCGCAGCCAATGACCAGCGCGCGTACGAGATTTTTCCCAGGGTCGCGTATTTCGCTACCGATGAATGTGACATTTGTCCATGCGGTTTGGGCGAAAAGCGGGCCAACCATTGATTTTCCGAATAGCAATGCGAGAGCAAGTCCGCCGAAAATGGTAAACCCCGGCTGAGCGAGCTGCGGGCTCCAGCCGTTTGCCCATGAATCCCACCACGCTGATGTCAGCGCGGCAGAGTTGCCTTTCCAGCCTAACGACAGGCCGATGACGACCACTGCGGCCAGCGCGGCCGTTTTTGCGAACGTGAATGTATTCTGCACAATTTTCCCGACTTCAAGACCACGTGTGTTGCTCCATGTCAGTAATGCGATCAATCCAATCGCTACCAGTTGTTCGCTGGAAAGGCTGATTGCGTAGCTGCCAAATGAAATCGGCGCGACCAAATAATTTTCCGGTGAAACTGCCGCGACAAAAACGCCGAGAAATTTCGCAAACGCAATTGCGACTGCGGCGATGGTCCCGGTTTGAATCACCAGAAACAAAGTCCACCCGTAAAGGAATCCGATAGGTTTCCCATAGGCTTCACGCAAAAAGACGTAAACGCCGCCCGCGCGCGGCATCATGGTGGCGAGCTCAGAACAGCAAAGCGCGCCGGTGATTGTTAGCAATCCGGCAACAGCCCAGGCGAGAAGCAACCAGCCCGGCGCGCCGCTCAGCCGCGACGATTCCGCCGATGTGATAAAAATCCCAGAGCCGATCATCGACCCCATCACGATCATCGTCGCGTCGACCGGTCCGAGAGCGCGAACGAGCTTAGAAGACGACCGATGACTCGCAGTCTTGCTGCTCATAAATGACAAAGCACGAATGACGAATGACAAATTAATGACGAAGTATTAAATGACGATGTCTTGCAGCAGGCGTGCGGAGCCCCTTCGGATTTCGTCATTCGGATTTCCTTCGTCATTCGTCATCCGGATTTCGTCATTCTCTTAGCGGCGCACTAATCCTGACGCCTTCGTGTTCAAGCTGTGACCGTAATTCACGCGCGAACTCAACCGCTCCGGGCGTGTCGCTATGAACGCAAATCGTTTCGCCGCGCACTTCGACGTCGTGGCCGTCGACGGAGCGCACTTTACCTTCGCGCAACATTCGCAGGACACGCTCAGCGGCTTCGTTTGGATCACGAAGCAATGCATCCGGTCGCGTGCGTGGAACCAGCCATCCGTCATTTAGATAATTGCGGTCGGCGAAAATTTCTCGCGCGATTTGCAAGCCATGCGCCTCGCCTGCGCGGGCCAGCTCGCTCTTGTCCGGCGCGAACAGAATTAACTTCGGATCGACCGAGGCAATGGCACGCGCAATGGCATCACCCAGGGCTTGGTTGCGCACAGCCATGTTATACAGAGCGCCGTGCGGTTTGACGTGGTTCGGTTGCACGCCCACAGCGGAAGCAATCGCTTGAAAAACTCCAAGCTGATAAATTACGGCGTCGAATACTTCCTGATGACTGACCTTTAATTCTTTGCGGCCGAAATTCTCGCGATCGAAAAAACTTGGATGCGCTCCGACGGCGACCCCTTGTTCCTTGGCCGAAGACACTGCAGCATGCATGGTGTCGGAATCGCCAGCATGAAAACCGGTCGCGATGTTTGCCGAGCTGATAAGCTCGAATAGCTCCTCGTCGTGTCCTGCTCCTTCGCCCAGGTCGGCGTTGATATCGACGGATAATTTCATACGCTTTGGAGACTGATACCAATGCGGAAACGCTCGAATTCGCGCTCGCGTTCGAGCAAAAGTCGATGCGCGCCGGCGAGCGAGACCTCGGAAAAACGGATGTGATCGCCGGCGCGAAGTTGTGCTGAAATGCCAAGATCAACAGTGATCACGTGCGCTATTTTCGGATAACCGCCGATGGTTTGGCAATCTCCCAAAAGCAGAATCGGCTTTCCGCTCGGGGGAACCTGGACTGTGCCCGGCGCCACTGCCTCGGAGATTAGATCTGTCTCGTCGATTCGTTTTAACTGCGGACCTTCCAGACGCACGCCCATGCGGTCCGAATCCGGTGAAACGGCGAACTTGTCTTCCGTGAATCGTCGAATCGCTACATCATCGAATCGAGGCCAATCGACGCCGCGAATGAAACGCAAAATCGATTCGGGCTTTGCCGGACTCACCCAAGCGTGTGGCGCAGTCCACGAGGAAATGGCTGTAGCTGGCGGCGATCCCGGCCCTGGACCGAGCGGGATAACATCTCCATCGCGTAATGTGCGCCCTTCAAATCCGCCGAAGTGTGCACGTAAATCCGTGGAGCGACTTCCCAGGACGGCTGACACATCGATTCCGCCGGAGACGGCCAACCAAGCGCGGCAGCCAGCTTGAGGCCTGCCGAATTTCAATCGTTCGCCGGCTTGCACACGCGCTGCGTGACCGGCCGGCAATGAGACTGATCCAATTTGCGCATCGAACTCGCCACCGCACCACGCGACGACACGTTCGTCTTCAAAGCACAATTGCAAACCACCTAGAGTAATCTCGAGGCCAGCCGCGGCTTCATCGTTGCCGACCAGCAAATTCGCCACGCGCAATCCGAAGGGATCGAGCGCGCCGCCTGAAGAAACTCCAAACTCGCGAGAGCCCGTGCGGCCAAGATCCTGCACGCTGGTAAGAAAACCTGCGCGCTCAACAATCAGGCTCATCGTATTGCCATCCTGAACGAAGTGAAGGACCTCACACAAATCCGTTGACCACACTGATTCATCCGGATGTCCGCCGTCTCAATGTGAAATCCTTCGCTTCACTCGGGATGACCTTGTTCTCATTGCTTCATCGAATCGAACTCGTCTCGCCCGATCGCGCGGAAGCGGACGCGGTCGCCGGCCTGGAAAAGCGTCGGGGGATTTCTCTCGGGATCGAACAAGCGCAACGGTGTGCGGCCGATCAGATTCCAGCCACCAGGGGAGCGCAAAGGATAAATTCCGGTTTGCGCCGCACCAATCCCCACAGAGCCGGGCGGAATTTCTTTTCTTGGCACGTCCCGGCGCGGCGTAGCCAGTTCCCTCGGAAGGCCAGTTAGAAATGGGAATCCGGGTACAAATCCAATGCACGCGACACGATACTCAGGCGTTGTGTGAAGACGGATCACATCGCCTGGCGCGATGTTCGCACGTCGAGCGACGTCGTCGATGTCGGGTGAGAACTCCTGATCATAGCAGACGGGGATTTCGATGGTTTGCGATGGTGACCGCATCTTGCGGCCGGGGTCGGCGATCCCGGCTACAGCAGCGCGAATGTGCTTCGACAACCATTCGAACACGTTATCGTGTGTTTCAGTCGCTTTGCCGACAATGGTCGGGTTGAAAAAAACGGCGACGCTCGTGTAAGCGGGTGTGAGTTCGATGACTCCGGGAATGGCCGCAGTTCGAAGGTGCTGAAATGCGCCGAGGACTTTGTCGAGCGTTTGCTCGGGCGCATCGTCGAATCGGTCGCGCACGCGAACGAGCAGAGCGGAATCTCCGAGGGGTATGATTTCCATCAGGCTGTCATTCCGAGCGGAGTCGACGAATCCCGTGGCGGAATCGAAAGTATTTTCGCGGGATCCTTCGACTTCGCTGCGCTTCGCTCAGGATGACCGCGCTTGAAGTCACACGCGTTCATTCCACGCGTTTCGCCTCGATCTCGATGTTAATCGCAACCGTTTGGCTGATCCCGGAAACCGACTCGGCAGCCGGAGCAAACATCAGGTTGAAATCGCGCCGCGTGATCGGCTCGGTCGTTACGGTCCAGCGTGTCTGGCTCGTCTCGTTGAGCGGTGTAAGCAACTTCACGTGAAGTGTGATCGGCTTGGTCACGCCGTGGATGGTGAGGTCGCCCAGAATGTCGCCACTTTCCGGCCCGGTCCGTTTTACGCTGCGGCTCTTGAACGTGATTTGAGGATATTTTCCCACGTTAAAGAACTCCGCGCTGCGCAGGTGATCGTCTCGCTTTTTGATGCGTGTATCAATACTGCGCACGTCGATCTGCGCCGTAACCGAGGAATTCTCTGGATGCTCGCGGTCGACTTCTATCTTGCCATTGAACTTCGCGAATTTCCCATGCGTGGTCCCCAGGAATTGATGCACGCTAAAACCAATTGTTGAGCCCGACGGATCGAACCGATATGTCTCGTTCGCCAATACGGCGGGACTCAAGCCAGTAATTACAACTGCCGCGAAAAGGTTGCGTAATCTCATTTGAAACTGTCCCGGGTTTTCGCCTCGGTCGCCAGTGTTTTCAAGAGGGGCG
>JBKPLD010000136.1:0-8616 GCA_046731415.1 Verrucomicrobiota bacterium
GTGTGGGTTCGTTCAAGCTCGTGAGCAAAGTCCACTCTTGCTTGCAGGGCTTGGGGATATATCTCGAATTGTTTTCTCAATTTCTTCGTGGCCGCATCATAAAAGAATGAAATGTCCTGGCCGAGATTTGGCACGATCAGGTCATCGCTTAATTTTTGATACCGCGTCATTCGAGCCAGACCCCATCGGATGACTGATTCGTCGTTGCGCAGCGCTCTGAGCGTCTGCACGTCGAGAAGTTGAACCCCTCCAGATTGCAGCATCGTGGCTAAGTCGCTTGGACTGTAGTCCGTGATGAAGACAAAGGGACGTAACGGCGGCATCTCACCGGCCTCCAGAGCGCGCCGAAACTCTGTCGCCTCTGGTTCTTCTTCTTTCGCGCGATTAACTTTTGAGCTCTCGATTCCTTCGCTCAATGTTTGCTCGATAAAGGCCAGGATTTGGTCGCGCCGTTCTGCATCCTGTTGTCGCTGCTGGTAATTATTGAGCCAGAAGGCCGCGTAGACGCCAACGAACACCAAAACTAATTCAGCGACCCATCTGCCGACATGCGAAAAAGGAGAGTGTTTTTCAGTTGTTTGCCTCATGATTCACGCGAACAATTGAATCAATGAGACAATCGTGGTCAGTCAACACTTTGACCGATTTCGTCGCGAACTCAGTGCAAAAGGCCCACGCCGACGATGCGCCGTTTCATCATCTGAGATTCGATCGCGTGTTTCCTGAGGACTTTTACGCGGAGATGTTGGACGCGATGCCGGTCGCAGATGACTACCGGGCGATGTCCGGAAAAAGTAAAATGGGCAGCGTCAGATCCGACGGCAAGCCGACTCGCGCGAAGATTGATCTTTTCCCGGAGTACATCCGTCATTTGCCGCCAATGAAACGCGAAATTTGGGATGCCGCCGGTCGTGCGTTGCGTTCCAAAGAATTGCAAACGGCTTTCATGCAGCGGCTCGCACCGGGCTTGCAACGCCGGTTCGGAACAGACTTTGCAAAAGTGCGAATGTATCCAGTGCCGATTCTCACTCGCGACATTCCCGGATACCGCATCTTCAAACATACGGATAGTCTTTGGAAGGGAATTACCGTTCAGTTCTACCTGCCGCCAGATAACTCCACGCCGCATATCGGAACGATCTTTCACGAAGTGCTGCCAAACGGCAGAAAACCGAAAAAGGCGCAAATGCCGTTCTCACCCAACAGCGGCTACGCATTCGCAGTTGGAGACAACACCTGGCATTCGGCCGACCCGGTCGGGCCGGAAGTAAAAACTCGCGACAGTATTCTGCTCACTTATTTCGTCGATGCGGGTCCATGGCGACTTGTGCGCAATCGCGGCCGGCGATTTCAGAATCTTTTGCTCAATGAGGCGCGCAATTTGATAAGGTAGCGCATGCGTCCCCGCTTGCGCCGGGATATCGCAAGCCAGAGGCATGCGCTACTTCAAATTCAGCGAGGCAAGGGCCGTTCCATATTCGCGAGCGCGTACGCAGCGACTGCGACGACCGCGGAATTTTCAGCCAATTCTTTCGGCGCGATCTTGTCCAGTGTGTCAGCGGCTGTGTGATGATAATTGAAATAAAAACGACTGTCTTGGATCGGACTGAAAGCAGGCACGCCGGCTTTTTCCAGCGGCCCAATGTCGGCGCCACAATGTTCGACCAAAGTAAGCATACCCGCGCCTGACGTCTGCAAGATTGCCGCGACGGGCGCCAGAATCTTTTTCACTTCTGGCTTTGCTTTGATGTTAATGCCAATCGAATGATCGGCACCGCCGTCTGTTTCCATGGCCGCGAAATGGTTCGTCCATTCTTTTTCATGATCTTTTGCGTACTGCTTCGAGCCGGCGAGGCCATTCTCTTCATTCATCCATGCGATCACGCGAATGGTGCGCTTCGGTTTGAGATGAAGTTTTTGGATCAAGTTTGCTGTTTCCATTGACACGGCGACGCCCGCACCATCATCAAGTGCGCCCGTACCCAAGTCCCAGGAATCCAGGTGGCCGGATACGACGAGGACTTGTTCGGGATGTTCGCTTCCCTTGATGTCACCGATCACATTCGCGCTTTCGACATCCGGCAGAGTTTGCGGCGTTAAAACCAATTTCATCCTTACGGGTCCTTGCCGAACCAGATCTGCAATTAAATCCGCATCCTCTGCGGTGACTGCGCCAGCCGGAATTTTCGGCGCATCATTCGCGTAATCCGTCTGTCCGGTGTGTGGAAGCCGATAGTCGGCTCCGCCCACCGAACGAATCAGGCACGCAATAGCACCTTGCCGCGCGGCCGCACTCGGGCCGTCGCTGCGGTAAACTACTGCTTCGCCGTATGCTTCGCCGCCACGACCTTCTGCAGCCATTTGCTTGTCGAACGGATAGTTGAAGAGCACGATCTTGCCCGCGACTCTCTCGCGAGGCATCGACTTCAATTCATCAAAATTTCTGGCAATGAGCACTTCAGCTTCGATTCCATTCGGCGGCGTGGCCACGCTATCGCCGAGCGCGCAAAGCACAATTTTTTGAGTAGTACCTGGTGCTTGTCCGGGAAATTGAACCAGCGCTGCTGTCTCTTCGCCGCGCACCCAATGCGGCACCATCGCCTTCTCTAGCTGCACTTCGCATCCGAGCGCCTTTAACTCGCTGGCGACGTAATCGACAGCTTTAGCCGCCTGTGTCGATCCAGCCAAACGCGGCCCGATGTTATTCGCCAGATGCGCGACCTGCCGGTAAGCGTAGTCGCTGGCCAACGCGGCCTGCTGCAATCGTTTCAGATCCGCAAGGGTTTGCGCCGAAAAAACAGCGGGTGTCGAAGATGGCGAAGCGCTGAGACTCGACGTAGCCGCCGGTGTTTGTTGCGCATCGACATGCAGCACACGAAAACCGAATGGAAACAACAGACAACAGACTGCGAGAAATCGACTCCTTGGCATCTCGAACTCTGTCAGAAAAGCCCGTGATCATCAATCGCTGCAAGTAAGAACCGGGCTCGACCATCGCGCTGCCGATCGTTTCTTTATTACACGTGACACAGCCTGTCATTCTGAGCGGAGCGAAGAATCTCAGATCCCTTTTTCTGCGCTCACACCAAGCCAATTAAATCAAAGATGTTTCGCGTCGCTCGACATGACAATGAGCGGACCGCTACTTGTCTCTGCGAAACTCGATCTCCTCGCCAAAAAGCTCAGGGTTTCGCGCATTTTTTGTCAAAACGGCAGCGACGGTGGCTGAGTCCGTGGTTTCTTTTGGGATTATTTTATCGCTGACGCTTCGCAAAGTCAGGCGCTTGCTGTCATCGGACAATTTCCAAACCACATAAGCGTATTTCCGATCGTTCGAGTTGAGATCCTGAACACTGACAAACGAGGTTTGTGCAACATCCGAGTGATAAGCGCGGAACAAATCACCATCGTAATAAACAATATAGGTGGTGTCGTCCAGTCGCCGCACTCTCATGTCCTCCTTGCCATCCAGTGAAACCCAGTTCCCGAGAAGTTGTTCCTGCACCTTGCCGGTCGGACTCGCTGTGATCGGAACGTCATAGTTGCATGCACTGAAGGCCAGGATGCACAGACAGCTGACGAGACCGAGACCGATCCGTCGGCAAATCATGTTCGATGAAATCACGAAGCTTTAGTTGCCTCGGAAAATCGACCTTCGTCAAAATCGATCAGGTCAGAAATCGTAAGAATGTCGGTTCGATCAGAAATGCCAAGCGCCTTTTTTCGCTCCTCTAGCAACGGGCTGTAAGAATCTCGCCAGCCCAGTTTCGACACGAATCCATTCCAAACAAACAAGTCGCCCTCATTCAGACGCCGCCCTTTTTCAAAGCACCACTCGAGAATCTCTTCGTCGGTGCCACCTTGCTTCACGCGCTTGCAGAGATCGCGATACTTAATCCGCAGAAAATTGCAGCAAGCACCATCAGCCGCTCGGGGTGCGCCGAGATTTTTGTGATAATCCTCGTGCAGTTCGGCCTGAGCGTGCAGTCGAATTTTGTCCAGCATTCGCGGGAAATACGTCATCCCACCCGTCATCTCCTTCGGGCTTTTTGGGTAGGTCGGCATTGAAAGTAGTCGCAGTGCCGCTGAATTCGCGCAACTACCGAGGCTAGCT
Source organism: Verrucomicrobiota bacterium (assembly GCA_046731415.1). Classification (GTDB taxonomy): domain Bacteria; phylum Verrucomicrobiota; class Verrucomicrobiia; order Chthoniobacterales; family UBA10450; genus Udaeobacter. The sequence goes on from JBKPLD010000136.1 coordinate 4,115, forward strand.
TGTCTCGTTCGGGCGGCGATTTGTCAGAGCCAGAATCCGCGTCCTTTTTCCACTGTAATCGAGAGAATGGAAACGGCGGATTTCATCGAGGCGCCTCGCCCCATTGAGGGTATCGAGGTAATGTGTGTAACTCGCCGCAAGTTGGCTCGTCTCCAGATAACGGCCGCGGAGATTTGCATCGCGAAATGCTTCGGGGCATTGGCGCGCGAAAAGATGAAAGCGCAACCAGCGTCGGTCCATTCGCGAGACTCGCTGGGTTTTGCGGAAGAAGGCAATAAACAAAAGCAGAACAAGATAAGTATCAACCTGCGCCTGGAGCTCCAAATTGCGCGCAAAATCTTCGGAAGCGATCTCGCGGACGCCGCTTTTGAATTGAAGCGCTGCATGCAACGCGTGATTGAGTTCTTCTACGAACATGATCAGCGATCGGATATTGCGATCGCCCACGCCTGCGCGGGGATCGTGTTGTTCGAGCTGTTCAATGAGCCAGCGTGAATAATAGATGCCTACGTAAAGTTGATCGCCTGCGCGCCGCAGAAATGTGCGCGCAAGCTCGCTCAATTCGACGGCAGATTTTCCAGCGAGGATAGACAATTGCGCGCAACGAGTCCGATCGATGAGGCAATCTTCCAGATTGATCCCGACCTGCGCGTAGGTTCGCTCAAATAAGCTTTGGATTTGGCTAAAAAGCGTCTCGTTCACAGGCAGCAAGGAGCGGCGGTCTCTAGTCCGCCGTTCATCAGCAGCTGGATTTCGATAAGGAGCTCCTCGTTCATAGGGAAAGCGAGGGTCGCGCATCATCATCCAGATTAAGCAATCGATCGGAAAGCTGATTCAGCGCGAGCCGCACATCGCGAAACCGATCGGCTAATCCTTCAAAAACATCGTCCAGTTCGCAGCGGCGAGCGGTTGCGTGCGAAGCCACAAGTTGATAGTTCGTCCGGCCGACTTGCTCGTAGAACTCGAGATCCGGTCCGCCTCGCAAACTGCGCCGCTCCGCGTTCTCATGAAAAATTCCGCTGATGAAAAGCGAGTAATTGCCGATGTGCGCGCGTAGCAAGAATGCCTGTTCCGGAGTGGCGCGAGTCAGCGCGATGAGCATATCTGAAATGTATTGTTCGGCGAGGTTGTGCGCCTCATCCGAAATCTGTAGCTGGCTGGCACGCGAAAATGTTTCAAGCAACGAACCGACGTAATCGCAAAGCTTCCGGTCGCCAATCCCGCCCTGCTGCAAAACGTGCCGGGCTAAGACGTAGAAATAAAACTGCGACGATATCCGGAGATGTCCGCAGTGATTCAAAATAGCGTCAACCAATCGTGGATGATCGAGAATCGAATCGCGCGCTTCCACATCACTTAACAGATCGACAAGAGAAACCTGGTCTGTTTGCGAACGTGCGAGCGTGCGCACGATGAAGTCGAAATCGGCCGCCGTAAATCGGGCCCGACAATTCGCCCTGATCATCGGGACTGCATCATGCGCGATAGACACGCGAATGGCAAGTCAGAATGAAAAGCTAGCGGAGCACAGACATCTTGTCTGTGTGGCCGGCGGGCATCCTGCTTGCCGCACCTTAGAAAGTCGCAAACCGAACTACGGTCGTGTCGGGTTAATGGCAATGGGGTTGCCGGTTACAGCCCCGTGTTGCTCGGTGTTTTCAATTGCGATATCCCTGATCTCCCTGGTGATCGCAACCGATTGAAAGGTGTCCGCTGTGGAGAGTTGCTGTAGAAGCTCCTGAATCTTTGCGGCCTTCTCGTCTTGAATAACCATATCAACCTTTCGTTAGCGCTTTCACGGCGGCAGCCAGTTGATCCTTGGAAATTGTTGCCGCCTGTTTCTCGGCCATCAATGTCAAAATTTTACCACCGCTCAAGCCGATCACAAGCGAAGTGAGTAGTTGCGCGACGGTCAAATGCACACCGGTCATCTCTCCAGTCAGCAGATCGACCGAGGCCAGCGGACCGTAAATGCCCCACACAACTACTGACGCGACCGCGCCCACCAGAACATTACCGATCCAACCGGGCCGCCATACCTTCGCTGCTGCGTCGAACCGAGGATAGTTAAACTCGCCACTGATTGCGCAATTAACGATTCCGCCGATTGCTCCGCACCCGGCGATAAGCAGAATAATTTGCCAGATCGTCATAGAACCTCCGTCTTCGACCTTGCACGGTTCACGGAACGAATTAAAGAAAATTTGCGTCGGCTGGCCCTGTCAAAGCTTGTCGAACAATGTCGGCGGCAGCGGCGGGTTTATCTTTACGCTTTTCGTGGTCGTGCTTTCGAGCACCTTGCCCGTCTTAAGATCCGTTTCACTTGTTGCGATCGGGAATTTCACGCCGCTCACATCGCGAAAATTGGAGCTAACCTGTTCAATCGTCGTCGGCGTAGGATCGACATCTACATGCAACGGTCTAACGTCGCGACGCCGGGTGACCAGCCAACTGTTTGGATCAACGTACAACAAGACCGTATACCCATCATTCAGAATGAGCTCGATCGCGTAATAGTTAACACCATCGATTTGTTCGCGTCCGTTTAATTTCATTTTGTGACCGCGCGCTTTGAGTTCGTGTAAACCGAATAACTTTCCGGGCAATTCGACGCCATGCCTTAGAGCTGCTGTAGCTTTTTCAGTTGCCGGCTTCTGATCTCCCTTGCCTTCCCATTGCCAGCCGTTCAGGCTATCAAACGCTTCGGTGAAAACATGCTTCCCTTCCGCGCTCACATCGATGCGCATTTTGCCGGGGCGGGCCGCGTAATAGGTGCCGTCCACTTCGAAGGGCGGATCTTTAATGTGCACATCGATCTGAATCGATTGAACCGCTTCAATCGCCGCGCGCCCGCCCATCGCCTCAGTGTTGTGTTCGATAATCTCATCAAGCGACCGCGAGCCGGACCACTTATGGCATCCGGCGACAACGATTGTGCTTAGGAAACCAAGCAGAGCGTTGCGCGCGCGTGCCATCCAATATAACGACGTCGCCGGCCCACTAAATTGTCTCCCGCTGCGGAGCAATTGAATCTTGTAAATCCTGCCCCGTTGATGTGATATCAAAACAAGCAATGGCGGACACGCATACAGGCAGTTGTTACTGCGGAGCCGTGGAGATTGAGTTGCGCGGCGATCCACTCGAGGTGGGTTATTGCCACTGCGAAAACTGCCGGCGTTATTCGGCCGCGCCAGTCAGCGCGTTCACATTGTGGAAGAAGGAAAACGTGAACGTCACCAAAGGCGAGGAGTTCCTCGGCCGATTTAAAAGCAGCGACATCAGCGAACGCGGTTATTGCACGAAGTGCGGCGGCCACATCATCGTCGAGCATCCGACGCTCGGTTTAGTGGATGTTCGTATCGGCGCTCTTCGGAATTTTCCATTCAAACCGAAGGTGCATCTGAATTATTCGGAGACGGTTCTTCCGATGAAGGACGGCCTACTCAAACTAAAGGACTTCCCCGCTGAAATCGGCGGCTCGGGTGAAACACTGCCAGAGTAGCCCGAAAATTAATACGCGGCGGTAGGGCGCGACCGCCGGGCGCGCCGCTCTTACCAGAAATGGCGACGCGTTCTTGAGGTGACGGCATTAATGCCAGTCCGGCTCGGACCGGGTGCGCCCTGCTTTGGTGTCCTCTTCTACTTCGCGCAAAACGTCATCGAGCTTACCGCTCGCGATATCCCGCTTCATCTGTTCGTCCCATTTGTCGTCTTTCCAACCGTGGAACCACGCAATAAGCTTGGCCCGCTCTTCAAAGGAGAGCCGCTCAATTGCAGTGTGGATCTCGGCCAAGATCATTGCCCGAGCTTATCGCGCCGCCGTCGTTTCAGCAATTATCGATCTTAGTTAGGCAAATCTGCGGTTCGCTTTCCTGGTCATGCGAAACTCAAATGTTTAGACGCAACCCCATTGAGCCGCCCGTAATACCCGCGTCATCGAGCGGCGTTTAACGGTATCGACCCAAATTGCGTCCCAGGATTGGCACCGGACTGTCCCAAAACGAGACTGACGCGAGGCGACCATCATTCGCCCAATAAAGCTAAGTCCCACTTTCAGTGTGCATTGTGGTGTCGCTCGTGTAGTTGGCACAAACATTGCACCACCTGCTGACAAACCCGCGGTGATCGAATAGGAGGACAACAAATGAAAAAGCTACAAATGAAAAAACTCGTCGGAGCAGTTTTGTTCACCAGTCTATGTGCTGGATTCGTTTTGGCCCAGCCACTCGAGGCGCCTTCCAACGATCCGGCCGTTGTCGACGCAGTGAAACAAGTCGGACAGGATATGGGAGATGCAATGGTAGCCGGCGATATCGACAAGCTTAATCAGATCTTTGCCGACGATTGGGCAACCGTCGATTCCTCGGGCAAAATTTTCACCAAAGAGGGCCTTCTAAGCGATTTTAAATCCGGCGGGCACAAACTCGAGTGGTTTGAAAACGGACCTATCGACGTGCAGGTGTTCGGGGATGTGGCGATGGCCCAGGGTAGTGTGAAGGAAA
>JBKPLD010000137.1:0-5025 GCA_046731415.1 Verrucomicrobiota bacterium
AATCGACGAACTAACCGGACTCAAGGGAAAGATGAATGACAAGGAAAACGTTTATAAAGTCACCCTTCCGCGTAATGACGTGAAAGTCGTTGTTGATGGATGGACCATGCCTCCCTTCATGGGTCTTGGCACTTGGGCCGCATTTACCCCAACGCAAAACGGCGCCATGGTCATGGCTGACACAGTTCTTTTTGAAGACGAAGTCAAAGCCGCAATGTCAGCCGCGCTCGATAACGGGCTCAACGTAACGGCGCTTCATAATCATTTCTTTTTCGATCGGCCCAAAGTTTTCTTCATGCATATCGAAGGCGAAGGCACGGCTGACAAATTAGCCGGTGCTGTGAGAAAAGTTTACGACAGCATTAAACAAACTCGCGCGGCCAATTCACAGCCAAAAGATTCTTTCGGCGTTAAACCCTTACCGGAAAAAAATTCGGTTACCCCCGGACCGCTTAACGAGATCTTTGGAGCGCAGGGCGAGTCAAAAGAGGGGATGGTAAAATTCACGTTCGGTCGCCCTGCACAAATGCATGGCGTGGCCCTCGGTAACAACATGGGCGTCAACACATGGGCAGCGTTCGCTGGCAGCGATGACAACGCAATCGTTGATGGAGATTTCGCAGTGACAGAAGATGAATTGCAGCCGGTTTTGAAATCATTGCTTAGAGAAAAAATCAACATTGTTGCCATTCACCAGCACATGACGCACGAAGAGCCGCGGATCATGTTTTTTCATTATTGGGGCAGAGGCACAGCCAAAGAGTTGGCCCAAGCTATCAAAGGGGGATTTCTGATCGGAGGACTGCTTGGAGTCAGCTCACCATTTGAAAATTGAGCGCGTTTGTCGGGCAAAACCGCATGAGACTACTTCAAAACGTGTTGCTTATAAGCAGCTCGACTGTCTACGGCCGAGGCTATCTTGATCATGTCGAAGTGAGATTAGGAGCTTCCTCGGTGGCGCAGAACGCGTACTATTTTTTCCCTTCGCGTTGCATGATCGGAACGCCTACACCGCCACGGCTAGAAAGAGATTTCGTGATATAGGATATGCGATTCAATCGGCGCACGAAACAGCTGTTCCATGGAAGGCTGTCGAGCAAACCGACGCAATTTTTATCGGCGGAGGCAACACTTTTCGCCTGCTAAAGGCTCTTGAGGATCTTAACCTCATCGAACCGATTTGCCGGAAAGTACGCAGCGGAGCGCCTTACATCGGTAGCAGCGCCGGCTCCAATGTTGCCGGGCCGACGATCAAAACGACAAAGGACATGCCAATCGTTCAGCCGCGCTCGTTCAATGCCCTGGGCCTTGTGCCCTTCCAGATCAGCCCTCACTATCTCGATCCCGACCCGAATTCAACCCACATGGGAGAGACGCAGGAAGAACGAATTCTGCAGTTTCTCGAGGAAAACGATACGCCGGTTGTGGGCATTCGCGAAGGTGCGTGGTTGTTATGCAACGATGGTAGCATCACTCTGAAAGGCGAAACGGGAGCGAGGATTTTTCGTAGTGGCCACGCTCCGGTTGAGGTAACGCCTGGCACGGACATTTCCAAGGTAGTCGAAACACGGAATGCAATTTAAAGGAACGCTTTTATTGCGTAGCAGCGATGTCGAAGGTCTGCTGAGCCCGCGCGATTGCATCGCCGCGGTTGAAAATGTCTTTCGTCTGCAAGGCCAGGGAAAAATTCCGGCGCCTGGACTCCTTGGGGTAAAGGCCACAGGCGGTGGCCTGCATGTTAAAGCCGGATTGCTGCCGGGCGAAACGAACTACCTTGTTGCAAAACTCAACGCCAACTTCCCAGGCAACAACGCGCATTTCGGTTTGCTGACTATCCAAGGCGTGATTGCCGTGTTCGACGCGGAGAACGGTGTCCCGCTTGCGATTCTCGACTCAATCGACATTACGCATAAGCGCACCGCCGCAGCGTCAGCAGTCGCAGCAAATATCTCGCTCGAAAGGACTCATCTGTCGCAACGATCTGCGGCTGTGGACAGCAGGGTCGGGCACAACTTCGCGCCGTCCTTCTTGTCTTACCATTGACGAAAATCTATGCGTTCGATGTAAACGAAAACGCAGCCTTTAATTTCAGAAAGGAACTTTTGCCCGAACTGAAGATCGATATCGAACTTGTTCGTGATTTGGCAGACGCAATTCAAAAAAGTGATGTTTGTGTCACGTGCACGACCGCGAATGAATCCTTCGTGAGCAAAAAAGATGTCAGGCCGGGCACTTTTATGGCTGCGGTGGGCGCAGACGAGGAACACAAACAGGAAATCGACTCGGCATTGATTGCCTCGGCAAAAGTTGTTGCGGACAGTTTGGAGCAATCTTGCGCGATCGGCGATGTACACCACGCGATCGCTCAAGGCTTGATGCGGAAGGAAGATGTTTACGCGGAGCTATGCGAAATCGTTGCCGGCGAAAAAATTGGCCGGGTCACCGACGATGAGATCATCATTTTCGACAGCACCGGCACCGCCATTGAGGACGCTGTAGCGGCGGCTGCCGTTTATAAAAGAGCTCTAGCGAACGGGGTCGGAACAGTTTTGGACTTTGCTGCCTGAGACCGGAAGTTGGAACCAGTGTTTTTCACAGCGCTAGCGTCGCAGCAAGAATAATCCAACGATTGCGAATGCCACACCAACCAACCTTTGCCACGATGGCGGCTCGCGAAAGAACAAAATGCCGGCGATAGCCATGATCGCGGCGCCACCGGCCAGAATAGCTGGAACGGAAGAAAGTGGACCGCCTTTCTGAAAAAGCAGGAAGAATGCAATTGTTCCGGCGCCTACGCAGATGCCCGTGAGAACAGAGTACAAAATTCCTTGCCCGCTCGATTGCTGATTCCAGCGGTTCGCCAACCACAGGAACATAAGGTAACCAAGGATGGACAACGCTGCGGTCGCTTCGACGACAAAGCCGCCGAGCCCTTCGCCGATGTGATCCGCAGCCATTCGGGTGAAGATTTGATGTGCGCCGTAAAGCACTGCAGCAACGACCGCATACCAGAACCAGGTTGCCATGAAATAAAAGGTAAATCGGTACCGACATCGCATGCGAGAATATTTGATTTCACAACGCCGGCCCGCGCTGTTGTAGCAATATATTTTGAAGTTTGAACAATGAGTCCTGGATTAGTTGTTCAGTAACGCTGCTGAAATGGAAGTCGGCATCCTCCAATGAACTTTTGTTCGAAATTTGCAAAGTTTGCCGCAATCGCGCTGATCGAAATCGTTTTGCTTCTAACTGCCTGCGGGGCCGATTCCAATTACGAGCTCAAGCCGATCAACCTGCCGCAGGCCAGCGGGCCCGTGGCTTTGGACTATTGCACCTACGATTCTGCGACGGGAAAATTGTGGGTGCCGGCGAGCAATCTCGGCAGCGTCGACGTGATTGATGGAAAAAACGATGCGGTTTCGCAAATCAGTGGATTTAAAACCGGTCAAGTGGAACGACGCGGTCGGAAAGTCACGCTTGGACCAACTTTAGCCAGCATTGGCGACGGCGTCGTTTATATTGGCAATCGTGGCGACGCGACACTGTGCGTGACAGGCGCGCAGGCGCTAGAGCGCGGCGAATGTCTTTCTGCTTCGCCCGATCACACTATCACGCCGGACGGTTTGCTTTACGTTGCGGCAACGAAAGAAGTTTGGATCACAACGCGACCGGTAACCGCTGCGAATACTGATGCAGCCAAGGGTGTGCACGTGTTTGACGCTGCCGAATCCGCGTCATTTGAAATGGAAAACAAAAATTCCACTGGACGGCTTGGCGGAAGGCTATGCCGCAGATAATGGGCGCGGGCTTTTCTACACCAACATCGAGGGTACTGGGGCGACGATCGCGATCGATGCACGTACGAAGAAAATTGTTTCAAAATGGAATCCCGGCAGCGCAGATATCGGCGGACTGGCGCTCGATTCCGGGCGTGGATTTCTCTTTGTTGCCTGCGGGGATCACGTCGTGAATCTCGACGTCGCTCACGATGGAAAAGTTCTCGACTCAATCCAAACCGGCGCCGGCGTGGACAACATCGATTTCTCGTCGAAACAAAGGCTTCTTTACGCAGCAGCATCCCAGGCCGCAAGCCTCACCATTGCTGAAGTGGACGATCATGGAAAATTTCATCTGAAGGCGACTGTTCCGACCGTTAAAGGCGCGCGTGGCGTCGTTGCCGGTCAAAGCGAAACGGCATACGTGATTGATCCAGCCGAAGGAAGGATTCTGAAGCTCACCCACAAACCAGATCGAGCCCCTTTCTCATCTTCGAAGGACAAATAGCTTTGCCGATTAATGGTCGCGGTGAATTATGGAGCTTGCCTGGCATTGCCAAGGGCATCAACCTAGGTGTCTCCGGCTGTACTTTGAAAGCCTCGATCACAATTGGCTTCGCAATCGCGCTTACACGGATGGTTTGCCGGGCCGGCGACGCAACTTCTTTGGACGCGTTGGTAGAGGAAGCTCTTGCGCGAAACCCCGAAATAAAGGTCTATGCCGCGGAAATCGGGGCCGCTAAGGGCGAGCGGCACACGGCCGGGGAATGGCAAAATCCGGAAGTATCAACCGAGGCCGGCGCCAAAATCGTCCGTGACTACCACGGCGATACGCTGGGCGACGGGATTATGTGGACGCTCGGAGCCACCCAAACTTTCGAATATCCCGGTAGGGTTACTCTGCGGAAAGCAATTGCCAACCACCAGGTCGCGCTGGCGGAACTGGGTTTGGAAGGATTTCGGGTCGCATTGGGCGCCCGAGTACGGGGCACAGCATTTCGTGCGGCATTGGCCAAAGTAAAAGCAAGTGCCACTGATGAGATCGCAAAACGATTCGACGATCTCGCGACCGTGTTGTCGCAGCGACCGGCGGCTGGAGTCGCACAACAGGCTGATGTGCGAGTCATCGAAGCCAGCGCGATCGCGCTCAAACGCAGGCCACTGGAAGTGCAGCGGGAAATGCAGAGTGCCATTCATGAGCTGAATGAGCTGCGCGGTGCGCCGGTTGATACACCGCTGGCGGTCCCGG
>JBKPLD010000138.1:0-9183 GCA_046731415.1 Verrucomicrobiota bacterium
GAGCGTCACAGACTTAGCGCGTTAAGGACAACGCGTTCCACCTTTTCGCGCAAGTGCTTTAGCAACGTGTAAGGAACCTGCTCTGAGCGAAGTCGACTCGGCGGACTCGCATGGCGTTCGTTTGGGAGGAATTCCCAACCCCGCGAAATACACGAAGGTACACTAAGTTAAGCCTCAGCGCCGACATCCGAATTATTTTCGCGCTGTTTCGCGCCTGCCCTGCCGAAGCCTTGGCAAAGGCAGATGGTTCGTGGGCAGCCTCATTCGTGAAAGCCGCGTGATCCTTCGTTAAAAACAAGCAGTAGCACGAGTCCTAGTTAGAAAGCTTACGCTTCTTTGATCACTCGACATTCGGATTCGCCGTTTCCGGCTCCGCGTTTTAAAAAATTTAAAAAATGTTAAGAAAAAAGTCTTGACACTTTTGGGAGATTTCTTCTAAAACGGCGCTCCGCATAAACCTCCTTTATGAAAAAACAAATAAACCCCACTATTAAAGCGCACCTTATCCGGGGCGCTTTTTACGTACTTCTACTTCTCGCTGTGTGCGTGATTCCATTCGCGCTGGCACAGCGAAACACAACCAAACAACGCAGCGCGGTCGCCAACCCATCCAAGGCTGCGATCAAAGCACAACTAGCAGCCGCTCGAGATCGAGCGAAGTCCGGTGCACCAGCTTCGCTGGCTGGCGCGAGGCAGATCGCGCAGCACAAACCTGCGGGCGCTCAGTCGCGGCTTCCCTATGACGTCCGCCGTGCTCCGTCCCTTCCGCGGGTCTCGCAAGTTCCCCTGAACACCAGCGGACCCCTTGCGGCACATGCACTCCCGGTTCCGCCACAGCCGAAAGGTGTGCAGGTAGTTCTTTACGATCAGTATGACAATGCTGGTGCCAACGCCAGCTTATCGCAGCAGTTCGACGACTTACCCGAATTCAGCTCCGACCTTGCTGACGACTTTGTCGTCCCCTCAGGCGAGACTTGGAATGTGATGTCGATCGACGCCGACGGCGTGTACTTTAATGGCCCCGGACCTTCGACCGATTTCAATGTGTTCTTCTACGCGGACAACGCAGGACTTCCTGGCACGCAGGTTTATTCTGCCACTGGCCAGTCATACGCACAAGTGGGTACCACGTTCACAGTAACCCTGACCACCCCGGCGGTCCTGACCGAGGGCACCTATTGGGTTGAGGTTCAGGCCCACATGCCATTCGTGCCGAACGGCGAGTGGGGTTGGACTGACCGAACTGTTCAATCTAACAACCCCGCAGCTTGGCAAAATCCGGGCGGCGGCTTTGGGCTCTGTCCGACGTGGCAACCAAAGCTGGCGGTCTGCATTCCTACGGCGAGCGGACCCGACCAAGTTTTCCGACTGTTAGGAACGACAGGGGGCGGCGGCGGAACACCGACACCGACGCCGACGGGTACACCCTGCACCGATCCGATCATCAACGGCGGATTCGAGACAGGCGACTTCACCGGCTGGGTAATCGATGGCACTAATAACCCGCCTGTCATCAGCACCGACCAGGTGCACAGCGGAACTTTCTCAGCGCTGGCTGGCAATGTTTCCGGGGTAGAGCCATTGGGAGACAGCTCGTTCTATCAGGAGTTCGCAGTACCTGCTAGCGGAGGCACGCTCAGCTTCTGGCACTGGGATTTCACCACCGACAGTATCACGTTCGACTGGCAGGATGCTTACATCACCGACACCGCTGGCACGATCCTGCAAACGATCTTCCACCAGTGTGAAAACGGGAACACGTGGATTAACCAAACAGTGGACATGGCGCCCTACGCGGGGCAAACCGTGCGGATCAAGTTCCTGGTGCACCAGGATGCCTTCGGTGATGACACCGGCATGTATGTGGACGATGTGACCATGTGCGCTGTAGGGCCTCCACCATCACCCACACCGACGCCGTCGGGTACACCCAGCGGCTGCACAGTCAATGGAGTCATCGACGGCAGCGATCCGACGGAGACCGATCGGATGTTCCGCGACGGTACTGCCAGCACCTGTGCGGCGCCCAAGGTGTGCCCAGGGGTGCTTGGTGACGGGCTCCCGCGCCATTACGATTCCTACACGTTCACCAACACGACCGGATCGACGCAATGCGTTACAATAGACGCGGACGCGATGACCTGCACAGGTACTAACTTCATCTTCTTGCAAGCGTATCTGGGCAGCTTTGATCCGACCAACCTCTGCACAAACTATCTTGCCGACATAGGCGGTAGTCCGAACCCAACGGGCTCGTTCTCGTTTGACCTGGACGACGGGCAGACGGTTGTAATCGTAGTGAACGAAGTTGATCCGGACGCGGGATGCGTGGGCTATAGCTTCACGGTTTCCGGGATCTGCGGCGGTGGAGGAGGGTCACCGACGCCATCCCCCACCTGCCCACCAGGGAATCCTACAGGCGTAGCTGGTCCATGGACGGCGGGTACCGCGTATCCAACAACGATCGTCCGCTACGGTTTTGCCCAGACTGCCACCCACTTCTATGTGTTCGGCGGTGTGGACAACGGGTTCACCACGAACGCCGTGAACCGCATGGATCTTGCGACCGGAACCTGGGAGCCGCGCGCGCCGATGCCATTCGGCGATGAGGCGCCTACCTGTGCACTAGATGAAGCCGGCGGTCTAGTCTATTGCGCGGACGGTTTTGGGACCAACCAGTTTGCGGTCTATAACATCGCCAGCGACAGCTGGACGCCGTTAGCCTCCGATCCCCTTGCTCCGGATCACTACGGCTCTGCATCGGGTTTCTTCAACGGCAAGGTGTATGTCGTGGGCGGCACCAGCTCTTTTAGCAACCAGGTAGATGTATATGACGTAGCCACTAACACATGGTCGGCCGGCACAGCCGCGCCAGTAGGTCCCTTCCTGCTGGCAGGATACCATCAGATAGGTCAATTCCTGTATGTTGTCGGCGGCTTCGATCCGGGCGTCGTTAACCTTAACACGACCTTGCGTCTGGATATGAGCACTGGAACATGGGAGTCAGGACCGACGTTTACCCCTCAACTGGGAGACTTCGGACTTGCCTACGACCCGGGGACGAACAAGCTGTACTCGCTGGGTGGAGACCTGCCAAACGACGGTAACTTCTTCAACTCCACCAACCAGGTTAATGAGCTCGATCTGTCCGCATGGCCCGGAGGAACCTGGAATCCATCGCCACCTGATCTGCCAACGCCTAACCGACAGGCTAACCAGGCCGGGTTCTTCGGAAACGGTGATATCTGGAGTGTAGGCGGCTTGAACGGCGCGACCTTCCAGTTCCTCAACGAAGTATGGCACCGCAATAATGGAGGCGGCGGTGGTTGCCCTAGCCCAACACCGAGCCCAACGCCAACGGCGACGGCAACGGCGACGATTCCGCCTCAGAGCCCAACGCCAACGGCAACGGCCACGGCAACAATCCCGCCGGTGACGCCAACCCCAACGGCAACGGCGACCGCTACGGAGACACCGAGGCCTACCCCAACACCAAGACCTCGGCCAACACCGCATCCTCGGCCCTGACCGTAAGGCACAGTTAACAAGAGTTAGAAAGTTAGAAGTAACAAAGCGGGAACTCGCGAGGCAACTCGCGAGTTCCTTGCTTTTAGGGGTCGTGCGTCAAGGATTGGGGAGCGCACGCTTGCAGCGTGCTGGTTGCCGCATTCTTCGGCGACGAACTTTGTTTAAGACGGAATGGTTTCGGTGACGCATCGATAGCGTTCGGCTGTTCTCTGAAAGTTCGTGAAGACAGAATGCCGGACCAGCAAGCAAAATGCGTGCGCTACCCAGAGTCCGTGAATCCTTCAAAGCTTCGCTCCAACAACCATTTCAGCTATTCCTTCTCGTCCTGCTCCCGTCCGCGTATTTTCGATAACGAGCAGGACCACGAAGACGAGGACGACTGTCGGCGACGCAACGATTTGTTTTGACAGCAGAATGCGGTCTGGCTTAAAACCGTCCTCCATTCGCGGCCACGCAAACTAAAACGTACCCTCAATTCTATGATCACAAATCCTAATGAACCTGAATCCCTGTTAAACCGCACACCGTGGCGGCGCATCCTTTGTTCTTTGTTCCTCATCGCAGCCGTCGTAGCGCTCGCTGCTGCCGTTGCCTTGCCCGACGCTGTGGGTCAGCGTGTTGGCGGAAACGGGATCAACATTGCGAACAAGATCATGCCCTGGGTGATCGAACACACGGCGTACGGACAGCAGGCTGACTTTTTTGTCGTGCTGGCAGACCAAGCCGACCTAAGCGGAGCCGCAAATTGGCAAACCAAGGCTGACAAAGGACGTTACGTCTATAACACTCTGTTAAATAAGGCGCGCACGACCCAGCAACCAATCCTTCGATGGCTAAGCGAACGCAACATCGAGCACCAATCGTTCTATATTGTTAATGCCATCCTGGTGAAAGGCACTCGAAAGATTGCCGCGGAGCTGGCAACTCGCCCTGACGTGGCGCGAATAGAAGGCAATCCGCGCATCCAAAATCACCTTCCCCAGCTGGAGGCTTCCAATGAAACGCCCCCGCAAGCCGGACGTCCGGCAACCATTGAGCCAGGAATTCAGTACACACATGCGCCTGACGTGTGGAACCTCGGATTTAAAGGGGAGGGTATTGTCGTTGCTGGCGCTGATACTGGAATTCTTTGGACCCATAACGCCCTCAAGCCTCATTACCGCGGCTGGGACGGTCAAAACGCCGACCACGATTATAACTGGCATGACTCCATCCATGACAGCGTGGGGAACCCCTGTGGAAACGATTCGCCGGAGCCATGCGATGATTTCTTCCACGGAACGCACACGATTGGCACAGCGGTTGGTGACGATGGAGCTGGCAACCAGATTGGAATGGCGCCCGGTGCACAGTGGATTGGTTGCCGCAACATGGACCAGGGTAATGGCACACCCGCCAGATACATCGAGTGCATGCAATGGTTCCTCGCGCCAACCCGGATTGACGGCAGCGATCCCGACCCAACCAAGGCCCCGGATATCACTAACAATTCCTGGGAATGCACGCCTTCGGAAGGTTGTTCGTTTGACACGTTGCAAGCTGCTGTGGAAGCACAAGCTGCTGCTGGTATTATGATGGTATCGGCCGCACAGAACTCCGGGCCGGGTTGTTCCACTGTGCAAAATCCGCCCGGAATTTATGAAGCGACTTACTCGATTGGAGCTTTAAATACCGGCACCGATAGCATCGCCAGCTTTAGCAGCCGCGGCCCGGTAACTGCCGACGGAAGTAATCGGATCAAGCCCGATATTACTGCACCTGGTACAAATACGCGTTCGGCGACCAACGATTGCGATAGTTGTTATGGGACTGCCAGCGGCACGTCCATGGCGACTCCACATATTGCCGGTGCGATGGCGCTGTTGTGGAATGCGATTCCAACTCTGCGCCATCAGCTGTTGGATAGCCGGGATGCGTTGAACAACTCGGCGGTGCATATTAGTTCTACCCTGTGCGGCGATGCGGGCCCGCCTAACAATGTGTATGGGTGGGGCCGGGTTGATATCCTTGCAGCAGTGGGCGGCGGGTCGTCGCCAACCCCGACTCCAAGTCCTACAGCAACTGTGCCTCCGAGTCCCACTCCTACACCGAGCAGTCCGGGAAGTCCTAGTCCGACACCCAGCCCGACACCGTCACTTACACCTACAGCACCACCAAGCGTGACACCTCGGCCTCGACCCACGCCACATCCACGGCCGTGATGGCTGGCTAAGAGATATTTCGCGATTGGTGTAGCCGCCTCGGTGTGTGGTGTGGAGGCGCCGCCACGGGGTTGCCCTCGATAGCCCGGCTACACGGCGCCGTCGCCACAGCGCTAGCGCCTGACGATTGAGGAGCAATGCCGCCTGCGCTCGCTTTCAATCAGACCAACTCACGTCACAAGCGACGCTGGAACGCGCGCGCATTCCAAAAGTTTCGCGAATCTGGTCCCGTGCCTTGGATGAATTCTACAAAACTTCCCGGAAAAATATTGACATGACGATGCGCTTTGGTTTAGAAGCGTCGTTTTCGTCGTCCTTTTACAAACAGACTAATCCACAGACCAGGCACGGCGGTCAACAACAACCCGTAATTCTATGAATCCAAATCACGTCTTCACGCCATGGCGGCGCATTCTTTGTTCGTTGTTTCTTGTGGCGGCTGGTGTCGCTGCGATCGGAGCCATTGCTTTTTCCGACGCCGTCGGCCAACGAGTTGAAGTGCCAACGCAAGGAGCCGTCCATCCAGGGGCTCTTCAAAAGATCGCGCCAGAGGTATTGGCTGATACAGCCGACGGCAGGAGTGCCTCTGTTGTCATCCTCCTCGCCGACCAGGCTAACGTCAGCGCTGGCTATAACATGAGGGACCAGGCCGCGCAGGGTTGGTTCGTTTACAACACCTTGACTCAGCATGCCGCTCGCACTCAGATTGGTCTCCGAAATTTCCTCGACTCGAGAGGAGTGACTTATCAGTCGTTCTGGGCCGCCAATATGCTGGTCGCTACTGCAGACCGCGCGCTGGTGGAAGCCGTCGCTGCCCGCCCTGATGTAGCGCGAGTAGACTCCAACAAACCCACTCGTTGGATCGAGGATCCGTCGATCGCGAATTTTGGCGTCACACCCAGTGCTCCCAACGTTGTGGAGTGGGGCGTGCAGAATGTGAATGCTCCGCAAGTCTGGGCAATGGGCTTTACGGGACAGGGGATTGTAGTAGCCAATCAGGACACTGGCATGCGCTGGACACACAATGCGCTGAAACCGCATTACCGCGGCTGGGATGGCGTTAACGCTGATCACAATTACAACTGGTGGGACGCGATCCACTCTGGCGGGGGATCTTGCAGCCCTAACCACCAGGAGCCCTGTGATGACAGCGGGCACGGCACGCACACAACCGGCACCACAACTGGCGACGACGGAGCCGGTAACCAGATTGGAGTGGCACCGGGCGCGCAGTGGATCGGTTGCCGTAATATGGACCAGGGCAACGGCACGCCCGCTACCTACACCGAGTGCTTCCAGTTCTTCATTGCGCCGACGGATCTAAACGGACAGAATCCCGATCCGACAGTGCGCCCGCACGTGATGAACAATAGTTGGGGCTGCCCGGTTAGCGAGGGCTGTACCACAGGCGCTGAACTGGAAACAATTGTGAATAACACCCAGGCGGCAGGCATCTTTGTCGAGGTATCCGCAGGAAACGCCGGCCCCGCCTGCTCCACCGTCAATGATCCACCCTCGATCTACGAGGCTTCCTTCTCTACCGGGGCAATTAACCAGGGCAACTTTCTGGCGGATTTCAGCAGCCGCGGGCCGAGCCTGTTCTATAACCCTCCGCTGCTTAAACCGAATGTTTCTGCGCCGGGCGTGAACGTGCGCTCATCGTTGCCCAGCAGCGATAGTAGCTATGGCAACCTGTCGGGGACCTCGATGGCCGGGCCGCACGTAGTCGGCGTGGTCGCCCTGCTCTGGTCGGCGCGCCCGCAGTTGCAACGCGACATCGCCACAACCAAGACGATCTTGCAGAACACAGCCAATCCGAATGTGACGGTAAATCCTCCTCAGACCTGTGACGGCATACCGAACACGCAGATCCCAAACAACTCGTTCGGTTATGGCAGGGTTGATGCCTTGGCTGCGGTCAACTCCGTGCCGCAAGGGACACCTACACCCTCGCCAAGTGGCACTGTTCCACCAACACCGACTCCAACTCTCACACCAACGCCGACGGCAAGTGGCACTGTTCCACCTAGTCCGACGCCCACTCCATCGGATACTATTCCGCCAACGGCAACTCCTTCACCACCGAGGGCAACACCAAGGCCTCGTCCTACTCCGCATCCTCGGCCTTGAGGGTCGATGATGGCTGATAGTTTGTAGCTGACAGGCGAGGTGAGGCTTTCCCTCGTAGCCTGATGCCGCAGGCAAGTTATCAGTTCTAACCGGGGTCGTCGCCCCGGCCCCCAGCGCTTGGCGAAAGGTGTGCGCACCTGCCACGTCGTAACTTCGGCGCAGCTGAAAGTATTGTGTGAAGGCGATTTCGTGGTTAATTCTTTGAAACTCTGGCAGCGATCCCCCTGAGCATGAGCACGAGCGGTGTGGTTGCGTGGCTAATTAGAGAATGCCGAATCCAAACAACGAAGTTCGAAAGAATGACGAATGATCAAATGACCAACAACTGTCGTCGCGCTTTTTCGTTATTCCTGCTTCGTGTTTCATTCGTCATTTGTCCTGTTGTAATTCTGATGTTACGGACCCAAACTATGGCGCAATCTCCAGAGATGATCGGCAAATGGAATGTGGAGATCACGTTTGGGGAGGGAAGCCGACGCGCGTTGCGCTTCGAGGCTCAAGGCGACGGGAAAGGCACCTGGCAGTTGCTTGACCAGAAAGTAAAAGTTTGGGGAATGCCCAGCTCCTGGCCGGCAAAGTGGGTACCGGGCGACGCAAATTCGGTGACCTTTTCGGGCAATGTTGAATTTCCGCTCGGGAATGTGGGACGCGACGCGGGGACGTTGATGCTCAAGGGAAAGTTTGAGACGCCGGACGTCATCACCGGCGAGGCGGAATTTGCTCCGCTAGTCGGAGACCGACCGACAAAGCACGGCACGTTTAAGGCGACTCGCAATGACGGATAATTAGGAGCCCGAAACAGTCCGTCCATCTGCGCCGACCAGCCTTCGCGTAAGGCGACGGTGAGTCGAGAGGTTTCCACGTTGCGTAGCGGAACTGGCGCGGAGAGCGCGACGGCGGAAAAGTCGGCGAAACGGCAAGAGTCTCTTTGCGGAAACAAATAGTAACAGGATTGTTACCCTTTCTGCGAGAACCCAGACATGTATGTTCGGTGTCGCAGAGCTCGTCCGCGGCGATCCCGTGCAGAGGGAGAAAAGCAACTCTGTTTCGTCGATTACGCGTGGCCACCTGCCCGCCGAATGCTCCTGTTGAAGGCGGGTTCGTGTCTAAGAAATTTCAAAAAAATCCAGAAAAAGTATTGACACGGTTTCATGCGTTCAGCTAAAAGATGCGCCTTCGCCCGCCTCCGCAGTGATGCGGCGGGCGGATAATCAAGGGTAAAAATTAAGACAATCGGGAAAAGTAAAAAAAGTGTTGACGCATTTCTGGCATTTCCGCTAGAAGCGGCGCTTCACATTTCGATCACTTCATAACCACCTATGAA
>JBKPLD010000139.1:0-15611 GCA_046731415.1 Verrucomicrobiota bacterium
TGCGGCGCATGTCGGGATCCTGAGTCAACCGCGCTTCGCTATCCTCGCGAAGGTAGTGAAGATCCACGGTATCGAAAATGATCCGGCTCTGCGGCGCATGCAGCCGAACGTCTGCGATGTGTTTGCGCGCAAAATCGCATCGGCTTAGTACCACGGCATCGAAGCTGGAGCCGTGCGCTAGGAGGTAGTCGCGCACTTTCTTAACGTAAGGATGATAGACAACTTCGATTCCACGCTTTTGAAGTTCGCCAGCGTAGCGGGAAGAGTTTGCCAGGTTGTCGGGAATGAAGGTGACCCGGTGACCAAGTTGGCGCAGAATTTTCAGCATTTGAAACATGCGGAGCGATCCTGAGTCGTGGTCTGGCATGGGAAGATGGTGATCTATTACCAGAATGGATTTTCGACCGGGTAGCGGCTGCCGCAAAAATTCGATATCACCGTTGGCTGGCCTGGTCTTTAGCTCATTCTCCCATCTTTCGGCAAAGGTTGAGCGGTTTATCTCCTGGTGTTTCTTTGTGCCGGTTGCCAGATCGGTCCCGCCAGTGACTCCTTCGTAATGAACAATCTCGCTCAAAGATTGATACAACACTTTGTAACCGGCTTTTCGGACTTTGAAGGCGAGATCTGTGTCCTCGTAATATGCGGGCGCGTAGCGGGAGTCGAACCCGCCCACGCTGGCGAACAGCGATTTCGGAATCATCAAGGCTGCGGCCGAGCAGTAGTCCACCTCACGAAGATAGTTGTATTCGGGTTTCGCTGGGTCGTCGAACTTGCCGTAATTCCATCCCGAAGCGTCTCGCCAAATAATACCGCCTGCCTCCTGCAATCGTCCGTCAGGATAAATAAGTTTTGAGCCTACAATGCCGGCTCGTGCTTGCTCTGCGAATGTATCGATTAAGGCAGATAACCAGCCTGGCCGTACAATCGTGTCGTTATTCAGGAAGACGAGAAAGCTGCCGCGCGCGGTCTCCGCACCGCGATTACAGGAGGCGATGAAGCCGGAATTCTTTTCATTGCGTAGATAAACAACGCCCCGTATTTGCGGAATTGCCTCAGCGGTTTCGTCCGTCGAGCAATCATCCACAATAATCACTTCAAAACGATCTGTTCCCTGATGTTCCTGAAGCGAGGCAAGACAAGCTTGCGTGAAAAGAAACTGATTAAAGACCGGAATGATAATTGAAACTTCCACCTCTGCGTGAACCGGAAACTCGATTGGACGTGTTACCGTTGGCGGCTCGATCGTTGATATTCTCTGGGGAGCGCCTGAACCTTCATCCAGCATCAGAGCTTGGATTTGGTCATCAATTGCCGCGACCTCAGGGTGAGCGGCTAACCATTCGTCGTACTTCGAAACGATTTTTTCCAAGTGTCCGTAGCCTAACAAGTCGCGCGACCGTGTAGGCGAGAACTTTGCCTTTAAGGCAGCAATCGGATTTGCGATTTGCCAGCGCGCCGAAGACCGAAGCCGAGCGGATGCCGTATCAACATCCTCCAGGAGTCCGCATAACTTCTTGGCAGCTTGCAGCAGTTTTCGCACACGGCTTCGTAGCTCTTCTCTCCGTGTTTCGCTTTCCGCAAGGCTAATGCTTTTGTCGTGAAGAAGCTGATTGATACGCTCAAGATGGCCACTGAGTTCTTGCACTTCTGTGCGGTGGCGTGCTTCAGTTTGAGCAAGCTGGGCCTTGAGTTCATTCGCTTCCTTTTTGTGGCGCGTTTCCGCTTGCGCCAGAAGTTCCTGGTAGAGGCTTTCGATCTTTGCCATCGGTTCCGGAACGAAGGTGTTAACTCGGCTCACTGATCCTGGAAGCAAATCGGGCTCGTTTGATTTTGTAGCCTGCGTGATGGTCGTCGCGCCAGTTCGTCCTCTCGGCGCTGCTTCGGCACACAAGGCTCGATAGAGCTCGATTACTTCCGGTGCGACACGAGCATCGATGAGCTGATCAAGTGTGAAATGAGTGTGGCGTCTTCGTTTTGTGACCAGTGCGGCTGCGTTACGTACTTGGGTATCGGACAACCCGATGAAATGTGTAATGCGTTGCAATTCCGCTTCCGGGTCTTCGAAAAACAAGTCGTAATGAGTAACAAAGCGGTCTTGCGCGGGTACATTCTCCAACACACGTCGATTGTAGATCTCCCAAAGTCGCAACCCGAACGAATAGGAAGTTCCATTTCGCTTCTTCATTGAGTGGGCGACCTCCAGTGGATTGCGCACCACGATGAGAGTTTTCATGCGCGGCAGGAGGTTGTGCCAAAATGGCAGGGTCAAACTGTTGCGCGGATCCTTCCACCCCCAGAGCTTTTGCGAATCAAATCGTTCGATTAGCAGCCGTGCTTTCGCGCGCATCGGATCGAGGCGCGGGTCATTGAAACTCTCGTCAGTCCTCGGTGGCAAATCCCAGGCGCCGCCCAGCTCGCTTAACACTTCGTCATTCAATGCTACAAAGCCAAGATGTTCCCAGAATCCATCAGGGTTGTCCGCTTGGGCGGGCATCAACTCATCCTCTGGGCCGAGGTAGAGGCCGCAGGCGTGCAAGAGCCTTGTGAGCATCGAGGTTCCTGAACGGTGCGCTCCGGCAATGCAGATCGCTGTCTGGGTATCAGCGCTATTTTTCACTCAAAACGCTTAAACAACGATGGCCAGCGGTGTGCGTCAAGCCGATTACTCGGCGCCAAGTGCGATCATCAGGGGCGAAAATGGCATCCTTGGCACCGGCATCGTGTCCGACCTGGCAAATCTTTCGTCGCGCAAATTCCAGCTACATTTAAGTTCCCGGCAATGCAGCGAAATGACGGACGCGGGTTCGATGAAATTCGGTCGCTCAATTTTGACTTGAACGTCGCGCCGCATGCAAGCGGTTCGGTGCTCGTCTCGATGGGGCAAACGCGTGTCATTTGCGGGGTTACAATCGAAGACGCGGTACCGCGCTGGATGAAAGAGCAGGGAGTCTCTGGCGGATGGCTTACGGCTGAGTATTCGATGCTTCCGTACTCGACGCAGACGCGAAAGCCGCGCGATGTCGCAAAAGGTCGCCTCGACGGTCGCAGCGTAGAGATTCAGCGGTTGATCGGTCGATCTTTGCGCGCAGTCACCGATCTCGAAAAGCTCGGGCCGCGCACCATCTGGGTCGATTGCGATGTCTTACAAGCCGATGGAGGAACACGCACCACGGCAATTACTGGAGCGAGTCTGGCCCTCGCCATTGCTTGCCGGAAACTTGTGAGAGAGAAAAAAATCGACGCGCCGCCAATGCAAAAATTAGTGGCCGCGGTGAGCGCCGGTATTCTGGATGGGCAGCCGATCCTGGACCTTAACTACGAAGAAGACAAACTGGTCACCGTCGATTTCAATCTTGTTGCAACCGAAGACGGCGAATTCGTGGAAGTGCAGGGATCTGGTGAAGAAGCAACGTTTTCGGGACCGCAGTTGGATGAGATGCTAGGCATCGCGCGCAAAGGCATCGCAGCGCTGATCGGTGCACAGCGGACCCTTTTAGCTCGAATCATGATCTCACCCCCGGAGAGCTAACGGACACTCTGGAACCGTAGGGCGTCTGTGTCAGACGCCGCGGTGACGTTCTTGCGTTGGCGTTTCACAGAACGGAACCCGGCGGGAGCCGAGCGACATAGACGGGAAGCCCGAAGGGTGAGCGAGCTGGCGCGAGCGAACCAAACGCCCTACAATGATTGCCCAAATGAAACGGGCGCTCATTACCGGCATTACCGGTCAGGACGGAAGCTATCTGGCCGAGTTGCTCCTGGAAAAGGACTACGAAGTCCATGGCATTATTCGTCGGGCCAGCACATTCAACACGTCTCGCATCGACCATCTTTACGCCGATCCCCACGTCAATGGCGTGCGACTGTTTCTGCATTACGGAGACCTCAGTGACTCAGTGAATCTGGTGAAACTCCTTTACGATTTGAAGCCGGACGAGATTTACCATTTGGGCGCACAAAGCCACGTGCGCGTGAGCTTCGATATTCCTGAGTACACCGCGGACGTCACGGGTGTAGGTACTATCCGCATCCTGGAGGCAATTCGCGAAGCTGGATTGCGTTCCCGTTTTCTTCAGGCATCGAGCAGCGAAATCTTCGGCAAGGCGCAGCAGGTGCCGCAAACGGAGAAGACACCATTTTGGCCACGCAGCCCATATGGCGTTGCGAAAGTTTTTTCATATTGGGCGACCATCAACTATCGGGAGAGCTACGCTCTTTGCGCGAGCAATGCCATTATGTTCAACCACGAAAGCCCGCGTCGCGGCGAAACTTTTGTCACCCGCAAAGTCACGCGCGCTGTAGCAGCGATCAAACACGGGCTGCAAAAGGAATTGTTCCTTGGCAACCTTGACGCGAAGCGAGACTGGGGTTTTGCGCCCGAGTACGTTGAAGGCATCTGGCGAGTTTTGCAGCTTGGAGAAGGCGACGATTTCGTACTGGCTACTGGAGAATCCCATACTGTGCGCGAATTTGTCGAAGCGGCTTTTGCCCACGCCAACCTGGACTGGAAAGAATTCGTCAAACACGATCCGCGCTATGAGCGTCCAGCAGAGGTGGATGTTCTACTTGGTGATGCCTCAAAGGCAAGAAAGACCCTGAGCTGGGAACCGAAAGTGCGCTTTCACGAACTGGTGCGTATCATGGTGGACGCCGACATGGCGTTGCTGTCGCGAGAGACACCGAGAGAGCATCTTGGCAGGCTGCCGTAGCACAGGCATCTTGCCTGTGAGGTAACCGGGCGTCTCGCCTGGTGGTTGCCGCTGGCTATTCGGCAGGCAGAATGCCGGCCCGGCCCCACAGTCAGGATGGTGTGCTACCGCATCACAAACGGCGCCGGATTCGTGTCGGCCATCGAATGAGCCGACACCAGACTCGGAACTGCGGTAATCAGCGGTGCGTTCACGATCGTCACCGCGGCGCCGGTTCCTACAATGTTGTACAAATGTATGATGTCGCTCGAGCGCATCCGGATGCATCCATAACTCGCAGGCATCCCAATGAGTCGCTCCTCCGGTGTACCGTGAATGTAAATATCTCGGGAGAACGCGTTGGCGTTTTGCGCCTCCAATCCACGCAGCCAGAGAATGCGGGTTACGATTGGATCGCGGCCCGGCGAATCCGGCGTAACGATCTCGCCAGTACGACGCCGATCCTTGAACACGGCGCCGGACGGCGCGTTTTCGCCAATTTTTTCGGCGATCTGCAGTTTACCCAAGGGCGTAAAACGGCTGCCGCGCCAGTCGCCTAATCCGAACCTCGACGTAGAGACTGGATAAATTGCCACGACGTTTCCGCGATCAAGCAGGGCCAGTTTTTGTTCACGCGTGCTGACGACGATTTGATGCTGAGTATCTGGTGCGGCGCAGGATGCGAGAAAAACGGCGATCAGGAGCAGGTAGGGACGGATCCGCGAGCCGTCCCTTTTGGCTCGCGATCTCGGCGCGCCCGGCGGTCGCGTCCTACCACGATCAATTCTCATGCGCGATTGAACTTAAAAAAACCTTCCGCGGTTTCGGTTGTCGCCGCCGCCACTTCTTCCAGCGGAATCTCTCGTGCGGCGGCGATTGTTTCCGCCACGATACGTGTATACGCCGGCTCGGAGCGTTTTCCACGAAAAGGGGCGGGCGCCAGATATGGGCAATCGGTTTCCACCATGAATTTCCAGAGCGGGATTTGTGCCGCCACTTTTCGCACGGCCATACCGTTTTTGAAAGTGACAATTCCCGTAAACGAAACGAGGTGATCGAGGTCGAGAACTTCATTTGCCTCGTCAAGTGAACCGCCGAAGCAATGAAAAACGCCGCGCAGCTTCCCCGTGTAAGGCCCCATGATTTTAAGCGCGTCTTCCCATGCGTCGCGTTGATGGACCACCACGTTTAGGCCGAGTTCCACCGCAAGATCGAGTTGCTGCTGAAATAAGCTCGCTTGTTTTGATTTGTACGCGCCGTCGCGAATTTGCGCTTCGATTTCTTCGTCGGTCTCAGTACGGAGTGCAGTCATGACCTGGACTTGTTCTTCCTTCGCTACTTTTTCACTCGGCAGCCGGTGGTAATCGAGCCCGGTTTCTCCAATTGCCACTACGCGCGGGTTCTTCGCCAGCTCGCGCAGTGGGGTGATCACGTCGTCCTCTGCGTCTTCAACGGAAGTGGGGTGTACGCCGATTGCCGCGAAGATGGCCGGATGTTTTTCTGCCAGGTCGATCGCGCGCCGGCTGCTTTCCAGCGATGTGCCGATCGTGATGATGCGCGTAACGCCCGCTTCGTTCGCACGACGCAGCACATCGTCCAGATCGTCGGCGAAATCGGGATAATCAAGATGGGCGTGCGTTTCGACCAGCATGCGTTGACTGTAGGGCGTTTCTGTGAAACGCCAACTTTCGGTTCGGCGTCTGACACAGACGCCCTGCAGTTCACCATTCGATAATCGTGCTGGCCCAGGTCAGACCGCCCCCGAACACGATCAACAAGACGTAATCGCCCCGCTTGATTCGCCCGCTGCGATTTGCTTCATCCAGCGCGATAGCTACAGCGGCGGCGGAAGTATTGCCATAGCGATCCAGATTCACAAACATCTTGTCGCGCGAAATACCCAGCCGATCCGCGATTGCTTCAATGATGCGGAGGTTTGCCTGATGTGGAATTACGCAGGCGATGTCCTCGATGGAGAGCCCAGCCTGGTCGAGGACCTTCTTGGCCGCGTTGAGCATTGCGGTAACCGCTTGTTTGTAAACTTCTTTGCCTGTCATATGGATTGTTACCAAATGCTTGTCGACATTTTCTCGCGTAATCGGGCAGCGCGACCCACCGCCGGGCATGAATAAAATATCCGTGTACTGGCCGTCGCTGCCGATATGAGTGGCGATAACCCCATGTGCGCTGCCACGATGGCGCAAAACAGCGGCGCCAGCTCCATCTCCAAACAGCACGCAAGTATTGCGATCGGTCCAGTTCGTGATCGATGTCAATTTCTCGGCGCCGATCACCAGGACCGTGTCATGCGTATGTGACGTGATGAATTGCTGTGCGATCTCCAGACCAAAGAGGAAGCCCGCGCAGGCTGCGGAAATATCGAGACACGCAGCTTTGGTTGCTCCGATCTTCTTCTGAACGAAGCAAGCCGTGGCTGGGAAAAGCATGTCGGGAGTGGCCGTCGCCACCAGGATAAGATCGATTTCTTTGGCTGAAATTTTTGCCTGTTCGATCGCTTTGAGTGCCGCTTTGGTAGCCATTTCACTGGTGTTTTCATCTTTTGCCGCGATTCGGCGTTCCTTAATGCCAGTACGAGTAGTGATCCAATCGTCGCTGGTATCCACTATACGGGAGAGGTCCGCGTTGGTGAGAATTTTATCGGGCACGTAACTGCCGGTGCCGATGATTGAGACTGTGCGTAGCGCTTTAGCGGAGCGCGGGCTCGAGCGGGGCTGTCGTTTCATGGTAACGGCGAATCTCCTCGACGATATGCGGGTTCACCTGCTGTTCAATCGACTCTGCCGCCACGCGCAATGCATTTTTGATGGCCAGTGGCGTGCTCGCGCCATGCGCAATGATGCAAATGCCGCTGACGCCGAGAAGTGGGCTTCCACCGTATTCTTCGTAATTCGTTTTGTCCTTAATGGTTCCAATAGCATTCTTCGCAAGGAAGGCGCCGGCTTTTCGCATCGTTGTGCGCATGAGCTCGTGCTTCAGCCATTTAAACATCGCTACTGCGATCGATTCGCACGTTTTCAAGATCACGTTGCCAACGAATCCGTCGCACACGACAACCTCAACGGGATCTTCAAAGAGGTGACGGCCTTCTATGTTGCCAACGAAGTTAAGCGAACTCGGCTTCAACATCTTGAACACCTCCTTCGTCAACTCGGTCCCTTTCACATCCTCGTCGCCGAGCGAGACCAAGCCAACGGTTGGGCTCTTATAATGGAGAACATGGCGTGAGTAGACCGAGCCCATGAACGCGTATTGAAGAAGATGTTCGGGGCGGGCATCGATGTTGGCGCCCGCGTCGATCAAAACGAACACATTCGTTTCCGTCGGAAGCACTGCCGCGATACCGGGTCGATCGATTCCCGGCAATGTGCGGAGCTTGATCGTGCCCGCAGCGACCGCCGCCCCCGTGTGTCCGGCGCTCACCACCGCATCTGCATCACCGCGCTTTACAAGATCAACAGCGCGGCTGATCGATGAATCTTTTTTTCGGCGAACGGCTGTCCAGGCGCGGTCACTCATATCCACGACCTGTGTGGAATGAACGATCTCGATGCGCGAATCGTTACACTGATGCTTGTGCAACTCGGCCTCGATCTTGGTGGAATCTCCCACCAGATAGAGTCTATTAATCTGCTTGTAATCGCGCAGCGCCATAACGGCGCCGGCAACGAGGTTAGGCGGGCCAAAGTCACCGCCCATCGCGTCGAGGGCGATCTTCATCGGTGCGAAACTTTGCGGACTTTAACCGCCGAATGCAACTTATTTACCCTCAAGCGTCAGCACCTGTCGTCCGCGATAGTAACCGCATGACGGGCAGGCGATGTGCGAGGGAACAGTGCTCCCGCACTGGGGACATTTGTTCAGATTTGGAGCATGCCAGCGGTTCGCCGCTTTGCGCGTGCGTAATCGCATCTTGGATGTTTTGCGTTTTGGGACTCCCATGGCAGGCGGTTACGAAAGCATATTTGAAGAGGAATACAACGTTGCAGCGCTAAAACGCTTCGTCATTCCGAGCGAAGTCGAGAATGGAGCGGTTGGGAAGCCGCGACATAGACGGGAAGGCCGCAGGCTGAGCGAACGGGAAGTGAGTGAATCAAATTCCGTGGCGCAGCCTACTAATTCGCGGGATTCTTCGACTTCGCCGAGGTTACCCGGAGCGAACGAAGCGAGTCGAACGGGCTGCGCTCAGAATCACAAGGCGCTCAATTCAGCGGTTTAACTTCAATTTATCCAGCGCGCTCCAATCCAATTTCTGTTTTGTATCTTGCTCAATAGTCTTCGATTGTTTCACTTTGCAAACGCGATGGCCATCTCTGTTGCAGCGTGGATGCGCTGGCAGGTTGAGCAACAGGTCCTCGCGCATAGACGGCGTCAGGTCGACCACCTCGGGCCCGTGCAGTTCGGTGTGTACGGCGAATGCGGGCACTTGAATTTCGTACACAAAATTTTCCAGACACGATACGCAACGCAGCTCCACTGGTTGTGACAGAGAGCCTCTCGCCCAAAGAGCACCTCCAGCAATTCCCACATCGATGTCGTAATGCAGCGGACCGGCACAACGAATTCCTTCTGCTTCGAGTTCGTGGATGGGACAATCCTCATCTCCGTCCAAATGCAAACCCTGTGCAGGAACTTGTTTGAGATGAATTTTCATTCGTGAAACGTTTCGAATGTTATCAGCCAAATTTCTTCCCCAGCGCCTTGGCAACGCAAGCCGGAACAAAACCGGAGACATCGCCACCCAGGCGCGCGATTTCCTTAACTATGCGAGAACTTAGATAAGTGTATTCCTCCTTCGGCATGAGGAAAATTGTTTCTACCGCGGCATCCAGTTTCCGGTTCATCAGCGCCATTTGAAATTCAAATTCAAAATCGGAAACCGCGCGCAAGCCGCGGATCACTGCTCCGGCTTTTTCTTTCCTGGCGAATTCGACGAGTAATCCTTCGAACTCAGCGATTCGTACATTGTCAATTTTCGCCGCTGTTTCGCGCAGCAACTCGAGACGATCCTCCAGCGAGAAAAGAGGCTGCTTCTCGTCGTTATGCGCCACCGCCACTATCACCTCGTCGAATAATTTTCGAGCACGTTCGATCACATCGAGGTGACCGTTTGTCACCGGATCGAAGCTCCCAGGATAAATCGCGCGTCGCATGAAAGAAACGTGACGCATGAAGCGCAAAATGAAAAGCAAATGACGAAGCAAATGACGAATGACGAAGGAAGCTCGAATGCGTCAACCACGAAAACGCTAAATGGTCCTTCTGCTTTAAGGCTTCATCATTCCTCCCCATTCGTTACCGCGATCCTGGTTGCCTAAAGTTCGTGAGACACCAAATTGAGCATCACTTCCATGCGCGATCTAATGCCATACAAGACCATCGCCGTGGCGAGCACGTTTTCTCCGCGATTTAAACAAGTGCTTGCGGAGGCGAAGCGCATTCGGGACCGTTTTTTTGCGGATCTACACCTGATCTATGTGGGCGAACCTAGCGCGGAGATAACGAAAAAGTTTAGAGATGCTCTGGCGCAATTGGGGCTTCCGCTCGATTCAAAAATTCACTATGAAAAGGGAGACCCCGCCGACGCCATTTTGCGCGCGCTCAATCGCGAGAAAATTGATGTGATCGTCGCGGGAGCATTGGAAAAGGAGGTGGTGTTGCATCCATTTCTGGGCAACGTCGCGCGCCGCCTTGTGCGCGAAGCGCCCTGCTCGGTGATGCTCTTTACCACGCCGGCAGTAACACCCAAACCGCTGCGCCGCATCGTCTTTGTTGCCGATGATTCTGATACGCGATTGGACGCTTTGAAAAGAACGTTGCCTTTCGCGGCAGCGGAATCGTGTGAGCGGCTGTATGTCATTCGCATCATTACAACCTTTGATCAGGCGCGCGCATCGATTCGTGGGAATCCAGCGAGAGGTTCGAAGCCGGGCGGGGACGATGATGAAGAAGAGGCTCTCGAAAAATTTGTTTTGGCAGCGGGCGCGACCGATGTCCCTATTGAGGCGCGTTGCATCCGCGGAAATACCGGGCTAGCCGCCTCTGACTTTGTGCAATCCATAAATGCGGACCTGCTGATAGTGCCGCTACAAAAAAAGGCCGGTGGGAGTCAGCAATTGCCAGGTAATATCGCGTGGGTCACGGACGTCATTCCATGCAATCTCTGGGTGATCCGGTAAACTGACCTGCCGGCGCTTCCTGGGGACGTGTGGAAGCGCCTTTGTCAAACGCCTTTCCTTCCGATTCAGCGGTTGATACAACCGCCGCTACAACACCATATGGAGCCCGAATTTCGACCGTACGGTTTGCCGCATCTCACGGTTATTTTTCTCACGATTGTCCTGCCATTCGCGCTTGCCGCTGTCGTGCGGCGCACAAAATCTGACCGCGTCGAAAAGATGATCGTCGGAGCGATCTCCGCATTGCTCGTGTTGAACTATGTCGTCTATTTGATTTTTATCCGCAGCCGCGGCATCACGACCTGGCAACACATGCTGCCGATGCAGTTGTGCGACTGGGGCATGGTGGTTGTCATCGTAGCAATGTGGACCGGAAACCAGCGCTGGTTCGAGGTGGCATATTTCTGGGGAATCGGAGGCACGTTGCAAGCTGTACTGACGCCAAACCTGCGCTTTGGCTTTCCAGATTGGCGATTCATCAGCTTTTTCACCTCGCATTGCGGGATCATCGTCGGCGTGGTTTTCCTGATGTTGATCCGACGATACCGGCCATATCCCATGTCGATCGTGCGCGTGTTTCTTTGGTCGGAGTTCTATTTTGTCGTTACGTTCGTCACGGACAAGCTGACAAATTTTAATTACGGATTTTTGCTCCATAAACCGGAGGCATTTTCCATTTTGAGTTTTCTTTCCGATTCGCAGCCGCTTTACCTTGTGCAAATGCACGCATTGGCCCTGTTGTTCTTTCTCGGGCTGTATGCGCCGTTTGCCATCGTGGACCTTGTGAGCTTTAGCCGAACACCCACTGAATTTAAACGGGGTCATTCCGAGCGGAGCGAGGAACCGCACATTCGCTAATTGGTCACACCAACTAATTTGCGTAATATTTCGCGCATTTGTGAGGTCCCTGCCCAGCTACTTGAGACTTTCGCTTGGGCGCAGTGATTTTAGATCAGAGCGAGTAGCTGGATCGGGATGACATGCTAAAAAAATAATGAGCGAGAGAAGGAAGCCATTGCGCGTTGGCAAAGTCACGATTGGTGGCAAACGACCGATATTCATCCTGGGGCCGTGCGTGATCGAGTCAGAGAAGTTTGTCTGGCGGATGGCGAAGAAGATTGCTGAAATCTGCGCGGCTGAAGATATCGTTTTCTTTTTCAAGGCTTCGTACGACAAGGCGAATCGAACTTCGGTGCGCTCTTTTCGCGGAGTAGGAGTGCGCGAAGGTTGCGATATTCTTTCGACCATTGGCCGAGAACTGAAAATTCCAGTTACAACGGATGTTCATTCGCCAGCCGAAGCCGGGATTGCCGGCGAAAAGATCGATATGTTGCAAATCCCGGCGTTTCTTTGCCGCCAAACCGATCTGCTGCGGGCAGCAGCGGAAACGGGTCGCGCTATCAATGTGAAAAAAGGTCAGTTTCTCGCCCCATGGGACGTTCGCAATATCGCCGAAAAATTGATTGCGTTTGGCAATGAGAAATTCTGTTTCACGGAGCGCGGCACTACTTTCGGCTATAACAATCTTGTCGCCGATATGCGCTCGCTCCATTGGCTGCGCGACGCCGGTTATCACGTGATCTTCGATGCCACCCATTCGGTGCAGCGACCGGGTGGAGCAGGCGACTCGACATCGGGCGACGGTGTTTTGGCGCCTGTGTTGGCCAGGGCGGCGATGGCAACCGGATGCGATGGAATCTTCATGGAGGTGCACGAAAACCCCGCTCGCGCCTTATCAGACGGTCCAAATCAGATTCCCCTAAAGGATTTGCCGAAGAATCTGCGCGTGTTAAAGGCTATTCATGCTGCCGTTTCAGGTAGGGGCGAGTGATCCGCCTTCGCTGCGCTACGGCGCTGCAGGCGGCAATTGCCCGGGTAACACGGGTATTGCATCGAGGGAGCCGGTTGTTCCAGCTTGCCGCGCCGTTGCTGCGCGAAAGCGAGTTGCTCGCTCGTGTTTTCGCCGCGTCTTGTGGCTTTCGTTACCGCTGCTCTTGATGTGCGTTGTAATGCCAGCGCCGCAAGTATCCGGTCAGTCAAAAGGTCGCAAAAAAAGGGCCGGCACGTCCGCGAAGGCAGGCGGCTCACCTGGGGAACAGAGCTTGACGAACATTCCGCTGCCAATCGGGCACGAGGCCAAAGGCCTCGTGTTGCCGGATTTCGACGGTGACGGTCGTCTAAGGGGTAAATTTGAAGCTGGCACTGCTCATCGCATTGATCAGGAGCACGTAGGCTTTCAACATCTTAAAATTACAACCTACACTCCGGAGAGTCAGCCCGATCTCCGAATCGACATGCAGACATCCGTGCTGGATTTGAAGACGCGAATTCTAACCTCGCAGGAGCGGACAACGATTCAACGGTCGGATTTCAACATCGCTGGTGATTCGGTGCAGTTCGACACGAACTCGAAGACTGGACGATTGATCGGAAATGTGAAGATGGTCATTACTGACAAATCTCATCTGACCGCAAAACCCAACCCGACCGAATGAAAAAAATAGCGGTCTTGGTGTTGTTTATCGCATTCGCGGTCCACACGCGGTCTGATGGGCAAATTGCCGCTGCGCCAGCAGCCTCGCCCGCGCCCGCGCCTGTCAAAAAGGTTGAGAAACCAGCGAAAGACAAAGCGAAAAACAAGGACAAAAAGAAAGAAGATAAACCTTCCGGCGCGAACTTATTTGGCTCGAGCGGCGCCGGGCCGCAATCCGATCAACCGACGACAACACAAATCTACGCGGACGAGGCTTTTTTTGATTCAACCAAGAACATGGGCATCTTTAGCGGCCGTGTGAAGGTAGTTGATCCGCGTTTTAATCTGCAATCCGACAAGCTGACAGTGTTCATTACAAAGGGACAAAACCAGAGCCTGGAAAAAGCCATCGCGGAAGGCAATGTTGGTCTCGTGCGTGACAGGCCTGATCCGAACGGTGGACCTCCCAATCATGCTGTTGGCCGCGCCGATAAAGCCACTTATACAGCTAATACCGGCGACGTTGAATTGGTGGGAACACCGCGTGTGCAAGAGGGACCAAACCTGCACGTCGCGACCAGTCCGGATACGGTCATGGTCGTCAGCCAGAATAGTCAGCTGAGGACGCATGGGCCTAGTCGCACCGAAATTGTCCAGCAGCCCGACCAAGAAAAAAAGGGACAGGCAAATCCCTCCCAAACTCCGGCAGCCCAGGCTTCGCCGGCTTCATCCCCTTCCAAACCATGATTAGCCAAGCTGCACCCGTCTCGACTCCGAAAGCTCCGCCGCCAGTCGCAACAAAGGCGGAAACTGTTCTGACTACCGATCAACTGGTCAAGATCTACGGCGGCCGAGCCGTGGTCGACGGAATCAACATGCACGTCGGTGCCAGCGAGATTGTGGGGCTACTTGGACCCAACGGAGCGGGTAAGACTACCAGTTTTTATATGATCGTCGGTTTGGTCAGACCAAACAGCGGCCGCGTAATTTTTTCGGACACTGATGTCACCGATTATCCGATGTACAAGCGTGCGCGGCTTGGCATGGGTTACCTTCCGCAGGAAGAATCGATCTTTCGGAAGATGACAGTCGAACAAAACATCCTCGCCATTTTGGAGACGCTTCCTCTAAGCAAGGCCGAACGACGAAACCGTTGTGACCAGTTGCTGCACCAGTTTGGCATTGAGCGGATCGCCAAAAATGTCGCGCTTACCTTGAGTGGCGGAGAAAAACGTCGCCTGACCATTGCGCGTTCACTCGTCACGCAGCCGAAAATGTTGATGCTGGACGAACCATTTAGCGGCGTCGATCCCATCGCGGTCTATGAGATTCAGCAGATTATCGTAAACCTACGCAAGTCGGGGCTTGCGATCATGATCACTGACCACAACGTACGCGAGACGCTTTCCATCGTGGATCGCGCCTATTTGATTTACGATGGCCGCGTTGAAAGCGAAGGCTCAAAGGATTTTCTCATCAACGATCCCATCAGCCGTCAGCTTTATCTCGGCGAACGCTTCAAAATGTGATCAAAATGACGAATCAGAGTGACCAATGACGAAAGATTGAATTCGAAATCGCCTAGCTTTTGATTGATCCGATATGGGGATTTGGTACAGTTCAAGCCAAGGCAATGGAGTTTGCCTTCCCTGCTAAGAATCGGGAAAACCGCGCGAGCTAATGACTCCTTCCAACCGAAGGAGTTTTTTATGCTTGAATATATCTTGGTGATGCTTGGTGGCTCCCTCGGCACCGCAGCGCGATTCTGGCTATCGGGATTTGTTGCAGAACGGGGCGGGGAGGTTTTCCCACTTGGTACCCTCGTCGTAAACGTGACTGGGTCCTTCGTCATCGGATTCCTCGCTCCTTATACAGATGCTGAAGGGGTGCTTCTTGCGTCACCGCGGCTTCGTCAATTCCTAATGATCGGCGTATGCGGCGGTTACACAACGTTTTCCTCGTTCAGTTTACAAACGCTCGATCTCGTTCGGGATGGAGACTGGTTAAAGGCCGGCCTCAATACACTGCTTTCAGTTGTATTCTGCCTGATTGCCGTATGGCTGGGACGCGCCCTTGCTCTCTCGATGTTGCCAAAATAAATACAACTTATGCATCTTCCTGAAGACGCCGTTCTCCTGCGGATTTTTATTGGAGAAAGTGACCGTTACCAGCATCGGCCGCTTTACGAAGCGATTGTGTTGAAAGCACGCGAACTACAACTGGCAGGCGCAACTGTGCTGCGGGGACCGATGG
>JBKPLD010000140.1:0-20522 GCA_046731415.1 Verrucomicrobiota bacterium
GCTGTAGGCACGGCCGAATGGACCGGCGTGCCATTGTCGATTTTGCTGAATCGCGCAGTTGTCAGATCAAACGCGCGTGAGGTCATTCTTGAAGGAGCGGACGAGGGCTTGCTTGATGATCCGAAAAGTCCTCCAGGTGCACTGAGGTTTTCCCGCAGCATTCCATTGAAGAAGGGTCAACGCGACGTGCTGCTCGCCTACAAAATGAATGGCCAGGACCTCCCGTCAGAGCATGGATTTCCAGTGCGCGCGATTGTGCCAGGCTGGTATGCGGTGGCTTCGATAAAATGGCTGCAACGTATCATTGTCAGCGACCAATCGTTCACCGGCTATTATCAAACGATTGATTACGCCTACTGGAAGAGGCGAGGGGACACTGCCGAACTCGCACCGCTTACCGAGATGCAAATCAAAGCGCAAATCGCAAAGCCTGCCGAAGGAGATACGGTCGCCGCAAATTGCATAGTGCGTGTTCACGGTGCGGCCTGGACAAGCGATGGTGAAATAACAAAAGTCGAACTCAGCACAGATGGCGGAGCAACCTGGAGCGAAGCAAACTTGATTGGCTCGCCCAAACCCAATGCGTGGCGGTTTTGGGAATTCGATTGGAAGACACCCGGCACGCCAGGAAGACAAATACTGCTCGCCCGTGCGACTGATTCGCTGGGCCGAACGCAACCGGTGGATCGCGATCATGATCGAGGTACGTATATGATTAACCATCTTCTACCGATCACGGTAGAGGTAAAGTAGCGCGAGCGTCCTCGCTTGCGTCAACTTGTTGAACTCGCACGCCAGAAGCTTGCACTACCTTACTGCTTCGCATTAAATCCATTCGATGTCGCTCATTTTTAAAACCATTCAGACCGAAGGCATTGCCGAACTTTCGTATTTGCTCGGCGATGACGACGAAGGAGTGGGAGCGATTTTCGATCCGAGAGCCGATGTTGAAGTTTACGTTGAAATGGCACGCGAAGCCGGCCTTGCTATCACGCATATTTTTGAGACGCATATTCATGCCGATTTGGTCAGCGGCTCGCGCGAGCTTTGTGCGCGTCTTGAATCAGCAAAGATTTATGCCAGCGGAGAAGGTGGCGCTGAGTACGGTTTTGGGCCCGAAAAAATAAAAGATGGCGATCACTTCGAATTCGGCGAAGCGCTCGTCACGGCGCGGCATACCCCGGGGCACACGCCGGAGCACATGTCTTATTTGCTGGCCGAAACAGATCACCCGGACGAACCCTGGGCAGTGCTCACCGGTGATTCGCTTTTTGTTTCGTCGGCTGGTCGTCCGGACTTGTTAGGCGAGGAACACACGAAGCAGCTCGCGGAGCAACAATTTCATACATTGCAGGACTTCTATTTGAAACTGCCCGATCACGTGATGATCTATCCCAATCACGGCGCAGGTTCCCCTTGCGGGGCCGACATCGGAGCGAGATTGAGCAGCACCATCGGTTATGAGCGAAAATTTAATAAATTTTTGCAATTCGCTGACGCGAAAAGTTTCACTGATTACGCGATCAAAAGTGCGCCACCAGTCCCGCATTATTACCCGCTTATGAAAAGAGTGAACGCGGCGGGACCAAAAGTGCTTGGAAATCTTCCCCGAGTTCCCGGTCTTCCACCCAGGGCTTTCAAGGAGGCAATCGACAAGAATGCTGGTGTTCTCGTAGATGTGCGCACCATGCTTGCGTTTGGAGGCGGCCATATTTCCGGCGCACTCAATATTGGCGGCACGCCAATTCTCTCCATATGGGCAGGTTGGATGCTCGATCCTGGAACACCGATCCTTCTCGTGATGGAAAGCGATGACGATCTTGAAAGAATCGTGCGACTATTCGTGCGAACCGGTTATACGAAATTTGCCGGATATTTGATCGGTGGAATGAAAGCGTGGGATGCGGCGGGATTTCCCCTGGAAAGGATCGGCCAGATGAGCGTGCACGAGTTGAATGACCGGAAAGATTCGCTGCAGATTATCGATGTGCGCTCGCCCGGCGAATGGAAAAAGGGACATATTCCCGGTGCGAGTCATATTTTTGTGCCGGACCTCGCCAAACGAATGACTGAACTCGATCCAAATAAACCGACGGCGGTGTATTGCGGCAGCGGCTATCGCGCGAGTATTGCTACAAGTATTCTGAAGCCGCTAGGATTCACCGACCTTTGGAATGTTCCTGGTAGCTGGGAAGCTTGGAAAAAGGCGCAGCTGCCCGTGGAAGGAGGCGATGGCCAATGAATGGAGCGACAGCGCTACCACGCCGGTCGTTCGGCGAGACCATGCGGGCCGACGTCTGGTGGACGCAGCCGCTTCTTGTTTTTCTCGGCTTGTCCATCTTCATCGTCTATTCCACCTGGGCCGCTTTTCAGGGGCAGAATTATTTTTTCGGTAATTACATATCGCCCTTCTATTCACCCGAAATTTTCGGCGATTCTCCCCACAGTTGGTTTGGACCCAAGCCCGCCCGGTGGCCGGCCTGGTTGATTTTTTCTCCTGCTCTATTTGTTCTTTGGGCTCCGGGAGGGTTCCGGCTGACGTGCTATTACTATCGCGGCGCGTACTACAAAGCGTTCTGGGCCGATCCTCCCGCCTGCACGGTTGGCGAGCCGCGCAAGAGCTACTGGGGCGAGCGCTCGTTTCCGCTCATCATGCAGAACGTTCATCGCTATTTTCTCTATCTGGCACTTTTTTTTCTTCTGGTCCTGGCTTACGACGTCTGGAAAGCGCTGTGGTTTGCAGACGGATTTGGGATTGGCGTCGGCACAATCATCCTTGCGATCAACCTTGTATTGCTAAGCGGTTATACAGTTGGTTGCCATTCTCTCCGGCATCTGGCCGGTGGATTCCTGGATCAATTCTCGAAATCACCAATGTGTTACCGCGCTTATGCGTGCGTGACCTGTTTTAATTATCGCCACATGTTGTGGGCATGGCTGAGTCTGTTCTGGGTTGGCTTTTCCGATCTTTATGTGCGCCTGTGCGCGACCGGTTTCTGGCATGATGTGCGGCTCTTGTAGCCGCAAAGTAAGCCACTCGGTCTTTGTATCCTTGTAAGCGGTTAACTCTTTAATTTGTGCGCATGCCCGATTACGAAACCTTCGAATACGATGTCTTGGTAATCGGTGCGGGAGGCGCCGGGCTGCGTGCTGCAATTGAAGCTTCCGCAGCCGGAGTACGGGTCGGACTTGTTTGCAAATCTTTGTTAGGCAAAGCCCACACGGTAATGGCCGAGGGCGGTATCGCGGCTGCGCTCGCGAACGTCGATGAGAGAGACAACTGGAAAGTGCATTTTGCCGATACCATGCGTGGCGGGCAATACGTAAATCAGTGGCGAATGGCAGAGTTGCACGCGAAAGAAGCGCCCGATCGCGTTCGAGAGCTCGAAGCGTGGGGCGCCGTGTTTGATCGCACGAAAGACGGCCGCATTCTGCAAAGACACTTCGGCGGGCACAAATATCCACGACTGGCACACGTGGGTGATCGCACCGGCTTGGAAATGATCCGCACCCTGCAGGATCACGGGGTGCATCAGGGCATCGATGTCCACATGGAACACACAATTCTTTCGCTCCTTAAAGACGGCGACCGCGTGGTCGGAGCATTCGGCTATGAACGCGAACGCGGACGTTTCAAAACTTTTCGTGCCAAAGCAATAGTTCTGGCGACCGGCGGAATTGGGCGGGCCTACAAAATCACCAGCAACAGTTGGGAATACACTGGCGACGGCCACGCACTCGCATATGACGCGGGTGCAGACCTCATCGACATGGAGTTCGTACAATTTCATCCCACGGGCATGGTCTGGCCGCCAAGCGTGATGGGAATTTTGGTTACCGAAGGCGTACGCGGCGAAGGAGGAATCCTGAAGAATAAGGAGGGCCGCCGTTTCATGTTCGATGCGATTCCGGAAAATTATCGAGCTCAAACCGCGGACAACGAAGAAGAAGGCTGGCGTTATTGTCAGGGGGCCAAAGAGGCGCGGCGTCCGCCGGAACTTCTAACGCGCGATCACGTTTCACGCTGCATCGTGCGCGAGATCAAAGAGGGCAGGGGAAGCCCACATGGCGGCGTTTATCTCGATATCTCCTGGATTAAACAAAAACTGCCAAATGCGGCCGAACATATTAAGCGCAAGCTGCCGAGCATGTATCATCAATTCAAACAACTGGCGGACATCGATATCACCGAGGAACCGATGGAGGTCGGCCCAACAACGCACTACATCATGGGCGGCGTGCACGTTGATCCCGATACGCAAATGTCGCGCGTGCCGGGCTTGTTTGCCGCGGGCGAGTGCGCCGCTGGAATTAACGGGGCCAACCGCCTTGGTGGGAATTCCCTTTCCGATCTTTTGGTTTTTGGAAAACGCGCCGGCGAATTTGCTGCAAAGTTCGCAAAGGAGAATTCGCTAGGCAGAATCGATTACGACAAGATCGAGATGGTGGCACGTGAAGCGCTCGCCCCATTTGACCGAGGCACTGGCGAAAATCCTTATCAGGTGCAAAAAGATTTGCAGGAGACCATGCAGGATCTGGTTGGGATCGTGCGTAACGAAACCGAAATGCGCGATGCCTTGGAGAAGATCAACATTTTCAGAAAGCGGGCTGAAAACACGGCAGTCAGCGGCAATCGCGAATACAATCCTGGCTGGCACACGGCGCTCGACTTAAAAAACATGCTCATAGTTTCTGAAGCGATTACGCGTGCAGCAATCGAACGAAAAGAAAGTCGCGGCGCGCAGTTCCGGGACGATTATCCGGAGAAGAACGAACAGTTTGCCAAAGTGAATACGATGATTGCCAAAGCGGCAGACGGCTCAATTCAAGTTCGTTTGGAACCGTTGCCTGAAATGCCAGATTATTTGAGGCAAATTATTGAAGAAATGAAATGACCGCCGACGACACGGTTATGACGAAGGCGCTATGAACGCCGTCTTTAAGATCTGGCGCGGCGACGCGAAGGGAGGCGAGTTTCGAACTTATGCCACGCACGTTGCCGAGGGCATGGTCGTGCTCGATGCAATCCATAACATTCAGCGCACGCAGGCGCCGGACCTCGCTTGCCGTTGGAATTGCAAGGCCGGCAAGTGCGGCTCCTGCTCAGCAGAAGTTAACGGAATGCCAAAACTGATGTGCATGACGCGACTCAGCGACCTTCCACTGGAAAAACCGGTAACCGTCGAACCTATCAAGGCGTTTTCAATCGTAAAAGATCTTGTTACCGACGTGTCCTGGAACTTTCGCGTGAAGAAAAAGATCAAGCCGTTTAAGCCGCGTCCACCAGATGCACCTGACGGCACATGGCGGATGCGCCAGGAGGACATCGATCGTGTACAGGAATTCCGTAAGTGCATTGAATGCTTTCTTTGTCAGGATGTTTGCCACGTGCTGCGCGACCACCAAATGCACGATAAGTTTATCGGGCCGCGCTTTCTAATTCATGTGGCCGCGCTGGAGATGCATCCGCTCGATACC
This sequence comes from Verrucomicrobiota bacterium, assembly GCA_046731415.1. Taxonomy (GTDB): domain Bacteria; phylum Verrucomicrobiota; class Verrucomicrobiia; order Chthoniobacterales; family UBA10450; genus Udaeobacter. The sequence continues at coordinate 5,479 of JBKPLD010000140.1, forward strand.
GAGGATCGCATTGAGGAATTACGAAACACGCAGGGAATTGGCTATTGCAACATCACAAAGTGTTGCACAAAGGTTTGCCCCGAAAGCATTCAGATCACCGATAACGCAATCATTCCGCTGAAGGAACGCGTAGTAGACGATTTTTACGATCCGTTTGGTTGGATCTGGAAGGGACTCAAAAGTTTGTTAAATCGCTAAAAGAGTTACAAAGTTGAGAAGATAGAACATTAAAAGATGAGGAGATGGCTGACGCGGCATTTTAACAATTTAACCCTTTAGCTTTTAACCGCTTTCGCCATGGCCGAATTAAAATCGCTCCATAAAGACGCAATCCCTGCGGCTCTCGAGAAAGCCGAGCGCTACCGCTTACTCAACGAGCCAGGTGAAGCAGAGAGCATATGCCTCGACATTCTCCATGTTGACCCGGAAAATCAGGAGGCAATTAGCACGCTCCTGCTCGCACTGACCGACCGCTTCGAAAAAGGCTATGGCGTCAGCGATACGCAAACCAAGGAGTTGCTCTCCCGGATGAAATCGGCGTACGACCACGCGTATTATTCCGGAATCGTGGCCGAGCGCCGTGCGAAGATGAAGCTGCGTCAGAATACCCCGGATTGCCGGTTTCAGGCTTATGATCTTTTGCGTGAGGCGATGAGCTGGTTTGAAAAAGCCGAATCGATTCGCCCGCCTTGCTATGATGATCCCATACTACGGTGGAATACTTGTGTGCGAATCATCTCGCGGAACGGGCTTGTTCCGCGAGAACCCGAAGAGCGCATCGAGTTACCATTGGAATAGGCATTACTCGCGGTGGCAGACGCTCCGATACTATTTTACTATAAATGCGCAGTAAATACAGTTAAGGGGCTGGAGTAATGCTGCTTGCGTAATGGGAACACCAAGCGGAAGTCATCAAACCCGGGCAGGTAAGGCCGAATGGCAAAGCTCCGGCTATTCTACGGATTTCGGACCGGATCAACGTAAAATTCTCCGGTCCCTTCGATTTGCATTTTGTAGCCAAAAATGCCGTGAATGACCACAGCAGCTGGACGATCGGTGACCCGCGGGCGAAACCGGTCATCAGCATTTGCCTGTTTCCACACAGTCCCATCTTCCAGACGGATCACGCTCCTGCCGGTCAATCCATTAAATTGCCCGTCTACACGGCTTACGAGAAGATCGAGCTTGGTGCGCGATGCGACCGCCGTCGCTTTCTTAGTGGCCGCCTTTTCGGTGACCTCTCTGTAGCCCTGCAGCCAGGCGTTCAGCTTTTCTAGTTCCTCTGACGAAAGCTTGTTCAGACCGGCGGCTTTGAATTCTCCCGGCGTCATCATCTCTTGGATGCTGCCGGACATTTGTTCTTCCCGGGCTGCCTGGGCAGGAGCAGCGCAAGCGAAAACAACGCAAAAGCCAACAATTGAGTAACGAACGCTGAGGAAAGTATTCATCTGGTCGTAAAATTTTGAGGTTCGGCGGATGCTAGCAGTCGGAGGCGCAACGTCAAGGCATAGTGCGCTATGGCGGGTTGGCAACGAATCTAACCGCTCGCCAAGCGCAGCACTCGGAATGAGTGAGTTACTCAGCTCCGAAAAAAAGCCGGTGGCCCGGCGAGGCAAAACGAGGTCCTTACGACATCAGACAATATATGTCATATAAAATCGCCACCCGGCCCCGGTCAATGACTCGACGCGATGATCAAAAACCACATTGACTCGTCAATAGCTCAATCGCTTCGCGTGAAATCTTCTGTGTTCGCCACTCTGTTTGAGACAGCTTATCGATTCGTCGGAAGGCACGTAAGATAGGCCCCAATCTCTGGAAGATGGAAGCAACAAAATCCCTGTCCCGCGCGGGTGTGACTTTAAAGAAAGATACGTTGATGCCCGGGACGATTCACGCCTTTTACAATGACTTATCGGTGGAAGAGGAACCGCCCAATAGCCTCCAATACGAGGACCGTCAGGATCAATCCCGCGCACACGATGACAAACAGCAGACTGAGAACTACGACGACAAATATCCAGTCACCTCTTCTCGATCCCGCGGGCGCGGAAGAGTACCGCCGGAGCACTTCATAGTTGCGCACGTTCGACTTGAACCAGAACGAAAACGCATCACCCAGTCCCGGAATTATCCCGACTAACTCGTTGATTAAGATATTCATTGCCATGCGCGTGAGCAGAATTTTCGGAACACCGCTTCGCGCTGCGTGAACAAACGCTACTGCCGAAACAATTGCAGAAGTTACGTCGCCGATTCCGGGAAGCAGACCGATAATAGGGTCCAAGCCAAAGCGGAGTTTTGTCCCAGGAACGCGTAGGAAATCATCCATGATAAGCGCAAGCCATCTAAAACGAGATTCAAGAGAGGCACTCGTCCGTCGGCTGCGGTATCGGTCTTCGGGAGGCAGAACTTCCCACTCCGGCACTTTTGATTGTCGATCTCCGATTCTCGATTGCACGCGCTTCCCTCGATTTTAAATCGAAAGTCGCCAGTCGAAATCGCCGAAAATATTGGGCGGGAATTCGTCGCTGACGTAAAGACCGCTCTGGAGGTTCTTCAACCCCCGGAACTTTTCAGAGGTTGCTCCCGCTCCACTTCAATTTTTGCCTAACCACGCTGAAGAACGATGTGTCAGGCAATGACGCCAGTGGCAGCGTCCTTTTTGCTTTGCGAATAGTCACTATCGATCCACGCTCGACATGTATCGGCTTGCGGCCATCCAGCGTTAGGTACACGGGATAGTCAGGATCGCTCGCTTCGATCTCAATTGTCGATCCCTCGGCGACGATAATTGATCGATTTGTCAGGACATGTGGGCAAATCGGTGTGATCACGAAAACACCCGACTCCGGATCCAGGATCGGCCCACCGGCCGACAACGAGTACGCGGTCGAGCCCGTTGGCGTTGCCACAATCAAACCGTCGGCATTAAACTCTGTGAGTGTCTCGCCATTGACTCGTGTGCGCAACAGCACCAGGCGCGAGAGTTCGCCGCGACTTAAAACAGCGTCGTTTAACGCAAGCATTTTGGCGGTTTGCTTCTCGCCGAGCCTCACCCGGGCCTCGAGCAGCGCCCGCCGGCTGAAATTGATCCGATCTTTCGCCATGCATTCCACCGCCTCGCGATAGGTCGCCGAGCTCGCGCACGTGAGGAATCCGAGAGAGCCCACATTAATACCGAAGATCGGCTTGATGGCGTCGCCGAGCTGCCCAACTACCCGCAGAATCGTGCCGTCGCCTCCGGCCACAACTAAAAGATCCGCGGCAGCCCCGAGTTCCACGATGGAATACTCCGATTTCTTTCCAGCAATGCGCGCTGTTTCCTTTTCCAGCAAAGTCGTGATGGAAAAACGACCGAACTCCTGAGCGATTGCATTGACCACGTCACCGACACCCTGTTTCCGTGGGTGCGCGATTATGCCAATCGTTTTCGGATGCATGCGAAAAATTCCTGGTTACCGTCCGTGCCTTTGACAGCAGAGGGAAAAATTCCGGTCACCACATGGCCTGAATGCGTTACGAACTCGACTATCTTGTCCTGCGCTTTTTCGTGCAGCTCCTGCTCGCGAACAATTCCGCCCTTGCCGACGTCCGCGCGTTGCAGCTCGAACTGTGGTTTAATCAATGCAAGAATCACGCCGGTTGGAGTTATCAAGTCGAATGCGTTTGGCAAGACTAAGGTCAGCGAGATAAAGGAAACATCAATCACGCAAAGATTGACGGGCTCCGGAACGTGTCCGCGCGAGAGCGATCGCGCATTGACTTTTTCAAGGACAATCACGCGAGGATCGTTGCGCAGTTTCCAATCCAACTGGCCATGGCCAACATCAACTGCATAAACTTTCTCAGCGGCGCGTTGTAACATACAATCCGTAAAACCACCGGTTGAAGCACCGATATCCAGCGCCGTTTTTCCGCGCACGTCGATTTTGAAATAGTCGAGAGCGCTTTCCAGTTTTAATGCGCCACGCCCGACGTACTTGCGGGTCGGTTTTATTGAAATCGGCGCTTCTTTCTCGAGCAGCTCCGAGGGCTTGATCGCGATTCGGGTTCCGATCTTTACATCGCCAGCCATCACTGCGCGGCGTGCCTGCTCGCGGCTCGGAAATAACCCCTTCCCGACCAAGAGCTGATCAAGCCGTAATTTCTTCGGCATTCTTCCTTGCGGCATTCACGGAGCGACGCCACACCTGGGCGATCGACATACGGAGAGCCTCCACGGCTTTGTTTATCTGATCCATGGTAATGCACAACGGCGGCATCAGAACGATGACATTACCGAGAGGCCTGGTCAGCAGGCCATGGCGACGCGCTTCAATACAAGCTGCGGCAGCAAAGCTGGGCTGGAGACCCTTCGGCGGGCCTTCAATCTCAATTCCAGCAATAAAACCACATTGTCGCACTTCTTTAACACCCGGCAATTTTTCCAGATCAGCTAATGTCGACGTCAACTGCTGTATTTTCGGCTGCAAGGTTTCCAAGACATGTTCGTTCTTAAAAACCTCAAGGCTTGCCTTCGCCGCCGCGCAAGCAAGAGCGTTTCCCGTATAGCTGTGCCCGTAGGCCAGGGCTTTACCTTCTGCTACCGAGCCATCAAAAGCTGAAAATATTTTTTCCGATATCAAAGTGATAGCTAGTGGAAGGTACCCTCCGCTCAATCCCTTAGCCATTACCATCATATCCGGAATTACTCCCTCGTGTTCGCACGCAAACATTCGGCCCGTTCGGCCAAATCCTGTCATGACTTCGTCAATGATCAATAGCGTATCGGTCCTCGTGCACCATTCGCGGACGACGCTAAGCGTCCCGGGAGGCCACGGACGCATACCGGCTGCGCCTTGAATAAGCGGCTCCATCACAACGGCAGCAGTCTTTGCTATTTCCGCCGGTGCCAGAGCTTCCAGTGCCTTGATATTCGGAACCTGGATGGCCGGGAAGTTCCAACGAGTCGACCCGATTTGAAACATCGTCGCTGCGCCCAGACTCGCCGCTCCGGCAGTGTCGCCATGATAACCGTGCTGAAACGCGATAAACTGATGCCTTCTCGAATGTCGCAGACGCCAATACTGGTCGGCAATTCTCAAAGCGACCTCGATCCCTGTTGAACCATCGTCGGAGAAGAAAGCTCTGCTCAAAGAATTCCCTGGGAACAGTTCAACGATCGCGTGCGCGAGTTCAATGGCTGCCGGATTCGTGAAGCCGAGGAACGAAGTGTGCGCAACCAAATCGAGTTGGCGACGAATTGCCGCATTAATGTGTGGATGATTGTGTCCATGAATGTTTGTCCAGATGGATGAATTTCCGTCGATGTATTCGCGACCTCTGCTGTCACGCAGCACGGCGCCATGCCCTTCGACCAAGATCATTGGTTCATTCTCGGGCGCGCACCACTCAGACATGTCGGTGAACGGGTGCCAAATGAAACGCTTGTCCCACGCAACTAGCTGGCGTGTGTTCCACTCATTCATGATCGTTATGGTAGCGCATGCGTCCCGCTTGCGATCTTCGTCTACGCAAGCCAGAGGCTCACGCTACACTATCGTTCATAAGCCCGCTGTTCCTGGATTAGCTTCTCGATTGAGGCAACGTCCTCGATTGAAGCGCGTCGCCGTTGATATTTGCGCACAAGGATTTCTTTCAACGTCAACAAGTCTTCCAGTAACGGCCGGTCGTAATACTTCCAGTCAAGGTCGCCGGCCATTTTCGCTTGCAACTGCCATGCGCCGCCGAACTTCGTCGCGCGCACTTCGCGCTTTCTGCCATCTTGATTTCTGTCTGTCCATATGTGTTGAATCGGCATTGCGGTCAAAACTTACATTAGCGCTTTGAAAGACGTAATTAAATTGGCGGCATATTTTATCGCGACGGTTGTCATCGGAGCGCTCCTGGCGCCAATTCTTTTTTGGTCTGCCCAGTCGCTTGCAGCGCACGGTGTGTTTTCATTTCTGGCAAGGTACGATTTCGAAACCTTCTTTCATCGCGCCCTTTTGGTTGCCGCCGTGCTTTTGCTCTGGCCGTTGCTGCGAGTTAGCCAGGTGCGGTCCATGGCCGACCTGGGCCTCTTACGCAACCCGCGTTGGAGCCGGGATCTCTTCGCTGGCGCGGTTGTTTCGGCGGTTGCCCTGCTGTTTTGCGGAGTTCTGCTTATTGCGTTTCACATCTACGCCTTTCGGCACAGCTTCGCCTGGTCTCGTTTTGGCAAGATGTTCCTCGCGTCAATAGCGGTTCCGCTCATTGAAGAGCCTTTTTTTCGCGGGATCGTTTTAGGCCTCTTGCTCAGAACCGGACGGAAGTACATGGCAATCCTTGCCGCTTCAGCGATCTTTGCGACCGTTCATTTTTTAAAGGCCCCGGAGCGGACATCCGAAATAGTAACCTGGGGGTCCGGCTTCAGTTCGATTGTCCATGCATTTGATGGAATCGGGGATCCGATGATGGTGGTCTCAGCGCTGGCGACATTATTTTTCATTGGCTGCATTCTCGCTGACGCGCGCGTGGTCACCCATTCGCTATGGTTATCAATTGGGCTGCATGCCGGGTGGATCTTCGGTAGCAACGCGTTTAGCCGGCTGGCTCGTCAGCAAATAGTCGCCTTTCCCTGGATAGGAAAGAACATGCTGGTGGGAATTATCCCGCTTGGTCTAGCCGTCATCACCTGGGTAATAATGCGCATTTGGGTGAAACATGACCGCGCTTCGCAAGATTGAACTGTTCGAAGCGGCCGCGTCGCTCCTTTATCCGCCGGCATGCACGCTCTGCGGCGGCAAGACTCGAGCGGGCGAATATCTCTGTGAGCAATGCGAAGCAAAGGCGATCCGAATCGTTGCGCCGTTTTGTCAGCAATGCTCCGAGCCCTTTGAAGGCGCTATCACAACCGCGTTCAGCTGCGCGAACTGCGCTCATCGCACGATTTACTTTGATGCAGCAGTGGCGGCGTACCGCGGCCGCGGTATCGTACGTCAGATCATTCATGATTTTAAGTACAGCCGTCAGGTTCATTTGCGACATCTCGTGGCGCGCTGGCTTTGCACAGCTTTTGATGACGAACGTCTTTGCGGGCGCAATTTTGACATAATCGTGCCCGTACCGTTGCATTCAACTCGCCAGCGGGAACGCGGATTCAATCAAGCGAGCCTGCTTGCTGAATTGCTCAGCGCGCGGATATCGATTCCATGCAAGCCTCAGCTAAAACGCGTTCGATACACAACTACTCAAACCTCGCTCGACCGCGCAGAGCGAATGGAAAATTTGCGTAACGCGTTTCGTTTACGAAAGAAGGCGGACGTGCGAGGCTTACGGGTGCTGTTAATCGATGATGTTCTTACAACCGGTTCCACCCTCAGCGAGTGCGCGCGTGTCTTGAAGCGCGCGGGCGCAATTTCCGTTTACGCGGCTACGGCGGCACGCGCATAAAATTGCAATGGCGATCTTCAAAAAACCGGCAATCAAGGCAGAAGGCGGAAAGAAAAAGGAGATTCCGCGCGGCCTTTTTCAAAAATGTCCCGGCTGTTCGGAGGTGGTGCCGGAAATCGAACTCGCGCAGAATCAGCGCGTTTGTCCGCGTTGCGACTATCATTTTGCACAACCTGCTAAGGAGCGAATTCAGAACCTGCTCGATCCGGATTCTTTTGTGGAGATGGACGCGAGCTTGAAATCAGTCGACGTCTTGCGTTTCCAGGGCATGACCAACTATAAGGATCGGCTCAAGAGCTACCAGGAGCGCACAGGTCTTCTTGATGCTGTAATCAGTGGGCGCGGAATGCTTGATGGCCATAAAGTCGCCATCGCAGTCATGGATTTCGGCTTCCTCGCCGCGACGATGGGTTCGGTGGTTGGCGAGAGAATCACGCGCACGATTGAATATGGAACCGCCGAAGACTGCGCCGTAATCATCGTTGCTGCTTCGGGTGGAGCTCGCATGTACGAAGGCATGTTGAGCTTGATGCAAATGGCCAAAACAAGCGGGGCCCTCGCTCGCCACGCGGAAGCCAGGCTTCCTTACATTTCAGTTCTTACAAATCCGACCACCGCCGGGGTCATGGCAAGTTTTGCGTCCCTGGGCGATGTCATTATGGCCGAACCCCGAAGCATGATCGGCTTCGCGGGTCCGCGTGTCATAAGGGAAACCACGCATCAGGACTTGCCCGAGAGATTTCAGACTGCCGAGTTTCTTGAGGAACACGGCTTGGTTGACATGATTGTGCACCGCAAAAAAATGCGCGAGCAAATTAGCCGATTGCTCAATTATTTTACCGTGCCACAGAGGTAGACACGCCGCGCGGCGGCGTCCGGGATATCGCAACCGCGATGTCCCTAACATGCGCCCGGGATTTCGAAAAGTCGGCCGAACCGCTCCGATGAACTACAAGGAAGCACTCGCCTGGCTCTACAGTCTGCAGCGCTTCGGGATCAAGCTCGGCTTGGAAAATATCGAGAGATTGCTCGGTGAACTTTGTAGGGGCGTTGGTGTTAAACGCCGGGCGCTCATCTCAGGGAGCGCATTTACGCCCAAAGTCATTCACGTCGCCGGAACAAACGGCAAAGGGTCCGTTTGCGCCATGATCGATTCGATTAGCCGGGCACAAGGATATCGCACCGGTCTGTTTACCTCCCCTCACCTGGTCACATTTCGCGAACGCATTCGCGTGAACGGCGAAATGATTTCTGAAGAGGCCGTCGCCGGTGGCTTAACGACTATCCGAAACCTTGTGGCAAACCGGGATCCGCATCCGACATTTTTCGAGGTTGTGACCGCACTCGCCCTCAGACATTTCTCGGACAAAAAGGTCGAGATCGTTATCTTGGAAACGGGTCTCGGTGGCCGGCTCGACGCTACCAACGCCATTCAATCGAACGTCTCGATCATTACGCCAATCGATTTCGATCACGAAAAATGGCTCGGCAAAACAATTTCGGAAATCGCGGCCGAAAAAGCTGGCATTATCAAGCAGGGCGTTCCCGTTGTTTCCGTCTCACAGCGACCAGAAGCTGAAAAAGAGATTCGCGCGTCTGCAGCCAAATGCCGGGCGGCGCTGGAGTTCGTGACCAAATCGTATGAACTAACTCCAATCGCACTGCCTGGGCCCCATCAAAAGCAAAATGCGGCTATTGCGATTGCCGCACTGCGAGCAGCGAAAATCGATATCGACGACTCCGCGATTGTGTGCGGGCTGAGCTCTATCGACTGGCCGGCACGTTTCCAGCGATGGGACGAGCGCACAATCATCGATGGCGCGCACAATCCCGCCGCCGCTCGGGCGCTTGCAGAAACATGGCGGAAAACTTTTGGGACACAGCGCGCGACGCTGATTCTGGCAATTCTTTCTGACAAAAACTTATCCGGGATCTGTGAAGCATTGGCACCGGTTAGCGATTCCTTCCTCCTGCCGAAAATTCGAAGCGAACGCGCTGCTGATCCGGAAAAATTAGCGCAGATTCTCCAACATGTTTGTAAGGCAGGCGCTTCGCCTGCCGGCAACCGGAGCGGTTGCCCTACTATCTCCATCGCTTCTTCTGTCGGCGAAGCACTGGACCTCTCGCGTGCCAAACCAAATCCGATTTTGATTACCGGTTCGCTCCATTTTGCAGGCGAAGTTCTGGCGCATCTGCGCGGAGAACCCGCTTCATTCGAAGAATGTGCGCAGTGATTCCTGCTAACGCGACTTTGGAGGCGCAGGTTGCCCGCGTGCAGTTGCTGGCAGCGCTGCCGGCAACATCTTTACATATGTTGAGAAGCACTTCCGCGGAAGATGCCCGGATCTCGGCAAGCTGCCGAGATCTACAGGCTGGGAGCCTGTGCTCCCCACAGAAGTCAGGATTCGATTCGCGGAAATAACGGGGTCGGTTTGCCAAGCTGATGCGTGTCTGGCAAGCCACCCCAACTTGCGTTGGATAGCTGACCCTGGTCCCGCATATTGAGTTGGTAAAAAATCTCGCGTGCTGCAGTTGGCAAAATAGGAGTGATCAAGACGCCAATGATTCGCAGTGATTCGGCCAGGACAAACAGCACATGATCCAGCGCGTCGGCTCGCGCCGGATCTTTTGCCAGCTTCCACGGCGCGCTCATCTCGATGTATGCGTTGCAGGTCGTGGCGAATTCCATCAACCGGTTGATTGCTGCGTGCACCTCGAATCGCTGGAACGCGAGATCATACTGACGCAACAAGTCAGTTGCTTGCGCGGCCAGCGGTGAGTCGCTCCCGGTTTTTTTGATGGCGCCCTCACGATATCGGTGCGCCATATTCAAGGTGCGGTTGAGCAAGTTGCCTAACGAATTGGCCAGATCGGCGTTGTAGCGCTCGACCAGACGTTCTTCGGAAAAATCAGCATCCTGTCCAGTGGCGATGTCACTTATCAGATAATACCGTAGCGCGTCGGCGCCGTATTTATCGGCGAGCACGAAGGGATCAACGATGTTCCCTAGGCTCTTGCTCATTTTTGCACCGCCGAGATTCCACCAACCATGGACGAGTAATTGCGGCATTTGGTCATCCGGAAATCCGATCGCGTGCAGCATGATCAGCCAGTAAATGCCGTGCGCGGGAACAAGAATATCTTTCCCGATGACTTGTAGCGCAGGCCATTTTTCGCGGAAAGTCGACGGTTGAGACTTGTAGGGGAAGCTGTCAGCTTCCCCTGCAGTGGGATCGTAACCCGCGAAGCTGATGTAGTTCGTTAGAGCGTCGAACCAAACGTAATTGACGAAATTCTTGTCGAACGGAAGTTCGATTCCCCAATCGAGCCGTGATTTCGGCCTCGAAATGCAAAGATCGGCACTCAGTTTTTCAACCGCATTTCGTAGTTCGGTCTGACGAAAATCGGGAATCACCGCATCGTTCCGTTTCTGAAGATAATCGAGCAACCATTTTTTGTGATCGCTTAGTCTGAAGTAATAATTTTCTTCCTCGCGAAATTCGACCTGTCCCCACTCGGGTCCGAACTTGCCATCGGGACCGCGTTCCTTGTCAGTAAGAAATTGTTCCTGACGGATGGAGTAGTAGCCAGCCTGTTTGTCCTTGTAGATTTGGCCGGCATCAAACAGGCGCAGCAAAATTCCCTGGACGACGTTTTTGTGTCGCTCGCTCGTTGTCTCGGCCCACTCGTCATATTTCACATCGAGTTTCCGCCAAAGATCGACAAACTTCCCCGTGATCTCCTTCACGAATTCGGCTGGAGGAATCCCTGCTTTCGCAGCGGACTGCTGCACTTTCTGGCCGTGCTGATCGACGCCAGTTAAGAAAAAAATGTTCTCACCTTTGAGCCGATGATAGCGCGCGATTACATCGGCGAGCACTTTTTCGTAAGCGTGTCCGATATGCGGCGGCGAGTTTGTGTAGTCGATCGCCGTAGTGATGAAAAAGGTTTTCGGCATTTTGCAACAAACTGATGGACGAATCGTTGTAGGGCAAGCGCTTCGCTTGCCATTCGTCTGCTTCGGCAGGCGGAGCGCCTGCCCTACAATTTATGCGGAGCAACGGCTAGCAGTGCTGCGCGGGTGCCGGCGATGCACCATGCGAAGTCCGCGCAAGATCGGGATAAGCAAAAGATAGATCAACGCAAGCCAGGATTGAAACCACGGATTGTCAAGAGGCGTATGCCCCTGATGTTTTAACTGGCGTTCGCAACATTCGCGAGCGACGGTTGGTTATGAAGAATCATTTCAAAATTCTGTTTTCGATCCTGGCGGCCGCGATTTGCACAATGAGTTTCGCGGCGGACACGCCGAGCTGTCAGAAGACCGGTAAGAATTGCCCGATGAACGATGGCAAGGCGTGCAATTGCGGAAAGAGTTGCACCTGCTAGTCACGTCGCGAATTCGCATGCGCGTCGATTCACAGTTTGATCGATCGCAAACGAAGCGCATTTAGAATAACTGAGACCGAACTGAAGCTCATCGCGGCGCCGGCCATCATCGGACTCAGAAGCAATCCACAGAATGGATAAAGCACACCGGCGGCAAGCGGCACGCCAAGCGCGTTGTAGATAAACGCGAAAAACAAATTTTGCCGGATATTTCGCATCACGTCGCGACTAAGATGGATCGCCTTGACGATTCCCATCAGATCTCCTTTCACAAGCGTGATGCCGGCGCTCTCGATTGCCACATCCGTCCCTGTCCCCATCGCGATTCCGACGTCTGCCGCGGCAAGCGCAGGCGCGTCGTTAATTCCATCTCCAGCCATCGCCACGATCGCACCTTTGGATTTGAGTTTTTTGACGATCTCAATTTTCTCATCCGGCATTACCTCGGCCTTGAACTCATCAATGCCCAGGTCACGCGCAACGGATTCAGCGGTCCGCAGATTGTCACCCGTGCACATCATGATTTTCACATCCATTTCGTGAAGCTCGCGCACGGCTTCTCTGCTTGTTGGCTTAATTGGATCCGCGATACCGAGAACGCCGGCTGCATCTCCATTTATCGCGAGCCAGACCGTCGTTTGTGCGTTTTCCTGTAAGCGATGGGCTTCTTTCGTCAGGTCCTCAGGGAAGGTGGCGTTTGAATCGGCCAGAAATTTTTCTTTGCCAATGAGGACTATTTTGCCGTCGATTTTAGCGGAGACACCGCCGCCGGTGGTGGACTGAAAATCGGTTACGCTGCGCAATTCAATTTTTTTGGCTTTTACGCTTTCAACAATTGCCCGTGCAAGCGGATGCTCGCTGTTGGATTCTACTGATGCTGCAATTTGCAAAAGATCATGTTCATCAACGCTATTTATGGCAGTCCAGCTGACCACCTCGGGTTTGCCGGTTGTCAATGTGCCTGTTTTGTCCGTGACCAGGTTTGTAACTTTTTCAGTTACTTCTATCGCCTGCGCATTCTTTACCAGGATTCCGGCGTGTGCGGCCTGTCCGACACCGACCATGATCGACATCGGCGTGGCTAGCCCGAGCGCACACGGGCAGGCAATAATCAGGACAGAAACTGCATTCACGAGTGCATAAGCCATCGCCGGCGCGGGTCCAACGATCGACCAAACAATGAACGCAATGATCGCAACGCCGATCACTGCAGGAACAAAGTAACCGGACACCGTGTCGGCGAGTTTCTGAATGGGAGCGCGGCTGCGCTGCGCGTCGGCGACCATCTGCACGATTTGAGCGAGAACAGTGTCTGCCCCGATGCGTTCCGCGCGCATCAAAAACGAGCCGGTTTGATTCATCGTCGCGCCAATCACCTTCTCCCCCGCCCGCTTGTTTACCGGCATTGGTTCGCCAGTAAGCATCGATTCGTCGATGTTGCTTTGACCATCGACGATCACACCGTCGATTGGGACTTTCTCGCCCGGCCGAACGCGCAGCACATCGCCTTTCTGAATTTCGCCCACCGCGATTTCGTGCTCCTGGCCATCTTGAATGCGGTGCGCAGTTTTCGCAGCAAGGCCGAGCAGCGCTTTGATCGCATGCCCGGTTCGGCTCCGCGCTTTCGCCTCGATCAATTGTCCAAGCAGGATCAAGGTCGTAATCACCGCGGCGGCTTCAAAATAAAGATCCACCTCTCCGTGACGCCGAAAGGACACAGGGAAAATTCCGGGCACCATTACTGCAACAGCGCTGTAGAAGTAAGCAGCCCCAACGCCCACAGCGATCAGTGTGAACATGTTGAGGCTGCGATTAACGATCGACTGCCACGCGCGCGTGAAGAAAAAGCCCCCTGCCCAAAGGACAACTGGTGTTGTTAGGGCAAACTCAATCCATTTTCCGATTCGCTTTGGAATAATCGAATCGATGTTCAGTACGGGAATGGCGTGACCCATCGCCAAGAACAGCACCGGGATCGTAAGAACCAGCGCGATCCAGAATTTTCGCGACAACGATCGCGTTTCTCCATGTTCGTGTTCCTCTCCCCCGATGGTCTTCGGCTCCAACGTCATTCCGCATTTCGGGCATGCTCCCGGATGATCCTGCTCGATCTCCGGATGCATGGAGCAGGTGTAGATCATTCTCGAAGAAACTGTCGGTAGTTAGTAGTGCTTATGAACAGCACCATGGCTCGGATTACGGGATAATCTGGAACCTGAAATCACCACTGGTGACATGCGTATCCGCGGAGGTGACGCGCCAAACCACGTTGTAAGTGCCCGCCGCAAGGATTGGCGGGAGCGACAGACGAAGCAATGCGCGATTGTCAGGATCCAAGCGTGTGTCCTTCTTGTCCACCTGCTTTCCACTCCCATCAAAAACCTCGATCTTGCTTAAAGTCGGCTTAACCGGTTCGCTAAACCAGATGCGTACTTCAGTTGGTGCTTTCTTCACCTTGCTTCCAACCCGCGGCTGTGCGTGAACCATAAATGCATGAGCATCAACTCGCATCGCCATCGCTAACAGGACAATCACGGCAGCAGTAAAAAGGATGAGTTGCTTTGGCATCTCGTTTTATCTCAAACTGAACAATGGTCGACCGAGGCTTTGTGGAAACAGATCGTCAAGGTAGAAATGGATTTGTCCGATCAGGCCCACTGACTCCCCAGTTCGCTCGTTAATTGGGATCACTGCTTCCACGCCGAGTTGCACATATTTGCTGGACCAGATCACGCCCGGATTAATCGTGCCAGTCGTCTGACCGCCTTCCCCCCGATCGAGTGGCGTGTCAAAGGCGAACTCTACGAGCGGAATCAGCCGATCAAACGGGGCGCGCAGTCCCACGTCCTTCACCTGTTCCTGTAAGTAGATCAGGGAATATTCCAAGGCGAACCCATATTGCAGCACATCTGGATGGCGCTCAGCCTCGTGGTCGCCGTCGCGCGTACTCGTGCTGGTTGGAATGGCAACGCTAATCAAACCAGTGACAGCAACGGGCCGGAGCGGCGCGAGACTTTCGGGCAGATCGCCCAAGCCTTTACCGAAGAAAACTGCAGCGGTCCACGTGCTGAACGTTTCCGCACCGACTCGTTTCTGTCCCGTCCCGCCGATCTCTACGCCCGCGCCTAGTGACAAAATTGTCTCGTGCTTCGCACTTGTAAAGAACTCGTATTTGGTGCCGAGCTCAAGGTTGCCAAAACCGCTGCTCTCGTGCTCGCCTCTTGGATTTAGCTCAAGAA
>JBKPLD010000141.1:0-3274 GCA_046731415.1 Verrucomicrobiota bacterium
GCGACGGAGGCTTGTGTCGCGTGGAAAGGCGAAAATCCCTCCACTCCCTTGAAAGCTTACGTGGAAATCGTCGAGCACGTGGGCCGGAGCATCCGTTGATCTGCGGGATGGCCGGGCCTAAATGAAGGTCGCGATTTAGTACGGGGAATTCAGGAAAGCGTGCGATAGTTAGGTATGCTGCATTCGCGCCCGAAACACGCCCCTTGCCCAAAGGATTCGATCCACACTGATTCGAGAGGGACCCGATCAACCCAACCAACACAGCCCGGGTTTGTGTTAGGAGAGCGCCCTTTCTTCCAACCCGTGGATGAGAAGGCGGACGACGAAGCATTGTGCGACTGGGAAAGCGAAGGCGGCGCTCCTAGTTATCCGCCATTCCTTTAACTAATGCCGATCCGGTGCGCCTTGCAAGTGTTGAATGTTTTGCGAGAATGGAATCGGATCTCTTTGGCGACGCTGAGTTCCCAATCAAATGCCAAGCTTGCGGCAACGCGACGCAGATTAACATTTAAAGATGCGCTTCGGCGTCGCAGTAAATGACGTTTTGGTCCTTCCTGCGCATTTACCACTCTATGAACTCGCCGCTGCACTCGTGCGTCTCGATCTCGCCGAACACGCGGATGATGCCTGATGCGAACGCGAATTGAACTTCGCATAAGCGACAGCCGCCGCAGCATCGAGATACCACAGCAGGCCGAACGGTAACGCATCGCTGATTAGGGCAAAGCCGCATCGGTCTTTGCGCGGACGGGCTCTCGCACAGACGGTAAATCCTCCTCGACCACGGCAGCGCGCTTTCCGATGATAGGCAGATGGACACGATCGAAGAGTACAAAATTATTGAAAGCCAAGACCTCGGTTCACTCGCCGAAAAAGTGAATGCTGCGTTGAAGGAAGGTTGGCAACCACATGGCGCACCTTTTATCCATGTCAGCGGCGCTGCCGCGGTATGTTGCCAAGCTATGGTGAATTTTCATCAACCAACGAGCGCTGAGACAATCGCCAAGCTTCGCCGCGCGGCTGTAAGGGCTTTCCGCCGATAAAGCTCGAAGAAGGCCTCATTTGGGGACATTTCTGCGGCAATCCTTGCGCGGCCGGACTTCGTAAGCGTGTTTTTGAGCTAGTCATTGGAATCGCGCGTTACTCGCCTTGGTTCCAGGCATCATCTATAGAATGCAAGGCGTAGCATGCACACGAACAACACATTCAAACTACCCAAATACCGTCAGAGAATCAGGATCGCGTCATTCGTGTCAAAATAATTCCGGTCACAATACCACCGACGCAACCGAGGCTCAGCCACAACGGCAGATGACTCAATGCGAGACCCAGCGCTGCTCCGACGCCTGCGCCGATCGCGACCGATAGGCCAAGTTTGTTCTTCCGATCAGCCATGGTTTTTGTGTCCACGCGTGGACAATATCCAGTCCCGTGATTGAACAGTCAGCTCCGCCAGCTATTCACCATTGCCCGCAAGGCGCAACTCCGCCAGGGAGGCGTATGCGTCACCGCCACTTATGTTCGGGATGATGGTGACCTCGAGAGCAACCACGTCTTCCAATTCGACTCGGTAGTCCTCGATCTCCTCAGTCGCTCCCGATAGGCTGAAGTGATACTGCTGAGGCAGGATCTCGCGCGATGAACCGTCTACCGTTGGCGACCAGCGCAGGACGAACTCCTGCGTGCGCGCCTCCTTCTCTTCTCGAAACAGCAGGCGGATGCGCCTGAGCCTCTGCGGCGCTTCGAAGAGGAGGCGGATCGTCTGTTCTCCTGGGCTTTGTGCGCGCCGTCCTGTTGCGCCAACAGGCAACAACGCTGATTCGATCGGGTGCGCCGTGTCTTCCGATGTGACTTCGACTCGGGCTAGGGCTTCCAAGTCGAGCCAGCCGATATCCGCTGACGGGCTTTCTCGCCGCGGCTGAGAACTGATTCTTTTTCGCATTGGTTTTTATCCTTTAGATCGTCACAGCCGACTCTAACGTGCTCTGTAGCCGCTTCCTGGCAAGTCTGTTCATGTATTGAAGAATTCCCGCTGCCCGACGTTTATTTCGCGAATAGTTCCAGCAAACCGGTAATGCCCAGGCTTTCGCAGAAGCCTATACCGGCTTCTTCAAGGCGGCGTTCGAACCGTGTCTCTTCGTAAGTCTGCGCAACAACCGGACGTCGCACAATCGGCAACAAGTAATTGACTTATTTGCCAAAAGTTGAAGGACGCGCTCGCGCAAGAGCCGGAAAAATATTCCTGCGACTGGCGGTTGCAGTTAATGCTGATCTCGAAAAAGCAACGGTAAGAATCGTGTAGCTTCAGCAGCTTTTATTCGTCGCGAAACGCGTTATATCTCTCTGCTAATTTTGCGCCCGTAGCTCAGCGGATAGAGCAACGGATTTCTAATTGAAGAAAAAGTTTTTGCGCGTGATTCCGTCGCTTTGTACAGTGTCGTTAGGGTAACAGTCCAAGACGGCATCCTTAGCGTTTCCGGAGAACGCAAAAGCGTGAAGGAAGACCAGAAAAAGAAATTCCATCGCATCGAGCGCTCCTTTGGTAACTTCCGACGCAGCTTCACGCTGCCTGAAGATGCCGATTAGCACGAAAGTGACGGCGGACTTCCGCGACGGAGTGCTGAAAGTGCACCTCCCGACGACACCGATAGCAAGATCAAAAGCAATCGAAGTTAAAGTGCAATAATGCTGTAACACTGCCGGCGAGCGTGCGGAAGGTTCCGTGCGTTCTTCCCACCAGTGTAAAGGCGGGCTAACTTAGCCGCCTCTTCCCTAAACCGAGCGTCGCAGCTTCGGAAGCGATTCGCGAAATTGTGTGGGAGATCGACCGACAATTCGCTTAAACGCGCGATTGAAGTTCGTCATGGATTGAAATCCGCATGCGAAGGCGGCTTCGCTAATTCGCGAGTTGGGATTGAGTAAAAGCGTCTTTGATTTCTCCACTCGGACTCTCGAGAGGTAGTCGATGAAATTAATCCCGGTCGCTTTCTTGAACATTTTGCAAAAGTAATGCCTGCTGATGTTAGCCGCGTGGGCTACCCGCCCGAGCGACAGCGGCTCCGCCTGATGTTTCTCGATGAATTGCCGCGCTCGCGTCATGTTCGCGGCCTCGTCCTTTTCGCGGCCTACGACCAATTGATTCGACAAGATCGAAAGGTGTTGCGCAAAAATACTCAGGAGCCGCAACATCGCGCGATACCGGTCCGGTGATAAAACACACGACCGAAAATAAGCCCGCTCAAGGTGCTTCCAGTCCGCCTTGTAGCCCCACGCG
>JBKPLD010000142.1:0-4667 GCA_046731415.1 Verrucomicrobiota bacterium
GTAGCTTTCAGTCCGGGCAGCACGCTGTACCAAATCACATAACCAAGGCCTGATGTAATTGCGCCCGATAATACGGCATAGCTGATTCCCATAAGATTGTAATTTGCGCATGCAGCGAAAACGATGCCAAGACCAGCCGCGAACGGAAGCGCGCGGAGAAAATTTCCGGTTGTGACGCTCGCGGGATTCCGTTCCCCTTTACCGCGTAGCGAATAGATACCCCAGGCTACCCCCGCTCCCAGCATCAGGATCGATCCAGCCAAAGGCGGAGCGGAAAGTCCAGGGAACACTAGCACGACGAGTCCGGCCACCGCGATGATGAAGCCGACAATTTGAATGGTGTTGAGTCGCTCGCCTTTGTGCAATCCCCAAAGAATCATCGTGGCCTGCACCGCTCCAAACAAAAGCAAAGCGCCCGTTCCGGCCGAAAGGTCGAGATATGCAAATGAAAAGCCAGCCGCGTATATGAAAAGCGCGAGCGCTGATATCCAATTGCCAGCGCGCCTCACCCTGTTCTTCTCTTCGAGGGAGAAGTAACCGCCTCTCCCTTGGGGAGACGATTGAGGTGAGGGAGATCCGACTCTCGTTTCTGAGCCATCAACTGAAGGAGTAGCCGTTCCATCACCTGTCATCTTTCTGCGAACGCCTATGATGAGCCAGAGGGCGACAGCTCCGGAAAAAATACGAACGAACGTGAAAGTAGCGGCATCGATGTTGTTTTGTTTCAATGCGGCTCGGCAAAGCAGCGAGTTGCTCGCGAAAGCAATCATCGCCAGGAGTATAAGGATGAAAATTTGCGTCGATTTCACCGCTAATGAAATTCAGGACCGAGCGCTTCGTAGAAAACGAAGTATGGCTTAAGGAAGCCTGACATGTTAGGAGAAAGCAAAGCGTTCAGTGGTTTTTCGGCTGACGACATGCCAAAGGCGAAAGAATTCTACGGTCGCACACTTGGGCTCAAGGTTTCGGAATCCAATGGTTTGCTGACGTTGCACCTAGCCGGGGGCAATAATGTCCTCATCTATCCGAAGCCGAATCACACTCCGGCGACGTTCACCGTGCTCAATTTCGCTGTGGATGATGTCGATCAAACGGTCGATGAGCTCACAAAGCGCGGTGTCAGTTTTGAGATTTATGATCTTCCCGAAATCAAGACGGACAAGAAAGGAATCATGCGCGGGAAGGGCCCTGCGATCGCCTGGTTCAAGGACCCGGCTGGAAATATTCTTTCTGTGATCGAACAGGAAGCATCGTAATCCGAGCAGAAAATCTTGCCGGGGCGCCCGGACAATGCGCATCACATCTGTAGCGCGGCGCGAAGATGTGGAATCAAGCGTTTGCTGAACTCGACAGAGTCGCCAGCGGATAAATGTGACCACTCGGGGCAGTTGAAACCAGCGAGTTCTGGAAAATCTTCGTAGCAAATTCCGGGCGCGGCCGTTTCCTTGATTACTCGATCCCAGACGGCCGGCCGCGGTGTCTCACGATCTTCAAGAGTCTTCAACTCGCCGCTATGAGGAAGATGGACAAAAACAATTTTGCCGCCGCGATCCCTCAACTTTTGCACAGCCGCGGCAGCGTCGTGAAATCGTTGTTCAAGCGCCTGGCGCATCTGTTTCGCAAACTCCTCCTGTGGAATGTACGTAGGCGGGGGAGGAGGACTAAAGAGCGGCAGCCAGATTTGCTGAATCGTGGTCTGCAATTTTCCGGGTCGGGCGCATTCCTCGATCATGCGTGCGCGACGTTCACGGTCCAAAGTCCTGAAGTACGGGGGAAGCCGCGGTGAAACCAAAGCGTACGGACGATTGGGAATTGGCAGACGCTTTAGCAGATCGTCGAGGGTTAATTCTTCCTGTTTCAAAAACGCGACATGTTCTTCAAGTGGCATGGCCAGATATTGGCTGACACGCTGGGCGGGTGTTTGAGTATGGGATCGCCGAACTGCTTTTTCGGCGCGCTCCATGGGGGGCGAGCCGGGTGGCGCGATAAACAAACGCGGAACGACGCTGCAAATGATCGTGCCATGAAAATTCTCGTCGTTAGCCAGATCGGCCAGCACTGGGTACGCACAACTGCCGCCCATTGCCAGCTGAACGGGACGTTTGCCCAAACCTTTTTGAATTTCGTCGAGATCGAGATCGAACAAGCCTCGTGAATCGCCGATGATGACGATCGATTCAGGCTTCACACGCCGGCGAGCAGACGTCCAGAGATCCTCGTTATCGTTGAGCGTCGGACCGTAACCGATGGAGCGACAATAAAATTCCCATGTAAATGCAGCTGCGGTCACGATCAGCACGACAACCACCGCGATGCCCCGCCATGGCAACTGCGGTATCGGTCGCTCGTATTCGAGGGGAGGACCGCCATGTACGCGTTCAATTTCTGGTGGCGTACTGAAAAACAGTCGCGGCAGACGAAGCTTGCGTTTAAAATTGGAAATAGATGAAGGCATTGCTGCTCCCCTGAGTGAGGATGATGGCGCAGGCCATGAACGTCCATACCGTCGCCACGCTCCAGCGTGGTAAACGCATTACGGCAGTTTCGATATTGCTGTCGCGCAGGAACCAGTGCACGAGAATCATTCCAGCGGTAACAAGAGTGATCTGTAAGATTTCGCGCGTGGTTAGAATGGCGTCGCCGTGCGGATGTCCGCCAAACATGCCGCCGAGCATTCGCGCGGCAATCGTGAAATCCGATGCTCGAAAAAAGACCCAGGCGACACAAACAGCAGCATAGGTGGCGAAGCCGGCCAGCAGTCGGGTCCAGAGATAATCGGCCCACTTTTTTTGCTCGAACAAAACGCGAATGGCTCGCTCCACGACGAGATAAGATCCATGAAGCAAGCCCCAGACGACAAACGTCCAGGCCGCGCCATGCCAGAGACCACCAAGAAACATCACGATTACCAAATTGGCCGCGGCGCGAGACGGACGAACCTGATTGCCTCCGAGCGGAATATAAAGGTAGTCGCGCAAGAATGTGGATAGCGAGATATGCCAGCGCCGCCAAAAATCGGAAAACCCAATGGCTGCGTACGGAAAACGGAAATTATCCTTCAGATGAAAGCCAAGGCAGAGAGCGGCGCCAATGGCGCACGTGGAATAACCGGCGAAATCAAAGAAAATCTGTCCGGCAAATGCCATGACACCCAGCCAGGAATCCAACGCGATCAGCGGTCCAGCGTAGCCAAAAATCCGATCGGCTGACCCGGAAAGCATCGTGTCGGCGAGCACGATTTTTTCGAACAAGCCAAGGGTCATGAGCAATAATCCCCAGAGAAACTGGCCTGCGCGCAAACTCGGCGGCCTAACAAGTTGTGGAAGAAAATCGCCGGCCCGCACGATTGGCCCCGCGACCAGCTGAGGAAAAAAGGAAACGGCCAGGACGAAGTCGCGCAACGATCTGGTGGGCTTCAAGACATCGCGATAAATGTCCAGGGTGTAGGAGAGAGAATGAAACGTGTAGAAAGAAATGCCGACCGGCAAAAGAATATCGAGATGCGGTGGGTGATAAATGATGCCGATGCGCGCCAGCAACCATTCGAAATTTTGGAGAAGAAAGTTTCCGTATTTGAAGAACCCGAGCATGCTCAGGTTCATGCAAACACTGCCAACCAACCAGACGCGTCGCGAATGGCGTCCCCTGGCCCTGGCCATTTGTCTGCCGAGCCAAAAATCCATTGCGGTGGTGGAAAAAAGCAGCGCGGCAAATGGCGGATTCCACGCGCCGTAAAAAATGTAGCTGGCGATTACGAGAAGATTTTTCCGCGCGTTCCAGGAACGAATGCTCCAGAAGGCGGTGACGACGATTACGAAAAAGACGACGAACGTAAGCGAATTGAAAAGCATGACCGCGCGCGCTTGCTTATTTAAGGGGCATGTTGATGGCTAACAAAATTTGCCAGGTCAACCCTGGCGGATCTCGATCGGAGAGCTGAGGAGGGAGCCGAGTCTGACGAGATAACTCACCGGTGACAACTTTATTTGTGGTTGTTGCGCGACATTGAACACGAACCAATGTTATTCGGGTAACATGAACCTTTCGACGATCATAGAGCGAGGGCGATTTCCTTCACCGGCGCCCACGCCGCAGGCGCTGGCGTGGGACGGTGACAAACTGTGGATGGGTTCGCGTGATCTGCGCCGAATTTACGCAATTGATCCGAAAGAGTGGGAAGTGCTCGAAGAAAAAGAACCGCCCGGCATCCCATGGGCTGCGGTTGCGACGAATGGCACGGTTTATTTTACAATCGGCGAAGGACCGGATGACGATCGTTACATTCGCCGATTCACTCCCGGAAAAGGCTTTTCGGAGAACGACAAAATCACTTGCCCGGAATTTACAGGTTCATATCTGAGCTACGACGGCGAGAGTCTCTACCTGAGTCAATGGTACAAACACCGTGTTCTCAAGCTGGACGCGAATGGCAATATCATTCGCGTCATCGACATTGGCGCTGAGATCTCAGGGCACACTTTCGTCGATCGAATGATCTACGTGTTGCGCGGGACCGAACAGAACGGCGAGAGTTGGACCATTGCGCGGCTCGATCCACGAGACGAAAAACCGGATGTTAAAGATGTTGCGGTCGTGCCATTCGCATGCCGCTCGCTGACTTTCGATGGCCAACACTTTTGGTCGAACTATCGCGCTAACGACACGAT
>JBKPLD010000143.1:0-13828 GCA_046731415.1 Verrucomicrobiota bacterium
CCAACAGAGCGACTTGTTTGCCGCGCAAGATTTGTGATGGCAGCCGTACCGACCGCCGGGTCGCGGGCCGCCCGCCCGCTCCGACCGCAAAATTGAGAATCACCTTATGGAGACGTTGCAGTCGCTGGCGTCGGCGCAGGGCCAAAATTAAATTGCACGGGTGGCGCTTTCTCCGCGCCCGGTTGCGCTGCGAAAAATGGCTTCGGTTGAAATCTAAACAACTTGTTCAGCATGTTCGTGGGGAATGTGCTGAGCGCGGTATTGTACTCCTGCACGGCGCTGTTAAAATTATTTCGCTCTACCGAAATGCGATTCTCCGTGCCTTCCAGCTGTGCCTGCAAACTCAGAAAGTTTTGGTTAGCCTTCAATTCCGGATACTGCTCCACCACCACCAGCAGCCGCGAAAGAGCATTGCTCAATTGTCCTTGCGCGGCCTGGAATTGCTGAAGTGTTGCTGCATCAGTGGGCGCCTTGTTTGGATCAAGTTGAACACGGCCAACGCTGGCCCGCGCGTTTGTCACCTCGGTCAGAGTCGATTTTTCGAAATTGGCCGCGCCCGAAACCGTATTCACCAGATTCGGAATCAAATCGGCGCGGCGCTGATAGACTGACTGCACATCGGCCCATTTCTTATTCACATTCTGCTCGAGCGCGACGAGCCGATTATAGGTGCCGCAGCCAGTCAGCCCGTGCAGCGCCACTAGCGCGATGATCAACGAGGCGCATCTCGACGTGAGTCTCTTCATAACTGCGATGGTTCAGTAATTGCACAGCCAAGTCAACTCTCATCACAGAAACGTTTAGCTCTGTTGAACGCCAACGGCGTCCCCCTACAACAGGCCGAAAATTAGTCGCAGAAAATGCGCATCGGAAAATTTTGCGCTGGAGCCCTGTCGCACAATGATTGCCTCCAGCGACGGAATAATGAACAACCGCTGATAGCCGGAGCCAAGTGCCACGACCATGTCTGCCGGCGCGTCTTTGCACACGCAAACATTTGTCCAATGCGCGTGCTGCCACCGTAAGTCGAGCATGCGTTCCATGTCTGCCTCACGCCCGTTCGAGGCCTGTTGATTCAACCAAAATGTGAGGCCGTACGACGGATTTGGTGACGAACCGGCAAATGCTTCTCGCAAAAGAGCTGCTGGAACAATTTGTCGCCCATGATAGCTGCCTTTGCCGAGAACCAACTCGCCGAGCCGCGCCCATTCGCGAGCCGTCAATTCAAATCCTGTTGCCGGCAACGGATTGCCGCGAGCGTCTTTTTTATAGTTGAGGCGACTTAGTCCAAGCCGATTCGACACACGCGATTCAAAATAGCCGATCACATCGCGCCCTTTGAGTTTTCGTCGGAGCAGCTCGGAAAAAATTTGCAGATGACTCGGGCCATAGATAAAAGCCGAACCGGGTTTAGCAACGACCGATAATCGAATCGCCGTGGCATTCCGATCGCGGATCGAAGAGCGTTGAAGACGCGAAGCGCCCTCGATGCCGTCCGTCTGATTTAGCAGCTCACGGATGGTGATCTGCGATTTGCGCGGGTCGCTCTTCCATTCCGTGATCGTCTCGGAAGCGAGATCGTCGAGCTTGAACAATCCGTCGCGCACCGCAGCGAGCGCGGCAATCCCCCAAAAACTTTTTGTTCCACTGAAAATTGGCCACCGTCCCCGAGCCGAACCACCGTTCGCATAATGCTCGAAAATCGTCCGACCATTTTGCATTACGAGCATGGAGACGCCGCGTTGGCTTTCCGAATATTTTGCGGCGCGCGGACAATCATCGGCGCGAATTTGCGATCGCGCAGACGTCGACGTTGCGAGCGCGAGAAGGAAGAAACTGCTGCAGCCACTTCGCCACGCGAAGCGCAACCACGGCGAGCCATTCATGCGTGCATCTGGTCAGCAACTGGCCGACGTCTATGATTCCGGCGTCGTAGCCGGGTTCGCTGACCCCGGGGAGCCGGCATCGCCGATGCCGGCTACAGCACCGGCTTTCGGCAGATGACGCGTGCGCAACTCTTCGACATTTGGCAATTCATCCAGGTTCCTAAGCCCAAAATGATCGAGAAAAAATTGTGTAGTTTCGTAAAGCAGAGGTCGTCCGGGGATTTCGGCGCGACCGGCGATTTTAACGAGTCCACGCTCCATTAATGTTTGAAGGACGCCATCAATGTTGACCCCTCGAACTGCTTCGACATCTGCGCGTGTGATAGGCTGGCGATACGCGATAATCGCGAGTGTCTCCAGCGCAGGCGCACTCAGCCGGGCCGGTTTTGGCGCGGGAAAAAGCTGGCGCACCCACCGGGCGTATTTGGGATCGGTGGCAAGCTGCCAGCCTTCCGCCTTTTCGTTGAGCTGAAATGCCCGCTCTTGCTCGATACACTCGATTTTCAATTGTTCGAGCGCGGCGGCAACCTCCGCTTCACTTATTTTAGCGAATTCGTTAGGCGAAAATTCGTCCTCCGCGCCGGCTTTCTTTATAGCTTCCCTTAATTCACGGATCGAAAGCGGTTTCTGCGCGCTGAATAGAAGCGCTTCGATTACCCTAGATAAAGTCATAGCACACCACGTGTCATCCTGAGCGAAGCGAAGGATCCCTCACTCAAAGCCCTCGATACACCAATTTGATTGCGTCATCCATCACCCTTTGCGAGGTCTCTCACTTCGTTCGGGATGACTGCGGGTTTACACATTGCAACGCTTAATTAACTCCGATCGCGCTTTGGATTGCATCGGCGATTCGGTCCGCTTGCTTGTCGATCTTCTCGACCTCGCGACCTTCAATAAGCAAACGAATCTTTGGCTCGGTACCCGAATAACGCAGCAGGACGCGCCCTTTTCCGGAGAGCTCTTTCTCCGTTTCGGTTACCAGTTTCATCACCGCATCCAGCTCGGTGAGCGGACGCTTTTCCTTTACGATCAAGTTGCGCTGGGCCTGCGGATATTTTTCCAAACATGTCTTCAACTTACCCAACGGCTGGCCGGTCTTGTGCATGATGCACAGAATCTGGAGCGCGCTGATGATTCCGTCGCCCGTAGTGGTGAAATCGCGGAAGATAACGTGCCCGCTTTGTTCGCCACCGAGATTGAGTTTTTTCTGCGCCATCTCTTCAATCACATAGCGATCGCCGACTTTTGTTCGAATGACTTTTCCGCCGTGGGCCGAAAGCGTTTCATCGAGGCCAAAGTTGCTCATGATGGTGGCCACGACTGTATTTTGTTCCAGCCGGCCAGCGCGCAAAAGGTCAAGCGCAGCGATCGCGAGAATCTCGTCGCCGTCAACAATGTCGCCATTTTCGTCACACAACAGGACGCGATCGGCGTCGCCGTCATGCGTAATGCCAACGTCAGCGCCACTCATTTTCACGATTCGCTGAATTTCCTCGGGATGAATACTGCCGCAGCCGTCATTGATGTTCATACCGTTTGGCTGGTTGTGCGCCACGGCAACATCCGCGCCAAGTTCACGCAGAATGCATGGCGTCGATTTGTAGGCGGCGCCATTTGCGACATCCACCGCCACGCGCATTTCCTCCAGCGACATCCCACGTGGAAAACTGGCCTTGGCGAATTCCACGTACCGTCCGAGGGCATCGTCGATGCGCGTTGCGCGTCCGATTTTGTTGGCTGTAGGCCGGATGGAATCGATTTCGCCGCTAAAAACGAGGTGCTCGATCTTTTCTTCAATCTGATCATCCAGCTTGTAGCCATCATGCCGGAAAAATTTGATACCGTTGTCCTGATAAGGATTATGCGAAGCGGAAAGAACGATGCCGGCATCGGCGCGCAGCGATCGTGTGATGTAAGCCACGCCCGGCGTGGGTAACGGTCCGATAACGAGCACATCGACTCCGAGTGAAGTGATCCCGGCAACCAGCGCGTTTTCGAGCATGTAACCGGAAAGACGCGTGTCTTTGCCGAGCACGATCTTAGGCCGTGCGCCTGCCGGAGTCTTGCGCGGATTTAGTTGCGTGAAAACGTAGGCCGCTGCGCGCCCCAACTTCAGTGCGGTCTCAGCAGTGACCGGCTCCACGTTCGCGACACCGCGCACGCCATCCGTTCCAAAAATCTTCTTTCCGGTCACGGCGTAATTGAAACGCTCGAAAGCTAATTCGTAAACGGCAAAGTTTTGGAAGCATTAGGGAGACCAATGTCGACTCGCTTGTGAACCAGTTGCAGGGCTTGAGATTGGGACGACTCTTTTGCTTTGATCGCAGCGTGGACGCGAATGTCGAGTCGCATGGTGAAAGAGGACCGCCCCCAGCGGAGATGCCCAGAGAGTTTGGGGATTACGAGTTGCTGGAAGAGATCGGTCGCGGCGGTCAAGGCATTGTATTTCGGGCCTGGCAGAGAAGTCTAAATCGCACAGTTGCTGTAAAGATCATCGGCTCGGGTCAGTGGGCCACCACCGCGCACTTAAGGCGCCTTCGGCGAGAAGCGGAAGCCGCGGCAAAGCTCAATCACCCCGGGATCGTTTCCGTTCATGAAGTCGGCGAACGGGACGGCACCTGCTACTTCAGCATGCGGTTCGTCGAAGGAGATCCTCTCGACGAATTAGTTGATCGCGGACCGATATCGGCGCGGCAGGCAGCGGAGCTTATAGCGAAGGTCGCCCGCACTGTGCACTACGCACACGAACACGGCATCCTGCACCGGGACATCAAGCCTGGAAACATTCTGTTGGATGCGAACGGCGAACCACACCTTACCGATTTTGGCCTGGCGCGATTAGTCGAACATGGGAGTACGATCACCGGCTCACTGGAAGTCATGGGCACGCCCAGTTACATGGCGCCGGAACAAGCGGTGGGGAACAATGCCGCAGTCGGCAAGCCTACCGATGTCTATGGACTTGGCGCGGTTCTCTACGAGTTGATCACTGGCTATCCGCCTTTTCTCGGCGAAACGAGCTACGAAACGGTCCGCCTGCTGCTGGATTCGGAGCCGCGCTCACCGCGTTCGTGGAACCGGAAAATCGATCGAGATCTTTCGGCTGTTTGTTTGAAGTGTCTCGAGAAAAATCCGCGTTACCGGTACTCGTCGGCTCTCGAGCTGGCCGAAGATCTCGAACGTTGGCTAAGACACGAACCAATCCGCGCGAAGCGCAGCGGATTTTTCACGCGCTCCCGAAAATGGGTGCAACGGAATCCAACGATCGCTGGCCTGATCGTGTTGTCGTTTGTCCTCGCAGCAGGTTTAGGCGTAACGATCTGGCAACGTGAATCGCTTCGCCGGATACCGGCGGGAATCGCTGTCCTACCATTTGAAAATCTGAGCGATGACAAAGAGGACGCTTTTTTTGCTGACGGCGTTCAAGACGATATTTTGACCAAGCTAGCTAAGATCGCTGATCTCAAAGTAATCAGCCGTACCAGTGTGATGCACTATCGCGGCAAACGGGATTTGCATAAGATCGGACGTTCGCTTGGCGTCTCACACGTCTTGGAAGGCACTGCTCGGCGTTCTGGTGGCAGGGTGCATGTTAACGCTCAGTTGGTGGATACTCGCACTAACACAGGAGTATGGGCGGACGGATACGAGCGGGATCTCAAGGAGGCATTCGCGATTCCGGGCGAAATAGCGCAAAAGATCGCCGAGCAAATGCGCGCGAAAATTTCAATTGCCGAGAAAGCGGCCATGGAACACAAGCCAACTGCCGACGTGACTGCGTTCGAACTCTATGCACAAGCCAAGAACCTTCTTCTGACAAGCTTTAGCAGTGCCGCGAGAGCGAAGTTGCTCGAGGCAGCAGATCTACTTAACCAGGCAATTACGCATGACCGGTCGTTTTTCGAAGCATACTGCGAACTCGCCCATACCGATGGTCTGCTTTACTTCCTTGGTCTCGATCATACTCCGGCACGGCTGGCGTCAGCGGAAGCTGCCTTCCAGGCGGCATTTCGTCTTCGTCCGGATGCAGGTGAAGCGCATCTTGCGCGCGCCGAAAATCTTTATCATGGGTACCTCGACTATGATGGCGCTCTCGCTGAACTGGACATTGCGCGCCGGAGTTTACCGAATGATCCTCGAGTATTCGCAGTCGCAGGCTTTATTCTGAGGCGTCAGGGGCATTGGGAAGAGTCGACACGAAACCTGGAGCGCGCGATTGATCTCGATCCCCGCAATTTTTATTTGTTGCAGCAGATCGCGCTTAGTTACGGAGTCCTGCGGCGGTATCCTGAAGAAATTTCCGCTCTAAATCGAGCGTTGGCTATTGAGCCGGCCGATGTAGATACGAACGTCGCGCTTGCGGCGGTCGAATTTCACTGGAAAGCCGATACCCGGCCGTTGCACCAGGCGATCGAGTTCATTCGAGCTACAAATCCGGGTGCCCTGTCCAATGTCGCCAATGACTGGTTAAGCTGCGCACTGGCCGAAGACGACATAGTCTCGGCGCGAAAGGCCTTGGACACGTTCGGTGAGATACCGCTTACCGATTATGCTGTTCACCTAAATCGTCCGTTAATCGAAGGCATCATAGCACGAATGAGCAACGACGAGAGTAACGCGCGAGTAGCTTTCGCTGCGGCGGGAGCGGAGCAGGAGAAAATCATCCAAGCCCAACCAGATTACGGGCCGGCGCTGTGCGTACTGGGATTGATCGACGCTGGCCTAGGAAGAAAAGAAGATGCGTTACGCGAAGGCCGCCGCGCAGTCGAGCTTCTTCCTGTGGAAAAAGATGCGATCAATGGTCCGCTGATGATTGAGTATCTGGCGATGATCGCCGCCTGGGTTGGCGATAAGGACCTCGCTTGCCAACAGCTTTCCATTGTGACCGGCCAGCCAAGTCCGGTCAGCTACGGTCAATTAAAACTGCTGCCGTTCTGGGATCCGCTGCGCGGCGACCTGCGTTTCGAAAAAATTGTTGCCTCTTTGGCACCAAAATAAACTGCGCCATGGTGTGCCTGCGGAAAGACAAGCCGATTCCAGCTTACGTCCCCGTTTCGTACCTTTCCTCTTTCCCTAGCTTCATTTCGTTGATCTTTCGATGCAATGTGCGGCGGCTGATGCCGAGCTTTTTGGCTGCAGCGGTTACGTTGCCGTTCGTCGCAGCGAGCGCCTGGGCAATTAATCTTTTTTCTGTCTCATGTAGATCGAGGGGGCTGGTCTTTTCACCGAAAGCCTGCGCCGAAATTCCGCCCGGTAATTTTGCTTTTGCTGACTGCCGCACGGCCATCGGCAGGTCGCGCAACGTGATCTCTGTCCCGGTCGCCATCACGACGCCATGCTCTATCGCCGTGCGCAGCTCGCGAACGTTTCCGGGCCACTCGTAACCCAGGAGCGCATCCATCGCTTCGGGTGTCAGATCCAGAAGCGGTTTTTCATTTGTCTTGCAGAAGTGGCGCAGGAATCCCTGGACCAAAATCGGAATATCTTCCTTTCGTTCGCGCAACGGCGGCATGGTGATGCGCACCACGTTCAGGCGAAAATAAAGATCGTCGCGGAATTTTCCCTCGCGCACTAACTGTTCCAGATTTTTGTTCGTGGCCGCAATGATCCGGACGTCGGCGTGCAACGTTTGATTGCCGCCAACACGTTCGAATGCGCGGTCCTCGCTCATGACGCGTAGCAACTTGACCTGGGTGCTCGGATCGATCTCAGCGACTTCGTCGAGGAAAATCGTGCCGCCGTTTGCCTGCTCGAACCGGCCGATCCGCCGTTCGTACGCGCCGGTAAAAGCGCCTTTCTCATGACCGAACAACTCGCTCTCGAGAAGTTGTGGAGAAAGCGCCGCGCAATGCACCGCGACAAATTTCGCCTTGTTGCGGCGGCTCAAATTATGAATGGCATGCGCAGCCAGCTCCTTGCCTGTGCCGCTCTCTCCTTCGATCAGCACATTGGCTGATGAAGGCGCCACCTGCCGAATGGTGTCGAGCACTTCATGCAACGCTGCCGAGTCTCCCCAGATATTCTCCAGGCCGTAACGTTCATCTACCTGTTCCCGAAGCGCGCGATTTTCCTGCTCGAGCCTGCGGCCTTGCACAGCGCGCGCGATCAGCAATTCAATTTTGTCGAGATTGAGCGGCTTGGTCACAAAATCGTAGGCGCCGCGTTTCATCGCTTCCACCGCTACATCCACCGATCCATAGGCAGTCATCATGATACAGGCGGGCGGGCGCGGCATTTTCAACGCCCGATCGATCAGAGTCATTCCATCTTCGCTGCCGAGACGCAGATCCGTCAGAAGCACATCGATCTGCTCGCGCTCGAGCACGTTTATCGCGCCTGCAATATCGGGAGCGACATACACATCGTATTCGTTCTCGAGCAAACTTCGCAATCCGTCTCGAGTGTGCTTTTCGTCATCAACAATTAGGACGATGGGCTGGAGATTCATTGGCGGCACAGGAACATAGGCATTTTGCCTGCGTTCCGAACACTGGATACTACATGTTAGATGCTGGATTTTTCTCCAGTATCAAGTGTGCGCTAGGATGTCGAATATCGAACGAAGCATTCGGATTTCGTCGTTGAAGCCTCAAGACGCTCCGACCTGCGGCCCAGTACCACAATCAAAGAAATATAGCCATGCCGAGGAAATGATGTATCCTCGCCGCCGATGCACCAGCGGATTTTCCATGGGCTGATGTCCATTCTTTTCGCTGGTTGTCCAACCGCTTTCGGTGCTGAAGTCTCCACAGACGCGGGCAATGACTGGAAACTGTCGGATCGAGATAAAAACGTCGAGATCTACAGCCGCCTTCGTCCGGGTTCGCCGCTCAAGGAATTCAAAGCTATCGGCCCGATTGACGCACCCACCGGTACCGTCTGCGCGGTGATCGACGATTTCCAGAACTACCCGAAATTCATGCCGTACATGACCGAGTGCCGGCTAATCAAACGAGACGGCGATTCAATCGTTGGTTATCAAAGGCTTTCGCCAAAAATTTGTGCGGACCGCGATTATACCTTGCGCGTGTGGAAGAAATCATGGCCGTCCAGCGATGGCTTGGTTTTCGCCAGTCACTGGGCGCCGGCGAACGAGCTCGGTCCGCCCGAAAAGAAAGGCGTGGTGCGCGTGAAAATTTGCGAGGGCAAATGGCTGCTCGAGCCCGATGGCGCGATCAAAACTCGCGCCACCTATTTCATTTACACCGACACTGGAGGTTTTATCCCGTCTTTCATTGCCAATCGCGTTAGTTTGACGGGAATCACGAAACTCTTCGCAGCTGTCCGCAAGCAGGTTAAAGACCCAAAATACGCAGCGAATCAGCCACAATCGGAGTCGGTAATTCCAGCCGCACGCTAATGTTCGTCGTGATTCATGTGGCGATGCCGGTTGTCAGAAGCTGAATGCTAGATTTTCATTCAGTCTCAAATATCCAGAATCTCATTGCATGAAAGCCAATCGACTTCTGTCCCTGGTCTGCATCGGCTGCACGTTTGCTTTGACTGCTTTGCTCGGTGCCGATCCAGAAACTCCCAAGAGACCGGTTTCAACCACCTATCAGGGAGTGACTGTGGAAGATCCTTATCAATGGCTTGAAAAAGATGATGATCCCGACGTGAAAGCATGGTCGGACACACAGAATCAGCGGGCCCGGCAATATCTCGATCGGTTGCCGGATCGGTCGGCTATCGAAAAGCAATTAACTGAGTGGTACGCAAAAACTTCGCCAAGTTACTCGTCGCTCGTCTCACGACCCGGCTTGTTGTTCGTGATGAAATTCCAGCCCCCGAAGCAACAACCATTACTGGTGACGCTCGCGTCGGCTGACGATCTCAAATCCGAGAAAGTCGTGCTCGATCCAAACGCCTTGGACGCAAAAGGCACAACTGCGATCGATTGGTTTGTTCCGTCATTGGATGGCAAATATGCCGCCATATCGCTTTCGACCGGGGGAAGCGAAGACGGTACGCTTCACTTTTACGAGACCGCGAGTGGCAAAGCGCTGCCGGACACAATCGCCCATGTCCAATATCCGACGGCGGGCGGCAGCGCAGCATGGAACGCCGATAGCACAGGAGTTTATTACACACGCTTTCCCAGGAAAGGTGAGCGGTCCGAAGCTGACCTGAACTTTTATCAGCAGATTTATTTTCACAAGCTGGGCACCCCTGACACGGAGGATACCTACTCCATCGGAAAAGACTTTCCACGGATCGCAGAGATCATTTTGGAAGCTTCGCGCGACAGCGGATACGTTCTCGCCTCCGTGGCGAATGGAGATGGCGGAGAGTTCGCATATTACTTGCTTGGCCCAGACAAGGCGTGGAAGCAGATCCCACAATTCAGCGATCAGATTAAGGCCGCCCACCTTGGACGCGACAACGCGCTCTATCTTCTTTCGCGCAACGCTGCACCGCGCGGCAAAGTTCTCCGTCTCCCGCTCCAGACGCCAGAGCTAAGCAAAGCCGTTGAAATCGTTCCAACCGGCGAGCCTGTGATTCAACAAATCGTGCCCGCAGCGGACGCCCTGTTCATCGGCGATTTGCTTGGTGGTCCATCTCAAATTCGCCGGTTCGGTCTGGACGGCAAAGGCGAAACGATTGTTCCGATTCCAAAAATATCTGCTGTGCAGGAAATGGTCAGTCTCGAGGACGGTTCTCTTCTGTTTCGCGACCAAAGTTATACCGAACCAGCAGCCTGGTTCCATTGTCTGAAGGGAAAGACCGAGCCGGTGAAAACGGCGTTGCACAGCACCTCGCCCGTTTCATTTGCTGATATCGAAGTGACACGCGAGTTCGCGACCTCAAAGGACGGCACGAAAATTCCGCTCAACATCGTTTTCCGCAAGGGAATGAAACGGGAGGGGCAGAATCCGACATTGCTGCACGGTTACGGCGGTTACGGAATCAGCATGTCGCCGAATTTTGAATTTACGCGCCGGCTTTGGTTCGATCACGGCGGCGGATATGTGGTGGCAAATATTCGAGGAGGCGGCGAGTTTGGTGAAGACTGGCACAAGGCCGGCAATCTCACGAAAAAGCAAACCGTCTTCGACGATTTCGCCGCTGCGGCTGAATACTTGATCAAAGAGAAGTACACGCGTCCCGAAAAGCTAGCGATCCAGGGAGGAAGCAATGGCGGCCTCCTGATGGGCGCAATGATCACCCAGCATCCCGATTTGATGCGGGCGGTTGTCTCCCAGGTCGGAATTTACGATATGCTGCGCGTAGAGCTTGCGCCAAATGGCGCCTTCAACGTGACGGAATTTGGCACGGTAAAAAATGCGGAACAATTCAACGCGCTTTATGCGTATTCGCCATACCATCACGTTGTGGATGGAACGAAATATCCTTCCATTCTGATGATGACCGGCGCGAACGACGGGCGCGTTGCGCCATATCATTCGCGCAAAATGGTGGCTCGCCTGGATGAGGCGAATGAATCGCAGAATCCAATTTTACTGCGGACAAGCTCCAGTGCAGGTCACGGCATCGGCACAGCGCTGAACGAGCGCATCAAACAATTGGCCGACGTGTACGCTTTTCTTTTCGCGCAACTGGGAATGGAAGGAATGATGAAGCACGAATGACGAATGACGAGAGAAGCAGGCATTCGTCATTTGCTCATTCGGACATTCCATTAAGCTTAGTTATTCCGATTTCGTCATTAAGCCGCTTCCATCTTGCGACGGTTACTGCTGATCCTGGGCGGGGCAACTGCGATTCTTTTTCTAATCGCAGCCGGGGCCGGTGTAACTGTCTTCTATAGCCCGTTGCTGACTCACTACGTCGAAAGCAACGCATTTCGCGCAGCGATGGAAGGTGAGACTGCGAAAGGTTTGCATTTCCCTCAAGGTCGCTTTTCAAGGATCCGCCGCGCCAGCGCGTTGGTGGCACAAAGCGAGAGTTTTTCAGCGGGGGATGGAAAGAAGGCGATGAAGTCACTCGATGCCCGGGGTATCACGGCGACGTTTGATCCGTTAGGCGTCTTTTTACGGCAATGGAGGTTCACCGACGTGCACGTGCAATCAGGTGACGTTGAAATTCAGATTTACAAAGCGAACCCTGAAGCAGTGACGCCCAAGCCATGGTTCGCCATTTTTTTGCCGAACCGGGTGTACATGGAGAAGATTGAATCGGGACAAGCCAACGTCACGTGGCAATTCCGCGGGGAACGCGCCGGATTTTTTGGAACAGAACTGCTCATTACGCCCCATGGCCGCGATTTTGAATACGTTGCCACGAACGGCAAATTCAAGATGGCTTTATTTCCCGACCTGAAACTCCGCCGCGCACAGCTTCTTATCACCAAGACGCTGCTCACAATTTACGATATTGATCTGGCATCGGATTCGGATAGCGACGAGAACATCCATGCCCAAGCAACGGCCGGCATTGGAAAGGATAGAAACGTCGACCTAAAAGCTAATTTCAGTCACGTTCCGATTCGCTCCTGGCTACCTGCTGACTGGAAAGAGCATTTGGCTGGTAGCGCTTCCGGCGATCTGCACTGGGCCGCAAAGGATGTAAAGCTGGAAAGCTCCTCCGGTGAAGGTTCTTTTGGAGTCAGTCATGGGCGCGTCGAGAACCTTCCGGTCTTGGAAAAGCTTGCTGAACTTGCGCAAAAGAAATCGTTTGAACACCTGGAGCTAAACGATTGTTCGTTCAGGGTTGCCTGGCAATATCCGAAGATCGACATCAACAACATTGTCATCGAAGAGAAAGGAAAATTCCGGATCGAGGGAGCAATGTCGATCGAACAACGCCGGTTGCGCGGCACGATCAAACTTGGGCTTACCCGAGAATATCTCGATTGGTTGCCAAATCCTGAAGAAGTTTTTAGCCGCAAACAGAATGGCTATCTGTGGACCAACGTGCGTCTGTTCGGAACGATCGATGACCCTGGACAAGATCTCAGTCCGCGTATTATCGACTTGTTCAAGCAATCGCCCGGAGCGTATCTCAGGCTGCTGTTTCGCCAGTTCGAGGGGTGGTTGAAGAAAGGATTTGGCGGCGATTGACAGTGTGTTGCAAAAGCTCGAGCAGCGCCTGCCACCGGCTTGCGACTTCGGCGGACTAGTCGGCGCAAGCGAGGACGCTCGCGCTACCTTATGCCCTTGACCTTGATGGGTGGGAAGCCGTCGCTTCTTGAATCGGCCTTTTGCTTTCTCCCGCTTCTAACATTCGAATTCGGTTTTCGACGTACGGCAATCGAATCGTGAGGGTAAGACCTTTGCCCTCGGTGCTTTCGATGGAGAGTTCCCCGCCGTGCTCACGTACAATGCGACGGACGATTAGTAATCCGAGCCCGGTGCCGGAGGGTTTAGTTGTGAAATAAGGCTCGAATACACGGCTCAAGTTTTCTGCCGACATCCCGCTACCGGTATCAACGAAACTGACGATCACGTATGTATCGTCCAGATCAGTGCGAATGCTTAGAGTGCCATGACGCCGCATGGCTTCGAGGCTGTTTTTGATCACATTGTAAAATGCCTGCTTCATTTGCTCGCGGTCCAGCGGAAGTAAAGGCAGGTCAGCCCGCAATTCCTGTTCGACGACCATGTCGCGATCCTGGATTTCGGGAGTGAAAAAGCGCACCGCTTCCTCAACAATCGTGTTCACATTCTCAGGATGGAGCCGTGGATGCGATGGCCGTATCGCGCGCAGGAACTGCGTGACAATGGAATCGAGCCGGCGGACTTCGGAACGGGCGACATCAATGGATTGCTGAAGCTCCGCCTTGTCGTTGCGGTCCAGTTCCTGTGCCTTGCGTTCCATCAATTGTAAATGGATGTGCAACGAGTTGAGCGGATTTCCAATTTCGTGCGCCACGCCTGCCGCCAGCAACGTAAGCGCGTTCAGACGTTCCGACTCGATGGTTTGCTGCGCCGTCCGACGGCTCTCTGTGATATCGCGCAGGATCAGAACATGTCCGACCT
>JBKPLD010000144.1:0-7128 GCA_046731415.1 Verrucomicrobiota bacterium
CGGCGACGATCTGACGCTCACCGTGGGGCCTTAATTCCGCCGAGCGATTCGATCGCGAGGTTCTTTCCAGACGATAAACCGATTATGTTGCGGCCCCCGGCTACAACAAACCCCGCGGCGCCGCGCAATCAGCCGCTAAAAAAAAGCAATCAACCAGCAGCAGCAGTGCTGGCATGTGATAAAATTTGAGGCGAAATGAAGCCTGCTTTGCGTGTCGGCGTCGTTTTTGCTGCCCTTTGCGTGGTGGCGATACTTGTGTGGCAGGGAGTTACGGCACACGGTGCGCCTGATCCGACACGCGCCAATACCACTCCTACTGTGGCGTTTCTGGACATTGGGATTCTCGTCTTTCGCGAGGGCTTGGAGTGCATCCTCGTTCTGGCAGCGATCACCGCAAGCATGACAGGATCCAAACGCGCCCATCGCCGGCCGGTGGGGCTTGGTGCGAGCCTGGCGTTTATCGCAAGTTTGATCACGTGGTTCATCGCAGTGCGCATCGTCGGTTCACTCAGCGACAACATGTCGGCGCTCGATTTGCAAGCCGCTACCGGCTTGCTGGCAGTCATCGTGTTGCTCGTCATCATGAACTGGTTCTTTCACAAGATCTATTGGGGTGGCTGGATTCGCGCTCACAATCGCCGCCGCAAAGCGCTACTCGAAAACGCGCGCGCCGCCGAGATCTCCCAGTCGCGTCTCTGGTTTGGATTAGTCTTGCTGGGATTCACCTCCCTCTATCGCGAAGGATTTGAAGTCGTGCTCTTTTTGCAAAGCTATCATCTGCGACTCGGCGGCGCCGTCGTGCTAAAAGGCGCGCTGTTGGGAATTGTTCTGACAGCAATGGTAGCCGTATTGACCTTTGTCCTTCAGCAGCGACTGCCGTATCGGAAAATGCTGATCACTACCGGAATTCTCCTCGGAGTTGTGTTACTGGTAATGGTCGGCGAGCAAGCGCAGGAAATGCAGCTGGCCCATTGGATTTCTACGACTGAAATCACGTCGCTAAAAAGCTATATGCCGCCTTGGATGGGCCTTTGGTTTGCGGTGTTCCCCACAGTTGAAACGCTGGTTGCCCAGTTTATTGCGGCTGTTCTGGTAATTGGCTCGTATTACGCTGCGCGGCATTTTGGCGGCGGTCAACCGGGTGGCACCGCGTTGGAAACTCCCGCCACCAGGATGGCTGCGATCAACGCTTAGCGAAGATTTCACAGCGCGTCAGAAAAAGTTCAGGGAGCCTATTGACGCTTCGCTCATGCGATTCCAGTTGAACGAAGTCGCAGGCTTTCCACCTTAGGCGGATGATTACGCGTGGTCGCCGTTCTCTTGGGGTAGTTGAAATCATTTTCGCTACTTTTGTACCCTTCTTTTCACCGTCGGCGGAGCCCGCTCCATCCCCCACTCCTGTTCCACCTGGAAGCATCGATGAGAAATTGTTCAACGGAATGCAGTGGCGACAAATCGGACCCTTTCGCGGCGGGCGCGCGTTAACAATTGAAGGCGTGCCAGGCGAGCTGGACACTTATTATTTCGGCGCCGTTGCAGGGGGAGTTTGGAAAACGATCGACGGCGGCGCGAATTGGACTCCCCTTTTTGACAAGCAACCGATTTCATCGATCGGAGCGATCGCTATCGCGCCATCAGATCACAATGTGCTGTATGCAGGGACGGGCGAAGGGGCGATACGCGGCAATACCACTTATGGCACCGGAGTCTTCAAATCCATCGATGGCGGCAAGACGTGGCAGAACGTTGGATTAAAGGACAGCCGCCAAATCGGCGCACTAATCGTGGATCCAAGAGATGAGAATGTAGTTTTGGTAGCAGCTCTTGGTCATGCGTTTGGTCCAAACACAGAGCGAGGAATCTTTCGCACTGCCGATGGCGGGAAGACGTGGACAAAAGTTTTGTCTAAAGATGAGAATACTGGCGGGATCGATGTCGTTTTTGATCCGCACAATCCAAACATTGTTTTCGCTTCACTGTGGCAGGCTCGGCGACAGCCGTGGTTCTTTTCCAGCGGGGGTCCAGGAAGTGGACTCTACCGATCCGAAGACAATGGTGTTACCTGGAAACATCTCGAGGGCAATGGGCTGCCTGAAGGAATCCTGGGCAAGATCGGTATCGCGGTTTCGGGTGCCGATTCCAACCGCGTCTATGCGATCATCGAAGCCAAGGAAGGCGGCCTTTATCGTTCCGATGATGCCGGGCAACATTGGACCCGTGTAAATGATGACGGCCGGTTTCGCCAGCGCGCATGGTATTTCAGCAAAGTTTACGCCGACCCGAAGTCAGCGGACACAGTTTATCTTTTAAACACTGGGTTGTTTCGTTCGGTTGATGGCGGAAAAACTTTTAACTTATTACCAGCGCGTCACGGAGATCACCACGGACTCTGGATCGATCCGCAAAATCCCAATCGGGTCGCGAACGCTAATGACGGAGGCGCAAGTATCTCGGTTGACGGCGGAAAAACGTGGACCACCCAAAACAACCAGCCAACCGCGCAGTTTTACCACGTTTCCGTGGACAACGCTGTCCCTTATCACATTTACGGCGCGCAACAGGACAATACGAGCGTTGGGATTGCCAGTCGCACAGATTGGGGCGCGATTGGACCCGCGGATTGGTTTGTGGCCGGCGGCGGCGAATGCGGGTTCGTTCTGGCCGATCCCCGCGACTGGCACATTATTTATTCAAACTACGAAAACTCCATCAATCGTTACGATAAAACCAAGGAAGAAACGCAGGATATTAGCGTTTTGCCTGTTGATAATTCCGGTCATGGCGCAGCCGATATTATTCATCGGTTTCAGTGGGTAACGCCTCTCATTCTTTCTCCGCATGATCCCGAAGTTTTATACACGGGTGCGGAGTCCGTTTTCAAATCGACCGATCACGGGCAGCATTGGACACAGATCAGTGGTGATCTAACGCGTAACGACAAATCGAAACAACAGCCGAGCGGTGGCCCCCTGACTAACGACATCACTTCGGTCGAATATTACGACACCGTGTTCGCTCTTGCGGAGTCGCCCGTAAAAAAAGGAACACTCTGGGCGGGTACAGATGATGGACTGGTTCACGTCACGATGGACGACGGTCAGCATTGGTCGAATGTCACACCGAAGATGCCCGAGTGGAGCACAGTCAGCCTGATCGATCCGTCGCCGCACGATGCCAACACTGCCTATGTCGCTGTGGATCGGCACAAACTCGACGACTTCAAGCCTTACATCTTCAAAACGACCGACCTTGGAAAAAGCTGGAGCGCGATTGTGACTGGAATTCCCGACAGCGCATATGTCCATGCTGTGCGCGAAGATCCCAGGAAGCGCGGACTGCTTTATGCGGGCACTGAGCTCGGGGTTTTCGTCTCCTTCGACGACGGTGCGCATTGGCAGCCGTTGCAGTTGAATCTGCCCGTCTCACCTATTCACGACTTGGTCGTGAAGGATGATGACCTGGTCGTGGCGACTCACGGTCGGTCATTCTGGGTGCTGGACGACATAACGCCGCTGCGTCAAGTCGGCGGGCAATCCTCCAAGGGAGATACGATTCTTTATCAACCGCAAAGCGCAGTGCGTTTGCATTATCCTGAGGAATTCGACAAGCGCCAGCCAGTCGGTGATAACCCGCCATCGGGCGCGATCATTAATTATTATTTCAAAACTGCTCCGAAAGACGAAGTCTCGCTCGATATCCTGGATGCCTCCGGCAAAGTGGTCAGGCATCTATCCAGCAAAGAGAAAAAGCAAGGGGAACAGCCGCCGGAATGGCCGGATCGCGTCGAGCGACCAAAGACAATTCCCGCAAACGAAGGGATGAACCGCTTCGCGTGGGATCTGCGCTACGATGATCCCGTACAAATACCCGGCGCGTTTTATTCCGGTGTCGGTCCAAGGGGTCTGCTTGCCCCGCCTCGCGAGTATCAGGTGAAACTGACTGTTGGCGGCAAGTCGCAGACTGCGCCGCTGCATCTGACGATCGATCCACGGACCAAGGGCGCCGAGGCAGCCGTGCAAAAGCAATTTACTTTGGCGACACAGGTGAACGATTTTATGTCACGATTGCACACGGCCGTTAACGAAATCCGCGATCTCAAATCGCAGATTCAAACGTTGCACAAACGTTTCGGTGAGGATCCCAA
Organism: Verrucomicrobiota bacterium; assembly: GCA_046731415.1. Lineage (GTDB taxonomy): Bacteria > Verrucomicrobiota > Verrucomicrobiia > Chthoniobacterales > UBA10450 > Udaeobacter. The sequence goes on from JBKPLD010000144.1 coordinate 4,145, forward strand.
GTTGAAAACGGCATTCGCGGCAGCGGGCGATCTCGACCATAAAATGTCGGAGATCGAACAGAAACTCATGCAGGTAAACATGAAAGGCTCGGAAGGAAACCTCGCCTTCCCTGACATGCTGAATGAACGTTTTGAAACATTCAGCCATACAATCGAGGCTGGCGACACTGAGCCGACCCAGGGACAACTCAATGTTTTCCAAATGTTGAGCAGCCAGCTGGAAGAGCAGTTAAAGAAATGGGCACAATTGAAAGCCGAAGACGTGCCGAAGGTAAGCGAATTGATCAAGCAAGCTAATCTCCCCGCGCTTATTATCGGCGAGAAGAAGTAGCAGGAGTCCCTGGCCCGCAGCGAGTGAGACGCATCCGCTACCTTCCGAAATCATGACCAAAATCGATCGAGCGGTCATCCTTGCGGCCGGGCGCGGCACGCGAATGCGGGAATTAACTGATGCTCTTCCCAAGCCGATGATCGAAGTCCGCGGTAAACCGGTTTTGCAGCACATTGTAGAAGGGCTGCGTGATGCGGGCGTGCGCATATTCATGATTATCGTTGGCTATCACGGTGAAGCAGTGCGGAACTTTTTTGGCGACGGTCAGCGTCACAACATCGACATCGACTATGTCACGCAGACCGTACAAGATGGCACCGGTCGAGTTGTGAATCTCGCCCGCGATTTTGCAGGCGCGTCGCCATTCATTTTGAGCTATGGCGATATTTTAATCAGTCCGGAGAATTACAAACGTGTCGTCGATCTTTCCAACGATTGTGAAGCAACCATCACGGTTACGCGCGGCGAGGACGTCAACAAAGGCGGCGCCGTTTTTGTGAATGACCAAATGGAGGTTGTTGATCTGCGAGAAAAACCAAGGCCAGGTGAAGCAACAAGTCCGTGGTATAACGCCGGTCTTTACGCATTGCGACCAGGCATTTTCGAATTCATCTCAAAGCTGAAACCATCCCCGCGCGGCGAGTACGAACTAACAGACGCGATCCGCGATCTCGCGCATTCCGGCAAGAAAGTGCAAGCACTCGAATTAACCGGCGAATGGGCGGACGTCCGCGATCCTGAAACTCTAGCCAGGCTGAATTCCTTCGCCTAACAAAACCCGTCATTCCGAGCGCAGCGAGGAACCTCGCAATCGCAGCTCGCGCCACACAAGGTTGATCATAGCGCTTAGCGGCCTCACGCGTGGCAGTATTCCTAGTAACGTGTGTAATCTGGAAGATTTTGAGAGGTCCCTCGCTTCGCTCGGGATGACGATACAGAAGATCACCAACTATCGCGCCTGTTCGACTGCCTCCTCGGAAGGTTCTTCGCCTATTTCTTCTTCAATTTCACGGCGCCAGTCGCGCGAGAGCCAGGGACGTAACACTCCGTACAGTAGATATGCCAGGAAAAGCACTGCCGGCATCCATTCGTAATTCATCACAGTGATGATGACGATGAGGATGATAGCCAGAAAACGAGGAATCGATTTCTTCGTCTTCCAATTCAGCGCCTTAAAGCTCGGGTACTGAAAACGGCTGAACATCATGAATGAAAGAAAAAGCAGCAACGGAGGGAGAACGAAGCGCCAGTTACCGAGGCGATGTTCGCCTTCAGCAAGCCAAAGGAGAAACAGTGTGATCGAAGCAATAAGACCCGCCGCGGCGGGAATCGGAAAGCCGGTGAAAGTGTTCGGATGATTGGATCCGTCCTGCCTCGCGGCTGCCGAGTTAAAGCGCGCCAGGCGGAGTGCTCCGCATGTCAGGTAAATAAACGCTATGATCCAGCAGGCGCGAGGAAACTCCTGCAACACAACACGGTAAACCATCAACGCGGGGGCAAGCCCGAATGAAACAATATCCGCTAGCGAGTCGAACTCGCGGCCAAACGGACTCTCGTGCCCGCCCAACCGCGCGAGCCGCCCATCCAGAAAATCAAAAACGAACGCGCCGAGCACAAACCAGATAGCAGTGTGAAAAAGATCACTCGCTGCATCAGGATTCGAGGCCTGCAAGAGCGCGCCCTCGAGGATTTTCAGCGTAGCGGTAAACCCGCAAAACAGGTTTCCCGCCGTCATCAAGTTGGGCAGAAGATAAATTTTAGATGGTTGCTCGTTCATCACTCGGCAGGCGCGCCATGACTGTAGATCCTCCCGAAACGTGATCGCCTTTTTTCACCAGAACCTCAGCTTCGAGCGGCAAATATAATTCCGTTCGCGAACCGAAGCGAATCATCCCGAAGCGTTCCCCTTTTTTCAATTCATCTCCAACATTCGACCACGCCACAATGCGCCTGGCAATCGCGCCGGTCAGTTGCCTCACGACAATCGTGCCGCGGGGATTTTCGAAGGCCCATGTCATCGCTTCATTTTTCTGCGGACAATCCTGATGGCGAGCGTCGAGGCAGAGACCTTCGTGGTGCTGACGATAAACAATGCGCCCATCAATTGGCGCTCGATTTGTGTGAACATCGAAGATCGACAGAAAAATTCCCACGCGCTGCGTTTTTGTTTTGAGAACCTCGTCCTCATTCAATTCAATAATGTCACGGATCATGCCATCGGCCGGAGCCACAATCAGATTCGCGTTCTGTGGCACGGAACGATCCGGGTCCCTGAAAAAGGCGACGGTGAAAAGAAAAAGCGCCAGAAAAATGAGCGATAACCACACCGAAACAAACGACGCTGCGACGCCAGCTAAAGCTAAAATAAAGAGAATCCAACGTGCCTCGAAGAGAGTTTGTGCGCGCATCAGCGACCGCATTTTCCCGGTTCAGAATCCGGTGGTCAAGTAGCGAGAAAAAGACCACCAAAAGCGGTCGTCGTGAGCTTCCTTCGCGGACACAATATCTTGCGTTCGGGCCCGCAGTTTGACCCAATCCCTAGCGCAAGCAATCCCAAATTACCTACGAGATATTAGTTGTTTATCGGGACAGTTTGGATATCATCTTGCGAGGGTCCCTCCGCCCTTAATCTATGCTAAAAACTCAAGAAGAA
>JBKPLD010000145.1:0-8934 GCA_046731415.1 Verrucomicrobiota bacterium
CCCGCAAACACCTGTCACAGTCATCCAAACTGACGGAATGCGCGTCGTGGTAAAGAGCGCCGTGCAAATCTGAGCGGAAGGATCGTCAAAAGGCCGCTAGCCGCCGGCGACAACGCGGATGAATTCGACGCGATCGCCCTCGACCAAGGGTCGCTCGGGCCATTCGCGTCGGTGTACAGCGACGCCGTTGTGCTCGACCAAAATCGATTGCGGTGCCAGATGATAGCGCTCGATCAGTTCCGCGATCGTTTTGGCTTCGCGGGCGTCCGCGGATTCACCGTTGAGTGAAATTTTCACACTCCGCAAAGGGCCTGATCCCAATCTTTCCAAACCGGCTCGAGTCCGCTACGACGCAGGACGGCAGCGATTTCGGCGGGTGAACGTTCGTCGCTGATCTCGAATTGGCCCGTGGCCAATTCATCTTCGCCATCCTGATATTCGGGCGCAACGATTCGGCCGCGCACTGTGCGGTGCAAATGCTCGCGGCCTCGCCGCGTGTAACCACCGGGCTCGGTGTGACTGCCCGCGCTCATCATCGTCACGCCGATTAATGCCAGCGAATCGCGCAGCGGCGCGCGCTCACGCGTGCTCAGCACAATGCCGAGTTGCGGAAAAGTAATCCGCAACGCGCAGACCAATTGCGCCAATTCGCGATCGCTCATCGAAAAAAGCGGACGAAAGCCGCCGGCGGCTGGGCGCAATCGTGGCAAGCTCACCGTAATTTGCGCCTGCCAGCAGTGTTTGAACAAATGTTCCAGGTGCGCCGCCAGCGCGATCGCTTCCTCCTGCCAGCGCGATAAACCGATCAGCGCGCCGACGCCGAGCCGACGAAAACCTGCTGCATAACCACGCTCGACGCAATCGAGCCGAAAATTGAAATCGCGTTTCGGCCCGGCGGTATGCATTTCCGCATAAATGCCGCGATTGTAGGTTTCCTGATAAACGACCAGCCCTTCCGCGCCAGCTTCGACGATCGGCACGTAATCTTCCATATCCATCGGGCCCACTTCGATGGAGATTGACGAAAAGTCAGGAGCGAGAGCGCGCACGCATTCGGCAAGATAATTGCGACCTGCAAATTTTGGGTGCTCGCCCGCGACGAGCAGAATCTGCCGAAAACCGTGACGCTCGAGATGCTGCGCTTCGGCAACGACTTCATCAATGTCGAGTGTGACGCGCAGAATCGGATTATCGCGCGAGAAACCGCAATACCGGCAATTGTTAACGCATTCGTTGGAAAGATACAGCGGCGCGAACAGACGCATCGTGCGCCCAAAATTTTGGAGGGTGAGTGAACGCGAAGCCTGGGCCATCACTTCGAGCTCCCGATCAGATTTCGGCGCGATCAGATGCTCGAACCGCTCGACGAGCTCCGATTTTTTCAGAGCCAAATTGTCCAGGGTCTCGACGAATGACATCCTGATAGTTTCGTGCGCACACCGACGTTCGCAAACGCCAATCCGACCTGATCAAAGCTACCGCTTCTTAGAGCTGCTTACGACTATTTCCCAACGTCGCTGGCAAGCAAAGCGGCCGCGCGTCGCCACATATTCAAAGTTGACAGCGTATTCCGTACAAAAAAAGCGACGTCCGACATTCCGGACGCCGCTTTTAGCAAATACGATTCTCGGTGCCTTAGAACGCGAAATTAACCCCGGTACGAACCATGCCAAAGTTGTTCTTCGGTCCGTCCACAAAATTCCAGCTGAAATCGCTAACCCAGCCAATGTGCGGCGTGAAGCGAACTTCCATGCCGCCACCAACCTGGCCGATTGCCCGCGACTCAGTATCGCTTTGTTCGGTACGAATGATTCCGTCGTTCACGACAACGTTCGTCTTTTCGCCGCCACCAAAGATTCCGCCACCACCACCAAAAATGTACGGCGAGAAGCGCGTGCAGGGAATTGGATAGCGCAACGTCAATGTGCCTAACACTGAGCCCACTGCGCGGCTCTCATGCCCAGTATGGACGTCGAAGATGCCGTTGTTGAGATCGACAAACACATCCTCAAACGCGCGCCTGGCATCCACCGCCCATCCTTCAATACCGACACCGAAGTAACGGTGAAAAAAGTATTTGAGGTCAACACCACCGCCGAACGCATGATCCGATTCCAAGTAACGGTCATCCTGCCAATTGTTTCCTGTAAAAATGTAGGTACCCCACAGACCAACGTTAAACTCGTTGTCTGCGTACCATTGCGGACACGGCGGCGGCGCCACCTGTCTCATTTCTTTTCCTGAATAGGTTTCAGTCCCAGCAACCGCTGCCGAAGTGATCGCAGCGATGCATAACAGTCCCAACACCATTCTTTTCATCTATTTCTCCTTTGGTTAAGTCTCTCCTCAGTTTCTCAGGCTCCAAACACTCCTTTGGAACACACAAGGCAATAACGAAACTCGCCATTACCCTGGATGCCGGACTCTTGGACAGGCTGCAGGAAATTGCAAGGATTTTTTAAGACGGTCAAAGGCGCGAGCCGGTGTAAGGCGGAAACTGACTCAGGGGTGGAGTTCCGCGCCCGTATTTGCGTCGGTAATGATAAACTTTTCGTGATGAAACGTGGGATCGCCACGAAAGCTGAGCCGGCCGGCGTAGCGGCGCTCCAACTCCACCAATAATTCTTCGTCTTCTTCCTTCAGCCGCTTCAATACACCTGGATTCAAAATTACCCGAATATCATGAATACTATCCTGATACCTGCGCATGACAGTATTGAGAGTCCGATGCAATTCCACGCTCGTAGTCATGGATGTTTTTACGACGCCGCGCCCTCCGCAGTACGGACAATTCTCGTAAATTGTATCGCTCAGGCTTTCCTGCGCTCTTTGACGAGTCATCTCCATCAGGCCGAGCTGTGAAATCGGGAGAATATGTGTCTTGGCTTTGTCGCGATTGAGCCGTTCCTTCATCAGACCGAAAACCGCCTGCTGATCTTTGCGGCTCTTCATATCGATGAAATCAGCTATGATCAGCCCACCGATATTACGTAAGCGAAGCTGGCGTGCGATTTCATCGGCGGCCTCAAGATTGGTTTGCAGGATAGTTTTCTCCACGTCGCGCCCGCCTTTGTTTCGGCCGGTGTTCACGTCAATTGCCACCAGGGCTTCGGTCTCGTCGATCACAATGTACCCACCGCATTTCAACCAGACTTGCCGATGGAAAGCGTCATCGATTTGTTTTTGCACGCCATACGTTTCGAAAATCGGCATCGCGCCATCGTAATGATGCACGCGGTTGCGGGCACGGCGGGAAATCTGCCCGATCATTTCGATCATTCGTTCCGTTGATGCGTGGTCATCGCAAACGACTTCGTCAATTTCCTCGGTAAGAAAATCGCGCACTGTCCGTCCCACCAAATCGGGCTCCTCAAAAAGGCGGCAGGGCGCCGGTTCTTCATAAATGAGCTGCTCGACCTGGGCCCATTGATCGAGAAGAAAACGCAAATCCCGCACAAAATATCTTGCTCGCTGACCTTCGCCTACGGTGCGGATAATAACTCCGATGCCGTCGGGAATTTCCAATTCCCGGACAATCTTCCGCAACCGTTCACGCTCCTTCTGGTTTTCAATTTTTCGCGAGATGCCGCTGCGATCGCTGTATGGCATCAGCACCAGATAGCGCCCGGCGAAACTGAGGTTCGTAGTTACTCTCGGGCCTTTGTTCCCGATCGGGCCCTTGGTAACCTGCACAATGACGTCCGATCCGACCGGATAAATGCTAGGTATATCTTTAACTGTGATCCGTTTTCGCGGCCGCTTACTCCCCCGACGATCGATTTCCTCTACGCCGCTGTCCAGCGCAGCCGGGATGGCATCCCAAAAATGAAGGAACGCGTTTTTCTCGAAGCCGATGTCAACAAACATCGCCTTCAACCCCATCTCGATATTTTTGACTTTACCCTTATAAACGCTGCCGACGATGTTCCGTGAGCTTTTACGCTCGACACTGTATTCCTCGAGGCGCCCATTCTCCAGCACAGCGACCCGGGACTCGAGTTTTTCCACGCTGAGGACGAGTTTTTTGCCGGTCTTTCGTGAGGAAAGACCCAAAAGTTTTCTTACTTTTTCTATCATAAAGCGAAAGGAGTTGTCCGATCAGAAACGCAACTGACCAAATGCGCTGTAGCGAAGATTCTGGTCGGGTGTTCATCGTGGCGGTGTTCCACGTCGGCGGGTGGGCGGCGGTGGCGCAGGCGCCGGTTGCCGGTGTATTCCAAAGAGCTTTTGGAAGAAATTGCGCGGAGCCGGTGTCGCAGCGGGGAGAGCGCGGGCCACTGCAGCACCGCCTCGCCGTCTCACTTTGCCCTGAGAATCTGCTTCCGGTTCGACATCAGGTGATGCGTCTGAGCTTGCCATTTGGGCGGTGGCATTTTGCGAATCGGGGGCGTTTTCCTCGTCTTCGCCTCCGAGATTCCCGCCTTTGTCGTTATAAGCCACAGACTTGATCAATTGCAGTGGATTGGCGTGATGTGCGGGCAGGAGCCAGGCCACCTGCATATCGAACTTGCCTTCATCCAGAGCGAGCGAGCGCTCCAGGATTCTATCGGCGATCGGGCCGGCGACTTCGCCGCCATGCCCGGAGGCACCCTGCACCATCACTGCGACGACATACTTCGGATGGTCAAATGGCGCGAAACAAGCAAACCAGGCCACGTTTTCCTCATGGCCACGTTCAGTGGCCTGCGCAGTGCCGGTTTTCCCCGCTACCACCCATTCCTTCAAACGCGCTCTGCCGCCGGTTCCTCCATCTTCATTAACAACTTTCCAAAGACCTTTGCGAACCAGCTCGATGTGCTCAGGAGAAATTTCCTGCCGTAAATCGGATCGGACGCGCGGCGAGGGCGCTGCTGGATTGCCTTGCTCGTCTAATGCGGGAGAACCATCTTGTTTCGAAATTTTATCAACCAGGCGCGGGTAATAGCATATGCCGCCGTTTGCGATCGCCGCATAGGCCATTGCCAATTGCAAGGGCGACACAAGCGTGTATCCCTGCCCAATTGAAACATTGGCGGTTTGCGCTTGTGACCACCTCTCCTGGGGATGGTGGATTTGCATCCACTCTGGCCCCGGCATATTGCCAGTTTGTTCGCCTGATAGTTGCAGGCCTGATTCTTCGCCCATTCCCAACATCTTGCCAATGTGATCAATCGACTGAATGCCAGCTGCATTTCCGTACTGATAGAAGAACGAGTCACATGACACTTTGAGCGCGTCGGCAAGTCCGATGTTTCCGTGCGTGTAATGCTTTTCGGCTACCCAGCATCGGAAAAAGTGGTCGCCGTAACTAACACCGCCACCGCAGCTGTAATGCGCGTTTGCGAGGTTTTTCGTGCCGCGCAGACCGGCGAGCCCGGTGATGAGTTTGAATGTCGAACCTGGCGGCAGGCAACTGATCGCACGGTTGACTAACGGATCGCCCTCGTCTTTCTGCAGCGCAGTCCAGTCCTTCGCCTTGATGCTCGGAATGAAAGTATTCGGATCGAACGAGGGCACCGAAGCCATTGCCAGGACGTTGCCATTGTTTGGATCGACAACGACCGCGCCCGCACGGCTCACTGCCCGTAGCGCTTCCTCTGCAATCGCCTGGATGCGCGCATCGATCGTCAAGAAAACATTAGCGCCTTGCTCCGGAGGATCTTCGCGCAGAATGCCATCAATGGTGCCCTTTGCGTTGCGCCGTAAATAACGGACCCCGGGTTTTCCGCGCAGATACCCGTCCATTATTTTTTCGACGTTCGATTTCCCTTCAACGTCTCCCTGATAAAACGTAAATTTCGTCGCGTCCTCTTTATCAATGTCGTTCGGCATGCCGACATAACCCAGAAGATGCGAGGCAAGCGCTCCGTAAACGTAGGAACGCACAGGTTTGATGGCGAGTTCTACTCCGGGCAATCCCACATCGTGCTCGGAAAATTTCGCCAAAGTTGGAAAGTCTATGTCTTTGACGTAGGAAAACGGAACTTCGGTGTCGTTGCGATAGTGTTTCTGCAACTTGCCGGCGTTATAATCGCGCGCAAGATCGAGGTCGTTAAGACGCGGCACGATGCCGTTATTGACGATCTTGATGATGTCCGGTTCCTTCAGGTCTTTGGGCATTCCATTAATGGTTGCTCGATACTCGGTCACAGGCGGCTGACCAAAGCGTTCCCGATAGCCTTTGACCATTTCCGGCAAATAAAAATCGACCTCATAACTCGCTCGGTTTTGGACGAGAGTCAGTCCGTTACGATCCTTGATCTCACCGCGCACCGAAGGAATGCGCACCGTCGCCTGAGAACTACCGCGGAGCTGAGAAGTCCATTCCTGGCCATGAGCTACCTGGATCCACCAAAGCTTGAGCCCGAGAGCCCCCATGCCCATCAGCATAAAGACCCCAATTAGTTGAATCCGCACACGCGAAGTAATACGACCTCTGCTCATTCAAGCCGCCCCCTCCCCGGTTGATAGGAATAGGCGGTAACCAAACCCATCCATTGTAAAAACCAGAACAAAATCGGAGCCATCGCCATGGCAACGAGACCAGGCCCGCCGATCTGCCACCAAATTTCGCGGGTGAAAACAATAGAGCCGCGACGAAATGTAATCATCAAATATTGCGCCAGAACTATTAACGATGTGAAGACACCGCTCAGGATGCAGTGCACTTCCCAACGCCCGCGTGCAAAGAGCGGTCTCAGGCCGTGCATTACTCCTGCCAACACACCGTAAATCAGTATCGATGATCCAGTTGAAATTTCAACTTTTCCGCCGATCACCTGCACAGTAAGGGCATCCAGCAAAACCCCGGCGAACATAGCGAGCGCCAGCATCAGCGGAAACGGCAGGGCCATTGCGCCATAAAAGACTATCACTGGAACGATGTAAACGTGCGCGTTGTAGAGCCACGGCAACGCCGGAATAAAAAACTCGGCAACCTGCGCTATCAGCACCAGTAAGAGTAAAACAAAAAAGAAAATCATTTTCGGCCAGTGACTACGAACACATCCTCCAGATGAGACAAATCGACCGCGGGCGTGAGCTGCGCTTGTCCATCCAGTTCTCGCACCCGGAAAGTTTTCACACTGCCAATCAGCAAACCCGACGGGAATACGCCGCCAACTCCCGAAGTGTAAACTTTTTGGAGAGGCTTCAGGTCAGCCTGTTTTGAGAGAAAATTCAGGTTCAAAAGCGGAGTGAGTCCAGTCGTGACGCGCTCGCCAGAAACGATGCCCTGTTCTCGGCTTCCTTCGACCTTTGCCGCGATCCGGCAGTTTTCATCGGACACCAGCAAGACCACCGAGACGCTGTCGCTCACCGTCGTTATTTTTCCGATTAATCCCTCGTCCGTAGCGACAGGCATATCGATATCGATGCCATCTCTCCTGCCACGGTTAATCGTGACCGTTCGCCACCAGGTCGACGAATCACGCGCCACAATCTCCGCGGCGATCAATTTAAAAACTGATCGCTCGCGATAATTGAGCGCATGACGCAAGCGATTCACCTCGTTCTCAGCGTCGCGCAGCCCCTGGTTCGTCGCCCGCAGCTCTCGATTTTCCATCTGCAAATTAGCGTTTTCGCGTTCCAATTGGTCGAGTGATTTCAAGCCTGTGCGCACCGATGTGAGCTGTTTCTTTAATCCGGAGCCGCCAGTGAAAAATGGTGCCAGCAACTGATAGACGCCAGACTTGAACTTCTGCGTAGTCGTCGGCCCAAAACTGAGAAAGTATCCCAGGATTGCGCCGAAAATCAGCAGCGCGATGATGTTCGTGCGGCTCATTACAATTGCGGATTGGCGATTGCGGATTGCGGATCGGTTTCGTTGTCGCCGCTGGCGTGGCTGCTCAGTGATCCGCAATCCGCAGTCCGCAATCCGCAATTCTTTCTACCGCCACTGGCGATCTGCCGAGGCCACTTGACGCAAGAATTTAAGTTCATTGAGGCATTTGCCGGTCCCTTCCGCCACTGCACTGAGCGGATCTTCAGCAACATGGACAGGCAAACCTGTTTCCTCGCTCAAAAGCTTGTCAAAGCCCCGTAGTAACGCGCCGCCGCCTGCCAGGACCAGTCCGCGATCAACAAGGTCCGCAGAAAGCTCGGGCGGACAGCGCTCAAGTGTGATCCGCACGGAATCGACAATTGTCGAGATCGGTTCAAGCAACGCTTCGCGCACTTCCTGCGAAGTGATCATGAGGGTTTTAGGCAAACCGGCGACCAGATCGCGTCCCTTAACTTCGACGCTCGTTTCTTTTTCGCTGGGATATGCCGAGCCAATTTTAATTTTTATTTCCTCAGCTGTGCGTTCGCCCACCATCAGGTTGTAGGCGCGCTTCATATACTGCACGATCGCTTCGTCCAACTCATCGCCGGCGACGCGTACGCTGCGGCTAAACACAATTCCCGAGAGCGAAATAAGAGCGACCTCTGTCGTACCCCCACCGATATCGATGATCATGTTACCCGCTGGATCCTGTACCGGAAGTCCCACTCCGATCGCCGCTGCCATTGGTTCTTCGATCAAATAAACTTCGCGCGCCCCGGCATGGGTCGCCGATTCGCGCACGGCGCGCTTTTCCACCTCGGTGATTCCGGATGGCACCGCAATGACGACACGTGGCCTCGCCTTTACCCGGCGATTATGCACCTTGGTGATGAAATGCCGCAGCATCGCTTCCGTCACTTCAAAGTCGGCAATAACGCCATCTTTGAGCGGACGGACCGCGACGATGTTTGCCGGTGTGCGGCCGAGCATGCGCTTGGCTTCGTCACCAACGGCCAGGACTCTGTTTGTGCCGGCCTGCACGGCCACCACCGATGGCTCGCGCAAAACGATTCCTTGATCCTTTACGTAAACAAGAGTGTTTGCCGTGCCCAGATCGATCCCGATGTCGCTGGATAACCAGCCGAAAAGTCCATTGAACATGAATTATTTATTAGCAGAAACTCTCCAGC
>JBKPLD010000146.1:0-4504 GCA_046731415.1 Verrucomicrobiota bacterium
GATTCGACTGAACTAATTGCTGATTTCTGAGTTCTGATTGCTGATTATTTCAGAATGAATACTCAAGAACTAAAGAACAGGACGAAGGCCTTTGCGTTGCGAGTGATGAACTTGGTGGAGGCGCTTCCGAAATCGATTAAGGGCCGTGCGATTGCGAATCAGTTGATTCGCAGCGGAACAAGTGTGGCCGCGAATTATCGCGCAGCGTGTCGCGCGCGATCAAAGGCGGAATTCATTTCGAAGATCCGCACGGTGGAAGAAGAAGCCGATGAAAGCGCTCTCTGGATGGAGTTGATTGTCGAAGGGAAACTTCTGCCGGAGAAAAAAGTCCGCAATCTCCACAGCGAAGCCGCCGAGCTCGTCGCGATCATGGCCTCGTCCTACATCTCCGCAGCACGCAACCTGCAGCGGCGCACAAATCAGCAATCAGCAATCAGCAATCAGAAATCAAGAACATGAACAACGGATCAGATCCTCTTATACGTCTAAGCAGCGTCACAAAGGTCTTTCTCACTGACGAGGTAGAAACCCATGCGCTATCCGGAATCCACCTCGACATTCGACCTGGCGAATATGTTTCCATAGCCGGACCATCGGGCTGCGGCAAGACGACCTTGCTGTCAATTCTCGGGCTGCTCGATACTCCCTCTGACGGCAGCTACTCGCTAAAGGGACACGAAGTTGCCAATCTTTCGTTTGCAGACCGAGCGCGCATTCGCAATCGCGAAATCGGTTTCATCTTTCAAAGCTTCAATCTCATAGGGGATCTCAGTGTTTTCGAGAACGTTGAGTTGCCGCTGACTTATCGCGGAATGGCCTCCAGCGAGCGCAAGTCATTTGTTACTCAAGCTCTGGAGCGCGTGGGCATGGCGCATCGCGCAAAACATTTGCCAAGTCAGCTCTCTGGCGGCCAACAACAGCGCGTGGCTGTCGCCCGGGCGCTCGCGGGCAGGCCGGCCATTCTGCTCGCCGACGAACCAACCGGCAATCTTGATTCGCGTAATGGTGAAGCGGTGATGCAATTGCTCAAGGAATTACACCAGAACGGAGCCACGATTTGCATGGTCACACACGATGAGCGCTTTGCTCAGCATGCCGATCGCACCGTGCACCTATTCGATGGCCGAGTTGTTGAGGATAGGATTGCCGCCTAACGAATAAAGGAAGTGCAAACGCTTTGGCAAGATGTTCGCTACGGCATGCGAATGCTGCTCAAGCAACCGGGTTTCACGTTAATTGCCGTAGCAGCGCTCGCAATTAGCATCGGTGCGAACACCGCAATTTTTAGCGCGATCAACGCTCTTCTGCTTCGCCCGTTGCCGGTTAAAGATATTGATCGCCTGATTTCGACCTTTGCCTTGCGTGAAGGGTTTGACCCATTCGGCTCCTCTTTCCTGGAATACGCAGCGTACCGCGACCGAAGTCACGTTTTTTCCAGCAGTGGCGTGGCGACCCAGCGTTCTTTTAATTTGATCGGTCAGCGTGAGCCGGAGCGTATCCGCGGCGCAACGGTGATGGCGGATTATCTTAAGACCCTGGGCGTTGAGCCGGTACTGGGTCGCACCTTTTCCTCCGACGAAGATCATCCTGGTGGGCCGCTGGTGGCGTTGATCAGCTACACGTTTTGGCAAAAGCATCTTGCCGGTCGCCCCGAGGCAATTGGTCAACCACTCACTCTCGACAGCAAAACTTATACAGTTCTTGGGGTGATGCCGGAGGGATTTGATCTTCCCGGCGCAGCCGAGATCTGGCTACCGCTCCAGACTAACATCGAAAACTTGCCGGTGAGCGAGCGTGCTGCCACCGCGAATGAAATCCTCGCGCGACTAAAGCCCGGCGTCACCGTCAAGCAGGCGGATACGGAACTGAAAGCTATCGCCCGCCAACTGGAAAAGGAATATCCCACTTTTCGTCGCGGATGGAGCGTGAAAGCTATTTCGCTTCGCCAAGATTTGCTTGGCGATTTGGAAGGTCGCGTTCGGCAGGCGTTGTTCGCGCTCGCAGGCGGCGTCGCGTTTCTTTTGCTGATTTGTTGCGCCAATCTGGCGAATCTGCAATTGGCCCGGGGCATCGCACGCCAAAGGGAGCTGGCATTGCGTCGGGCGCTCGGCGCGGGTCGGTGGCGACTTGTTAGGCAGCTCCTGACCGAGAGCATGCTGCTGGCCCTAGTTGGCGGCGCGGCTGGAGTGCTTCTGGCCAAATGGCTCGTGCCAGTCTTAGCTGCGCTGAGTCCAATCCGGGGAATTTCGTTTGGCGCGTTTTTGCACAATTTCGAGATCGACGGGCGCGTTTTGACTTTCGCTCTGTTCGTGACGCTTCTGACCGGTGCGATTTTTGGCGTTGTTCCCGCGTTCAAAGCCGGCGGTGCGCACGAACTCATGTCGCGCATCAAAGAAGCTGATCAGCGCAGTGGCGCCGCCGTCTCGGGCCGGCGGTGGTTGAATGGGTTGATCGTAGCCGAGATCGCAATTGCGCTAACGCTATTAGTCTGCGGTGGCTTGATGTTGCAAAGCTTCCAGCGGCTGCAACGCATCAAGCTCGGATTCAATGCGAATCATCTCCTCACCATGAAAATGGTGTTGCCCGCTTCGAGGTATTCGCAATACCGCCAACGGGTCGGGTTTGTGGATCAGGTGCTTGAGAAAATCCAGAATTTGCCTGGGGTGATTTCAGCGGGCACAACGACAAACATTCCGCTTGAGCGCGAAACTGCTTACGATGCGGTGTTCGATGTGGAAGGGCGACCGCCGCCGAATCCGAATGACGTTCCCATTACCTCGCACCGAATCGTTAGTGCCGGCTATCTCGAGACACTGGGGGTAAGCCTGTCGCGCGGACGCTTGATCAATGAAAGCGACCGAGCTGAAACGCCACCGGTGGTGGTCGTGAGCCAGGAATTTGCTCGACAGGCGTGGCCAGGACAAGACGCCATCGGCAAAAGAGTTCGCCGCATCCGAATTGGGCAGGCGTTCCCGTGGATGACGGTAGTCGGCGTCGTTCGAGACGTGAAGGAAGATCGCTTTAACTATCGGATTAATCGACCGGTTTGGTATGTGCCTTATCCACAGGTCGAGAACGACTTTCCCGTGAATCTGATCATCCGCGGTGCGGTCGATCCAACTTCTCTGACAGCCGCGGTGCGTGATGCTATTCACGATATCGATCCTGACCAACCAATCTCTAACGTGATGACAATGACCGCGAATCTCAGCACTGTGCTAGTGACCGAACGCTTCGGTGCGGTATTAATGACAACGCTGGCGATTTCCGGATTGCTGCTCGCGTGCATCGGTCTCTTTGGCGTGATGGCCTACTCTGTTGCGCAACGAACCGGTGAAATTGGGGTGCGTGTAGCGCTGGGCGCGCAACCGAAGCATGTGTTTCGACTGATCATTGGCCAGGGCGTGAAGCTGACTCTATGTGGCGTGATTATTGGCCTGGTGATCGCTTGGGGCGCAACCCGATTGCTGGTGAGTTTGCTTTTCGGAGTAGGAGCAACTGATCCCGCAACATTTGTTTCGATCTCTTTGCTGCTCGTCTCAACAGCATTGCTCGCGTGTTTCTTCCCCGCACGCCGTGCGTTGAGCGTCGATCCAATGGTCGCACTGCGCGCCGAATGATATGAACGATCTGAAATTTGCTCTCCGCCAACTCCGCAAATCGCCCGCGTTTACTTTTCTTGCGGTGCTCACACTCGCCATTGGCATCGGGATGAACACGGCGATATTCAGTTTGATCCAGGATCTTTTCCTGCGCGGTCTGCCCTTTTTCGAACCCGAACGTGTCGTGCGCATTTATGGCGAGTCGAAAGAGCGCGATTTGAAACAAATGCCGTCTTCCGTGCCGAAGTTCTGGCATTACCGGGACGGACAAAACGTTTTCTCGAGTATCGCGGCGGATTGGGGCAACGGCTTCATCATGACAGGATCCGGGGAGCCGATTCAGTTACTCGGCGGCAACGTGACGGCCAACTATTTCGATTTGCTTGGCATTCATCCGATCCTCGGCCGCAATTTTCTTCCTGAAGAAGAGAGCAAAGGCGACGTCGTGATGGTGACGGAAAGTTTCTGGCGCAAGTATTTCAATTCCGATCCGACGATCCTGGGGCGCAGCGTTACACTGAACGGAGTGCCTAACACAATCATCGGCGTGCTTCCCAATCTGCCGATTTCCTGGTTTGGGCGCGACTCGGAGATTTTTGCGAACAAGCCGTTCGAGCTGCCCGGGCTTACCAAAGATCGCTTGATGCGCGGGGTCAGCTTCATGCGCGTGACGGCGCGGTTGAAACCTGGCATTTCCATTTCACAGGCACAGGCGGCGATGCCGGCATTGTTCCAAAGCTACAAAGAGCAACACCCGGAAACGGCCGACAACACCTGGTCACCATACCTTGTCTCAGCGGCGGAAGATGTCACCGGAGATTTGCGCCCGGCTTTCCTGACATTGCTTGCGGCCGTAGGCGCAGTTCTGCTCATCGCATGCAGTAACGTCGCAAACCTATTGC
>JBKPLD010000147.1:0-8607 GCA_046731415.1 Verrucomicrobiota bacterium
AATCGTGAATTGTATTTACTGTTCGAAGCGCTTTACCAGCCACCTCCGAGCTTGGCACACCGACTCCAAATGTTTTTTCCATGCTCACCACCAGCTCAAGCGCATCAATGGAATCCAAACCCAGTCCGTTGGCTCCGAAAAGGGGAAGATCGTCTCCGATCTGTTCCGGGGTAACTTGCAACATCAAATTTTTTACGAGCATCTCTTTGATACGAGTGCGCAGATCGGGTTCGCCCATAAACGAGCCGCGATTTTGCCGTAAATCGTGCGTTTGGTCAAACGGCACGGTTTAGTTGCGAGGGACTCGACTTAAAAGCGGTGGAGCTCTCCGCACTCAAAAACGCAATTGCACGCAATACGAGAGAGCGTCTGTGCGTCGCTGCCGCGAAGAGCGTTCGTTACGCTTGATCGGCTTTGCCGTCGGTGTTCGCGGGCTGGGTTTCGCCTCGGGGTACAGTCGATTGTACCGGTTTCACTTCAGCCTTGGCCGTCTCGGTCTCGGACTTTCCAGCTTTATGCAGTTCGTCGCTGAATTCGTCCTTTGCTTTTTGAAACTCCTTCACCGCCTGGCCCATTCCACGGGCGAGTTCCGGTAATTTCTTCGCTCCGAACAAGACCAGAATAATCAGCAAAATGACGATCAAGTCCGGCCCTGCCAAATTCATGAAACTGGCGATAAGGCTCATGCGGTATGTCTAACATCAGACTGTTTCCCGAAGATTCAAGGCAAATTCCGTTAGGCCAAGATCGGGCTCTCCGAGGTTGACACGCTCAAGCTACTGTGGAAAAAGGGGTTCCTACGGATGCGTCCTACCTGGAAAGGCAGTATCAGCTTCGGACTGGTTTATATTCCCGTGGCGGTTTATCCAGCCACGCGCGAAGAGAAGATTAGTTTTCGACAGCTTCGTTCCAGCGACCTCAGTCCGATCCGGTACAAAAAAGTGGCGGAGGCGGACTCAAAGGAAGTTCCAGCAGACCAAATCGTCAAAGGCTTCGAGTACGAGCGGGGCCGTTACGTTGTTCTGAAGGACGAGGACTTCGAGAAAGTGCGGATCGAGTCAACACATTCCATCGATATTACTGACTTCGTGGATTTGGATCAGGTCGATCCAAAATTCTTCTACAAGCCATATTTCCTTGAGCCGCAGAAAGGTGGTGAAAAGGCCTACGCTGTTTTGCATAAGGCCCTGAGCGGTACCGGTAAGATAGGTATTGCCAAAGTTGTGATCAGCAACCGTGAGCACCTGGCAGCCGTGAAACCGGATGGATTATTTTTGATTTTGGAACTCATGCATTTTGCCAGCGAAATATTGAGTGCCGAGGTTTTAAACAATGGTTCGGCCACAGCCGTCAGCGACAAAGAACTAAAAATGGCTCAAGCGCTCATCGAGAGCATGGCGGTTTCCTGGGAGCCGGAAAAATATCGCGACGAATACCGGACGGCATTAATGGAAATTATCGAGCAGAAAGCGCAGAACCGAGAGGTCGCGGCAAAAGCTCCTGCTCCTCCGACGCCGACTAACGTTGTCGATCTGGTCAAAGTGTTGCAGGACAGTCTGAATCGGACCCAATCACTTAAGCAGAAGCGGAGTTCCTCTTCAGCCGGTGGCCGCCGGTCGACTAATGCGCTGGTGAAGCAACGGCGGCGAACAAGCGCGGTCGGGTAATGTCAAGGGACGGCTGCTTCCCGGCCGTCGCTCCTCCTGTTGCAAATTATGGGTCTGGCATTATAATCAGCCTCTTTTATGGCCAAGACTGCGTGGATCAATCGCAATGAACGCAAACGCGCGACGGTGAAGAAGTACGCCGCGTTACGGGCTGAGTTGAAGGCGAAAAAGGACTATGCCGGCCTTTCCCAATTGCCGCGTGACGCCAGTGCGACGCGTGTGGTGAACCGCTGCGAGGTTACCGGACGCCGGCGCGCTTTTATTCGCCGGTTCAAGATGTCGCGTTTGACTTTCCGTGAGCTGGCTTCGCAAGGCTTGATTCCTGGCGTAACCAAGTCGAGCTGGTAAATTTCTGCTGTAGGCATGTCGCTGTGCGACGTGTGACCCGGCCGGTCACAAGCCGGCTGCTACGCGAATCACTGAATGAACTTCCCCTCATTACTCCCGCCGCCCCACATTGCTGACGTCGTGGCAGAGCATTGGGACCCGTTGATCCTCCTGATCGTCAAGCTGGCGACCGTTGTCGCGTTGGTATTGGTAAATGGATTCTTTGTGGTCGCCGAATTTGCGCTGGTCAAAATCCGGGACAGTCAGCTCAAGACGTTGGCCGACGCAGGGGTGAAGCGAGCGGGCTTCGTAAAACAAATTAGAGACAATCTGAACGCCTATCTCTCCGCCTGCCAGGTTGGGATTACGGCAGCGAGCCTCGGGCTTGGTTGGCTGGGTGAACCATTTCTCGCGCGAATGCTCCAACCGTTCTTCGTTCTTGCAGGAATCGGATCCGTGCCGGTAATCAAATCGATTTCTTTTACGCTGGCATTTTCAGCTATCACGTTTTTGCACATCGTGCTGGGCGAACAAGCTCCGAAAATTCTCGCCATCCGTAAAGCCCTGGCCGCGGCGCTATTTGTGAGCACTCCGCTGCGATGGTTCTACGCGGTCTTTAAACCCGCGATCTGGTTCCTGAACGCCGCGAGCAACTGGGTGCTTCGTCGCCTCATCCGTGTGGAACCGATCGCCGCGGGAGAACTGGCCCATAGCGAGGAAGAACTACGCTTTATTGTTCAGGAAAGCGAAAAATCCGCCGAAGTCACACCTCTCGGACGCGAGCTGGTCTTTAATGTGCTGGATCTGCGTGACCGTGTGGTGCGCGACATCATGACACCGCGCGGCGAAATTGTTTACTTCAATTTGGAAGACGGTTTCGAGGCAAATGTGAGAAAGGCAATCGAATCCAGGCACACACGTTTTCCGTTATGTCGCGAAAACCTCGATAACACGATCGGCCTGATTCACATCAAGGAATTGCTTATGCTAATGCGCGCTGAGCATCCGGACCTGTTGAAGATCAAACGGGATTTGATTCCTGTGCCGGAGATGATGCCCCTGGAGAAATTGCTCAAGTTATTCCTGAGCAAACACGCGCACTTGGCTCTGGTGGTCGATGAGTTTGGCGGAACGGTCGGCATGGTGACCCTTGAGAACGTGCTCGAGGAGTTGGTTGGCGATATCCAGGACGAGTTCGATTTTGAAAAGGAAGAATTCCGTAAAATCAGCGCAAACGAATTCTCCGTGGATGGTGCACTGGGTCTCTACGAGTTGAACGAGCTGGCGAAACTGGACCTCGAAAGCGCCGACGTGAGCACTGTCGGCGGTTACGTCACGCATTTGTTAGGCCATCTCCCGAAGCAGGGCGAACAGGTCAAGATCGATAACTATCTCGTTACGGTTTCTCAAAGCGACGGTCGCCGCGTAAATCAACTTCATTTTAAGAAATTGAACAGCACCACCGGGGTAGCGCCCACGTCCGCGAATTTGTAGCCGGAATCGGTGGCCCCGGCCGGGTCAGGAAAATGGAACTGATTTCTCAGGCGGATACGATCTGTCCGCATTGCGGAGAAGTTTTTTTACTCCAGATCGATACTTCGCAAAGAGAACAAACATTGATCGAGGATTGCACCGTATGTTGCCGCCCCATTACGTTGACCATTCGTTGTTATCCAGGCGTAATCCTCGATTTGATCTGTAGTGCTCGATGAGCGTCGTGCTATTTCGAGTCGGACTTGAACCGCTGCCCTAACCCGCGGTTCCGTCTTTGCGTGAATGCAGGCAAATCCGGTTGCCATCCGGATCTGCAATCCATGCCATCCAGCACACGCGCGTCTCGATGGGCTCGATAAGGATTTTGACGCCGTGTCGACGACAAATGTTGATCGCAGCACGAACATCATCCACTGCAAGCGCGACACATGCCGGTCCACTCCAGTCCCATTCCGGGTGGCGTTTGTGTCTCCTGCCGTTGAGACAGAGCGTCAACGGTTCGGTGGCGAACTCGCTCCAGAAATCATTCCACTCATGTCCGCGCCTCAGCCCGAAAAGCTTCTGATAGAACGCACGGGCCCGACGAATGTTCTTGGTGCTATACATCACGAAATCAAGCGCTCGAACGGGAATCGCAGCTCGGCTCGACGAGATCTTTTTCTTTTTCATCGGTCGCCTACGCAATCGCAGCCTGCAATTCCGCCAACAATGCCGGACGTCGCCGCAGTTGAGCGGTCAGAGCTTCAATTGCGCGCAGAGTAGGAGCACTGATGTGGTGTTCCATTCCCTCTACATCGTGATAGATGACACGGTCGTCGAGGCCAAGCAGCCCCAGAAAATCAGTCAACAGCCTGTGTCGTTGGGCGATCTTATGTGCCAGGCTTTTGCCGGTCGCCGTCAAAATAAGTCCGCGATATTTTTCGTATTTCAGAAGGCCCTCAGCATCCAGTCTCTGGACCATGTTGGTGACGCTCGCCTGGGAAATTTTCAAAGCAGCCGCGATATCAACCACCCGGGCATATCCCTTTGAATTAATCAGTTCGAGGATGCGTTCCAGATAATCCTCGACCGCGGTGGAACTTCGGGCAAATCGCGAATGCTTGCGCGCCATGGAATCGAAACATAGGCGTCGGAATAAGTAAGTCAATCGACGAAATCATTTGACCGATTAAATAAATTAGGCAAGCCTAATTCTCGTGAGCGAAGACATATCTGCACGATTGTCGATCTTGCTGAGTCTGATGACGTCTTTCGCTTTTGCTTGCGCGGCTGAGGAATTGCAAGACAAGAGTCGTTACAATCTCTTTAATCCTACTCCAGAGCATCTTCTGCGCGAACTCGCGACTGATCGCCCTGATAAGACCGAGTCACCAATCACCGTGGACGCGGGGCATTTTCAATGGGAGATGGATTTTGCGAATTTCACCCGCGACGACACTGATAGGAAACAAACGGAAACGTGGAACATTGCACCGTTCAATCTTCGCATTGGTCTGCTGAATAATGTGGAGCTGAGCTTGATCTTCGGGAGCTATGCGCATGAACATGCTGAGGATTGGGGGGCAGGCACGACGTCGAGTTTATCGGGAGTCGGCGATTTCATTACGCGTTTAAAAATCAATCTCTGGGGAAACGACACCGGCCAGAGCGCTTTTGCAGTTTTCCCCTTTGTAAAGTTTCCAACGAATACGGATGGCCTCGGGAACAATTCGGTCGAAGGCGGCGTGATCTTTCCCTTCAGCGCGAAATTGCCTGCGAAGATCGAGATGGGAATGGAAACCGGCGCCAATTTTTCGCGAAACGAAGCAGGTGCGGATAACCACCAGGAGTTTGTGAATTCGATCACGTTCGCGCGCGAAATCGTGCGCAAGCTCACCGGTTACTGCGAATTCTTCAGCAGCGTAAGTAACGAGCGCGATTCAGATTGGGTTGGCACTGTTGATTTGGGTTTCAGTTACACACTCACGGCAAATATTCAGCTGGATTGCGGCTGCAACATAGGCGTCACGGATGCAGCTGATGACATCAACGCTTTCAGCGGTATCAGCGTTCGTTTCTGAAGTGATGGATCAATCGAACCGAACAATCGAACCGGAAGTGGGACGCGGTTGGCGCCGACGCGCTGGCCAGGTTTCGCTCCCGGAAGTCCATCGAAGCATTGTCGTTCCGGGGACGCCTTCGTTCTGGCGAAAACTGGCGGCATTTACAGGCCCGGGATTTCTGGTCGCGGTCGGCTACATGGACCCGGGCAATTGGGCCACTGATCTAGCCGGTGGGGCGCAGTTTGGCTACGCGCTCTTGGCCGTCATCATGATCTCGAATCTGATGGCAATCCTGCTTCAGCACCTGTGCATCAAGCTCGGCGTCGCCACTGGACGCGACCTGGCACAGGCCTGCCGTGATCATTATTCAACCCCGACCGTCTGGCTTCTATGGGTTCTTTGCGAGATCGCCATTGCCGCCTGCGATCTGGCCGAGGTCGTTGGCTCGGCAATCGGGTTGCAGCTTCTCTTCGGCATTCCGTTGTTATGGGGC
The DNA here is from genome assembly GCA_046731415.1 of Verrucomicrobiota bacterium. Lineage (GTDB taxonomy): Bacteria > Verrucomicrobiota > Verrucomicrobiia > Chthoniobacterales > UBA10450 > Udaeobacter. The sequence continues at coordinate 6,024 of JBKPLD010000147.1, forward strand.
TGCCTGATCACCGCGTCCGACGTGCTCCTGGTGTTGTACCTGCAAACCAAGGGCTTTCGCTACATCGAAGCGATCGTCATTACCCTGATCATTATTATCGGCGGTTGTTTCACGGCTGAACTGATTTTTTCCAAACCCAGCCTGACCGGTATCCTTCTCGGATTTGTCCCAGGTCCTCGCATCGTCGCAAACCAGGAAATGCTCTACGTCAGTATCGGGATTTTGGGCGCCACGGTGATGCCGCACAATCTCTATTTGCACTCGTCCATCGTGCAGACACGCAAGTTCGAGCAAACACCACAAGGCAGACAGGAAGCGATCAAGTTCGCCACAATTGATTCAAGTGCTGCGCTCATGCTGGCGCTCTTCATTAATGCGGCGATACTGATTCTATCGGCCGCCGCCTTCCACTGGTCCGGACACCAGGAGGTGGCCGAAATTCAGGATGCGTACCGCTTGCTTAGTCCGCTGCTGGGCGTTGGCGTGGCGAGTGTCCTTTTCGCTGTAGCGCTTCTTGCATCTGGCCAGAACTCCACTCTTACCGGCACGCTAGCCGGCCAAATCGTGATGGAAGGATTCCTTAATTTCCGCATCACGCCATGGCTGCGGCGGCTGATCACGCGGCTCATTGCCATTGTGCCCGCAGTGATCGTGATCGGGCTTTTCGGTGAAGGCAAAACGACGGAGCTGCTTATTGCGAGCCAGGTCTGTTTGAGCATGCAACTCGGTTTCGCGGTTTGGCCACTGATGCGATTCACCGGCGAAAAGGCGAAGATGGGAGAATTTGCGAACCGTGTTTGGATAAAAATTCTCGGCTGGACGACTGCGGGCGTTATCATCGTGCTGAATGTGAAGCTGCTGCTGGACACGTTTGTCCCGGACTCTGTAATGAAAGCGTTGTACAGTCTCGTTGGGCTTCCGACGCCTAAATAACCAATGACGAAATCACAATGGCGAATGACAAAGGAATGACGAATTACGCAATGCCGAAGCACCTTTCGATCAGATTTCGTCATTCGTCATTCGCCTGCCGCGCCGTAGCGCAGCGATGGCGGGTGCTTCGTCATTCCCATCATGTATAAGCACATTCTCATCCCGCTTGAGAACAGCTCCGCCGACGAAACGATTCTCACGCACATCAGGCCGCTTGCGCGCATTGGCGGCGCGAAACTGCTTCTCGTCCACGTCGCCGATGGGTGGGTAGCGCGTAACTTTAATCAGCTTCAACTGGCTGAGAGCCAGGAGATGAAGGAGGACCGCGCCTACTTGGAAAAGCGCGTTCGCGAACTGACCGAGGAGGGCTTTTCGTGTGACGCCGTTCTGGCATTAGGCGAACCCTCGGACGAGATCATCAAACTCGCGCGCGAAAAAAATGTTGATCTCATTGCGATGACTACGCACGGTCATCGCTTCATTAGCGACATATTATACGGGGCGACTGTCGATAGAGTACGCCACGAAGTGGACGTGCCGGTCTTGCTGTTGAAAGTACAAAACTAGCAAACTGACGAAATCTGAATGACAAATGACGAAGCTTCAAATTTCGATCTTCGCGCGCGGGTGTTCGTCCTTCAAACTTCGTCATTAATTCGTCATTCGACATTCGTGCTTCGTCATTTAATTCTTGCTCGCTCTTGAAAGTGCTTTTTCTGACTAACGAATATCCGCCGCATATTTACGGCGGGGCCGGCGTGCACGTGGGCTTTCTTTCGCGCGAACTGGCGAAGTTGATGCCGGTGGAAGTTCGTTGTTTTGGTGATCAACGTCTGGAGGAAGGCAATCTTAAAGTCACCGGCTACGAAGTTGACACAAGCAATTTCACTTGCCCGAAACCGTTGCGCTCCGTTTTCGCCGCGGTGCGGCGATGTACCGACTTCAACTCTACAAACATCGACGCCAATCTTGTGCATTGTCACACGTGGTACAGCCATTTCGGCGGAATTTTGGCGAAAAAAGATTACGGCATTCCGCTCGTGATCACAGTTCACTCGCTGGAGCCGCTTCGACCCTGGAAGCGCGAACAACTCGCTGGCGGTTACGATTTTTCGCTTTGGGTTGAGAAGGCTGCGCTGGAAATGGCGGACGCCATCATTGCTGTTTCTCGCGAGACCAAAAGCGATGTCGAGCGACTGTTTAATGTCGATTCCGCGCGCGTGCACGTGATCCACAATGGAATCGACCTGCAGCAATACCGAAAGGTCGATTCCGTCGCCGCGCTGAAACGATACGGTATCGACCCAAATGAACCTTATCTGTTGTTCGTCGGCCGGATCACCCGCCAAAAAGGAGTCCTGTATCTGTTGCGCGCCATCCAATTCATGGAACCCGGCTTCCAAATTGTTCTTTGCGCCGCTGCACCGGACACGCCGGAGATGGCAGAAGAAATGAAAACCGCAGTGGAAGCCGCAAAGGTCCACCGGCCGGGAGTTATTTGGATCAACGAAATGGTGGATCAGACGGCGACCCGCGAACTGTATTCGCACGCAGCCGTGTTCGTTTGTCCTTCGATTTATGAACCATTTGGCATCATCAACCTTGAGGCAATGGCCTGCGAAACGGCGGTCGTGGCCAGCGCCGTAGGCGG
>JBKPLD010000148.1:0-8193 GCA_046731415.1 Verrucomicrobiota bacterium
GTACGCGGAAAGCATACACTTTGTTGTCCGTGCCTACGTAGATGCGTCCACGCGCTGCAATAGCCGTCGTGTTATAGGAGTGCGTTCCTCCCATTGTCTCGTTTGCACTACCACCAGCATAAACAACTGCGCCAGTATCTCCATTGTAACCGTGTAACTTTTGATCGCCGCTAGCTCCGGCGCCAACTGCCCATACAACGATGTTGTTCGTGCCGTCAGTCGAGGTAACAAATGGCGAGCCGCAGCCGCTCTGAGTCACACTCCAGGAAGATGTGATGCTTGGGGGACTACCTGGATTAATACGGAAGGCGGAAAGCGTACTGCTATTGGCGCGGAAAACGACATATGTACCCTGAGCCGTCCGATAGGTAGCCGCCGCCTGGACGATAACGTTATTGGAAACGTGCAACGATGCCACAGGAGCAGTGATGCCGCCGAGGTTCCCGCGATTGAGCAAATATGCATTGCCATCCTTCCCCAAGGCAACGATCAGAGCGGACGGGGTTGAGCCGGGCATGTCCACAAGCAAAGGACCGGAGCCGCCCAGGTCGGTATCGGTCTGATCAAGCTGAAACCAAGTCGTAGGCGCCCAGTAATCGCTGGGATTGCCGCTAAAAATCGCGCCTGGTTGAAAACGTACCACTGCTTCGCCGCCGCTCCAGGTACCACCTGTGTTGAAAGTGTTCCCCGTCGCCATGAACGGATTATTCGCATCGGTCGCAACACCACCGGTGGCCCAGGCCCCGCCGCCGATTGCACTCGTAGCCCACGCTGTTACGCTGGCAGGATTATTTACCGGTACTCCAACCAGCCAACCGCGATAAGTCCCGCAATCACCAGCGTGGCCACCATACGGGACATAAACAATATTGCCCACCAGACCCAGGGCGCCGCGTTGATTTTCCACTGACGATGTAAAAGTTGTCCCCTGGTAAGTAGCAGAAGCGTTCACATCCACCGGCCACCCAGCCTTAACTGCACCGGTGTCGAGATCCAGACAAAAGATCAGGTGCTTCTTGGTCGCGCCGCCGTCAGGTGTGGTCATTGCGTCTACAAAGATTCCGCGGGAAGCGAGATCGACGACCGGCGTGCCGGTGATACCCAAGGGGTCGATGTTGCCACATGGCAGATTGGCTAACGAAACCGGGGTGCCCACGTTCCGTTGCCAAATGACAGCGCCATTGACGGCGTCGAGCGCATAAACATTGTTCGACTCAGTCGCCGCAATTATAGTTGGCCTGCCGCTCGGACCATTGTCAACATAGAGCGGCTGGGCATAAACATTGCCGACAACTGTGCCGTTGAAGCCCAGGTCGCGGGTCAGGCTGGCGGCATTGCTTTGGGTGAAAGCTGCATCTACATACAGGCCGTCGCGAGTGCTGTGATTGTGATGCTGCGTCACATTTACCTGCGCGTTGGCGGAAAAGAGCGCGCTGAACAAACTGGCAAAGATAATTAAGGAAGTAAGCGTTTTAGGTTTCATCAGGTCCGAAATGGCAATTCCGCGACCTGTTAGCGCAACGCGTTAACGCAAATTGCATGTCGTGGCAAAGAAGTCGCAGCTATCGTCGTGAGGTTGACCTTTGTAGAAGCAGGTTCTCAGCCAAAATCAGAGCCATCTTAGGTCAGGTGTCCTCACAAGCAGTGCAAGTCTTTGTCCATGAGGAGCGTGCACGGACTACGTCAATTTTTCTTCCACGGACGTTGGCGACCTGGGGTTTTTCAGAAATCGTCAACGTCTCCGACAATGACGCCTTTTGCGTATGGGATAACGACGACGCCAGTCGCCGCGACGCTCGGCGCCTGTCATCGGCTACGGAGTATTAGGTTGCGCCTTCGCGGCCGTTCCGAACGCATTCTTCGTTAACGGCAAAACTCAGGAGCCCCTAGCCATTCGCCAATCGTCGCTCCGCCCTGTAAGGGAACACTTCTGGAATTTCCCCTGCTCGGATTTGGCGCTGAACGGCGCGCCAAAAATCGGCTCTAAAAATCTCGCCGTGATGTTGAAGAAGCGCAGCCAAGGCCGGCTTTGGGAAAGACAGGAATTGCAAAAACTCCTCGGGGAAAATATCATTCTGCCGGACCGAGAACCATGGCTCGGCGGCGATTTCATCCTCCGGAGTCCGCGCTTCCGGAAGGTTGCGAAAATGGCAATCGCTCAGGAAACAAAGCTCATCGTAATCGTAAAAGACGACGCGGCCGTGCCGGGTCACGCCAAAATTTTTCGTGAGCAAGTCGCCCGGAAAAATATTGGAGGCGGCAAGGTCTTTGATTGATTGCCCGTAGTCCCGCCCGGCAGCTGCGATTGCTTCCGCGTTGTTTTCCCGGAAAAAAAGGTCGAGCGGGCGAAGGCGACGTTCGACATATGCATGCCCGATGATGACGTCGCTGCCTTCCGTCTTCACAATCGAAGCGGCATCGCGCAAAAGCTCGGCGAGCAGCTTGGGATCGAACCGTTCTCCCGGAATCCGCAGATGCTCGAACTCGTGCGCTTCGACCAGTCTTCCCGCGCGGTCATGTTCGAAAACCAATCGGTAGCGCCGTCGCACATCCTCCTGGGTGCTATCTTTCGGTAAATCAAATCGATCTTTGATCAGTTTAAAAACGACATCGTAGCTCGGCAGTGTGAAAACGCTCATCACCATCCCGCGAGCTCCTTCGGCCACGACGAAACGATCAGTAGACTTGCGCAAGTGGGTGATGAAATCGCGGTAAAATTCCGTTTTGCCGTGCCGATGAAAACCGATGGCGTTGTAAAGGTCAATTAAACGCTTGCGCGGCATCAATTGCCGAAGATAACGCACCAGCCGATAGGGGCATTCAACTACCACTCGAAAATAAGACCGGGTGAACGAGAACAAAATCGCCAGGTCGACATCTCCGTGTAACAGTGCATCGAGAATGATGCCGCGCTCGTTTTCATGACGAAGGCAAAGTGCTATGGCTAACGGTAATTGTTCTTCGCGCAAGACGCGTCCCACCAAATAGGCGCCGCGTCCGCGATAAAAAACACTTGAGACAACCTCCAATTCCGTCTGTGATTTCTTCGCCGCAGTTGCCCCTTCAATCCGCTCCGCAGCCAGATTCGTTGTTTTGTCCAAGTCGTGCCAGCAGCCTTCGTCAAAAGCATCCATCAACGCAGAACAGAACAGTCCGGGCAGACTTTGTCCCCTATAGGTTTTGGCGACAGTGATTGGAGCGCTCGACGGCGGCGCGTCGAAATCCGTATCGACAAATTCAATTGTCTGGTCTACGCCGTCGGTGGCAAAAACGCGCCGGGTTAACGAATTGAAAAATGTTTCCGCAATTTCCCACGCAGGCGAGCACGCGATAAGCGACGAGTATACCGCCTTGATTCCCATCCAGATACTGCGTTCCGGCAAGCGAACTCCCATCAATTCGCGGATGCGACTGGTCAGGCCATCGAGTACATCGTTGTAACAATGCAGGCGTTCCGCCGCGTCATCGAAACTGCCGACCCAATCGCGGGCCAAGAAACGTTCGCGCGCGCGCCCGGTAATGGAATCGAAACGCGCTTGGTAATCGACAAAAGCTCGCCGCGCAGTTTCGGCACAACACGCCGCAAGTCGACTGTCGGTCAGGGTAGAAGAATCTTGCTCAACCCTTTCGCCGGCGATCGTCGATCTTGCATTCAACGGAATTGCTCCGCTTCAGTCGAGCCACCCAAGGCCGTGGTCGAGCTTTTGCCACCAGCTATAATTTGGGCGACGAGATCGAAGTAGCCGGTGCCGACTTCGCGTTGATGTTTCGTCGCTGAGTAACCGTCGCGTTCGGCAGCGAATTCCGCCTCCTGCAATACTGCATACGCCGCCATGCCTTGGTCGCGATAATCGCGGGCCAGATTAAACATGCTGGCGTTGAGCGCATGAAATCCAGCGAGAGTGACGAATTGAAATTTGTAACCCATCGCGCCGAGCTCGCGCTGAAATTTTGCAACGCTGGCGCCATCAAGTTTCTTTTTCCAATTAAACGACGGCGAACAATTGTAAGCCAGTAACTTGTCAGGGAAGTTTGCGTGCACGTTCTCGGCGAATCGCTTTGCTTCTACCAAGTTCGGTTCGCTTGTTTCGCACCAGATCATATCGGCAAACGGCGCGTAACTTTTCGCGCGAGCGATCGCGTGGTCGAGGCCGGGGCGCACGCGAAAGAAGCCTTCCGGGGTTCGTTCGCCGGTAAGAAACTCGCGATCGCACTCATCCACATCGTTCGTAAGAAGGGCGGCGGCATTCGCATCCGTGCGCGCAATCAGAATCATCGGCACGTCGCAAACATCGGCCGCCAAACGCGCGGCGATCAGATGCTTGATAGCCGTGAGCGTCGGCACCAACACCTTGCCACCCATGTGCCCGCATTTTTTCTCGCTTGCGAGTTGATCTTCGAAATGTACGCCGGCTGCGCCGGCTTCGATCATTGCTTTCGTTAGTTCGAAAACGTTGAGCGGCCCGCCGAAGCCGGCCTCGCCGTCGGCTACGATCGGCGCAAAACAGTCGATATCGAGCTTACCCTCAGCGTGGTAAATTTGATCGGCGCGCTGCAAGGCATGATTGATCCGCCTAACGAGTTCCGGCACGCTGTTCGCCGGATACAAACTTTGATCTGGATACATTTGGCCGGCGAGATTTGCGTCTGCGGCCACCTGCCAGCCGCTCACGTAGATTGCTTTCAAGCCCGCTTTGACCTGTTGCATCGCTTGATTGCCGGTCAGCGCTCCGAGGGCTGCGACGTAATCTTCATTTCGCAGCAACTGCCAGAGTTTTTCCGCGCCGCGCCGGGCGAGCGTGTGCTCGATGCGCACGCTGCCGCGTACCCGCTCCACCTCCGCCGGCGAATAGGGTCGTGTTATGCCGCGCCACCGCGCCTCGGCTTCAGTCGAGTTTTTCATAACCTGGCAAAGTTAGAAATTCCGCAAACTCATCGTCCGTTGTCATCTTATCGAACAGTTCGCGCGCGATTTCGAATTTCCCTTTGGCGAAACGATCGACACCGATTGCCTCTTTAATTTTCGCTAGTTCTTCCGTAAGCACTTCGCGAAATAGTTCCTTCGTGACTTTGCGGCCGTCGCTCAGTTTTCCATCGGGATGTCGAATCCATTGCCAGACCTGCGCGCGAGAGATTTCCGCTGTTGCGGCGTCTTCCATCAAATTGAAAATCGGGACGGCACCGCTGCCGCGCAGCCACGCTTCGAGATATTGCACGCCCACGCTCACGTTCGTGCGCAAACCTTGTTCGGTGATTGGGCCGCGTGGCCCGAAATCAAGCAGGTCCTTTGCGCAAACATCGACATCATTACGTTGGCGCGCGATTTGGTTAGGCTGCGGCATCAGGCGATCGAATGCTTCGGTCGCAAGCTGCACCATTCCCGGATGCGCCACCCACGTTCCATCGTGACCATCTCCGGCTTCGCGTTCCTTATCCGCGCGCACTTTGGCGAATGCTTCGTCGTTTGCGCGCGGATTGTTCTTCACCGGAATCTGCGCTGCCATTCCGCCCATCGCGAAAGTTTTCCGACGATGACAAGTTTTGATGCAGAGCAAGGAATATGAATGCATGAAATGCGTGGTCATCGTGATGACTGCGCGATCGGCCAGCAGAAAATCCGGTTTGCGGCGAAATTTTTTAATGCAGGAAAAAATGTAGTCCCATCGACCGCAGTTGAGTCCGGCGGAATGCTCACGCAATTCGTAAAGAATCTCGTCCATTTCGAAGGCGGCCGGGATGGTCTCAATTAAAACCGTCGCGCGAATGGTGCCTCGTGGAAGGCCAAGTTCATCCTGCGCCAACTCGAAAGCGTCGTTCCAAATGCGCGCTTCCAGATGGCTCTCCATCTTCGACAGATAAAAATACGGGCCGCTCCCTCGCGCGATGAGTTCCCTGGCGTTGTGAAAAAAGAAAAGACCGAAATCGAAAAACGCGCCAGCAACCGGCTCGCCATCGACAAAAAGATGCTTCTCTTCCAGATGCCACCCACGCGGCCTAACGAATAAGACGGCGGTGCGTTCGTTCAGCCGATATTCCTTTCCCGCCGGATTCGTGAACGTAATCGTCCGCCGAATAGCGTCACGCAAATTGATCTGCCCTTCGACCATGTTGGCCCAGGTCGGGGCGTTGGCGTCTTCGAAATCGGCCATGAAAACTTTCGCGCCGGAATTCAGCGCGTTGATCACCATTTTACGATCAGTGGGGCCGGTAATTTCCACTCGACGGTCCTGCAAATCGCGCGGAATCGGCGCGCAACGCCATTCGCCTTCGCGAATGTGTTTGGTTTTTGTCAGGAAATCCAGCGACTCGCCGCGGTCGAATGCCTCTTGTCGATCTCGTCGCTGTTGCAGGCATTCGCGACGGCGTGATTCAAACGAACGATGCAATTTCGCGACAAACGACAACGCGTCCGGCGTGAGAATTTCATCGTAACCCGTTGCGATTGCGCCCTTGATTTCCACTCCATCAGGAAAATCGCGGACCGATGATTTTATCATAATCAAAAGTTGGGAGTTCCTTTGGGAGGCTTAATAGGGTTACAAGTGGCGCGGGCGCACCTTTGGCCGAGGAGCGCAATGCGTCCACTGGACGTCATACTCTGCGTCCTTGCAATTTTTACGAGGCAAAAATTATGCCCCAGCGACTCGATTTGGTTCGAGGGGACGCTTCGCTCACGCCGTCGTAAGACCGGCACGGATCACAGCCGATATGAGGATCGAAGCAAGCACAGTCTCATCGCGACGGTTCTGGATCTGCTTCTGGGTGTTTTTGAAGGCGTAGCGCGTTAAGGCGATTGCTTCCCGGGGATCGTCGGTCAATCGGGAAGCGAAACTGTAAACGGCGGGATAGTAACGAGCGACCAAACAATCAAAACGTGAGGTATTCGCTTTCATTATCGGCTTTCTTTTCATTGGTCGCAGTGTCATTGTATTCCAGTTCACCTCATTCTACGGGAATAACGAAGCGAAGTTCCCACAATATGGACCAAGCAGTCTACACGGTTACGACAGCGGCGATTTTGACGCCCATTGCGACCAACCGATGCTGCCGCTACGAATTCGCTTTGGAGGAATTGCCATGTTGAAACAATTATTGACCACTCTCTTTATCACACCATTCGCCTGCGGGATACTCAACGCGCAGGAGCTATCGCCCGCTCATCTTCATCAACCTACTCTGACGCCGCAAAATAGCGGAACCATCAATGGACTCATCGCAGTGTGGCCCGTAAACCCGCAGGTCGTTTGGGCAAGCGGTCGTGCTGGCACGTTCACCGTCACCACTGACGGTGGACAAACTTGGACAGCCGGTGTCGTCCCCGGCGCGGAAGCGCTGCAATTTCGAGACGTGCAGGCCTTCAGCGCTAGCGTTGCTTATTTGATGTCCATCGGAGCCAATCCAACTGATTTTCGCATCTACAAGACAGAAGATGGCGGGGCCACCTGGACGATACAATTCGAGAACCAGAATCCGAGTGCGTTCTACGATGGTTTCGCATTCTGGACGCCGCAACGAGGCATTGCTCACAGCGACTCGGTAAATGGAGTTTTTCCGGATCTGCGCACTACCGACGGAACCACATGGGAGGATATCAGTGGCAATATGCCGCCTGCATTGCCGGGCGAATTCTCTTTCGCATCAAGTGGCACGTGCGTCACGACTCAAGGTGGAAGGAACGCCTGGATTTGTACGGGCGGAGCCGATATTGCAAGGGTGTTGGCCACACGGGACGGAGGCGACACTTGGAACGCGTATAACACTCCGCTGATTAGTTCGCCCAGCGCAGGCGCTTTCACGGTCGATTTCCGTGATCCACACCACGGGATCGTGGGTGGCGGCGATTTGGATCCGGGCGATCCGAATAATGCGCGCACTGCGATTTCGAGCGACGGTGGTCAAACCTGGACCCTTACTAATCCTCCGCCGGTGACAGGGGCCATCTTCGGATTGAGCTATGTGGGTCGTACCGGTGGCGGTGTTGGAGGCAACGGTCGCGCAGTGGTGATCACGGCCAACGACGGAGGCGCGGCGTGGACTCCCGATGAGGGAAACACATGGTTCACGTTGCCGGGTGTGACTGGGTTCTGGGCCGTGGCGTTTGCCACCCCAAAAGCCGGATGGCTCGTGGGCACCGATGGTCGCATCCTAAAGATCAGCTTTTAGCGCGACTTTTGAAATCCCTTTAGCACCGGC
>JBKPLD010000149.1:0-12361 GCA_046731415.1 Verrucomicrobiota bacterium
AACACAAGAACTGAAACAGCGTACTTTTGAATTTGGAATTCGCGTCGTTCGCGCAGTAGAAGCGTTAGCGAAGAGTGACATTGCAAGAGAGGTTGGCCGACAGCTTCTGCGTGCTGGGACTTCGGTTGGGGCGAACTATGGTGCAGCGGCGCGAGCGAAGTCCCGTGCAGACTTCGTTGCGAAACTCGGTATCGTAGAGGAAGAGTGCGATGAAGCGGCGTACTGGATGGAAGTAATTATAGCGCTGAAGCTCCTCAAGCCATCACGGCTGAGTAAACTGCATACTGAAGCAGGTGAACTGCTTGCAATCGTCGTCGCATCCATCAAAACGGCGCGTCGCACACGGCGCAAATGAATCCGCAATCCGCAACCCGCAATCCTCAATCGTCAGCAGCGCAGAAGCTGCGCGTCGTCTTCGTCGGTCACGTCGACCATGGCAAGTCTACGCTCATCGGCCGCATCCTGCATGACACTGGTTCCTTACCTGAAGGGAAGGTCGATGAGATAAAAAAGGCATGCGCAGCGGAAGGAATGGGTTTCGAATTCGCCTTTTTGCTCGACGCGCTTCTCGAGGAACAGAAACAAAACGTTACGATTGATACTACCGAAATTCCTTTTCGGACGCCGCGACGCGAGTACGCCATTATCGACGCCCCGGGCCACAAGGAATTCTTGAAAAACATGATCACGGGCGCGTCCAGAGCTGACGCTGCGATCCTGGTGATCAGCGCAGACGAAGGAGTGCGCGAACAGAGCCGCCGACATGCCTACCTGCTGAGCATGCTTGGCATCAAGCATGTCATCGTCGCCGTAAACAAGATGGACCTCGTGGATTATTCTGAAACACGATTTCGCGAGATTGAACAGGAATATCGGAAGTTCCTTCGCGAGCTTGGGCTGGATGCACGGACGTTTATTCCGGCGTCGGCCCGGGAAGGCGAGAATGTCGCGCGGGCAAGCATGAAAATGAAATGGTATTGCGCGTCGAGTGTTCTCGAAGCACTTGATTTGCTGGAGCCGCAACGACGCGATGTCGATCTTCCACTTCGCTTTTGTGTTCAGGATGTCTATCGTTTCGACGGCCGCCGCATTATTGCAGGCCGGATCGAGACGGGAACCCTGAGGGCGGGAGACCAGTTAGTATTTTCCCCGGCAAACAAGTCGTCGGTGGTTGCCGCGATTGAGCGTTGGAACCAAGAAAACAAGGATCCAGCAGTTGCGGGAGATTCGATAGGAATCACGCTCACCGAACAAATTTTTGTGGAGCGCGGCTATGTCGCATCGCATGAAAATGAAACGCCGATCGAGGCAAATCGTTTCCACGCAGACCTTTTCTGGATCGTGCGTGAGCCGCTGCGGGTTGGACATCCTTACGACCTGCGTTTGGCCACTCAAGATGTGAAATGTCAGATCGTATCAATCGAGCGAGTCATGGATTCTTCGACACTTGAGACGGAGAGCGGCGGACGCGAACAGCTCGAACGAAACGAGATCGGCAGAGTCATAATTCAAACCCGTGGACCACTCGTAATCGATAATCACGACCGGATTCCGAATCTTGGACGCTTCGTGATCATAGATGACGGACAAATCTGTGGCGGCGGAACAATCTTCGGGGGCGTTTACACTGATCGCACTGTCACAAAAAGCAAAAATATCTTTTGGACTGAAGGTAAGATCACCGCTCAACAGCGAGCAACCCGGACCGGTCATCGAGGAGCCGTGGTTTGGTTGACCGGACTTTCCGGAGCCGGAAAATCGACGATTGCTCAGGCACTGGAGCGCGAACTGTTCCATCGCGGCATGCATACGTACGTGCTCGACGGTGACAATATTCGGCATAGGTTGAACTCGAATCTCGGATTCTCGCCAGACGACCGGGTGGAAAATATCCGGCGCGTGAGCGAGGTCGCGAAGCTCATGGCGGACGCCGGGACGGTCGTGATCACTGCGTTCATTTCCCCTTATCGAATGGATCGCAGCCGCGCGCGAGAGATTGCGCTGGAAGGCAATGAGGAGTTTATCGAAGTGTTCATTGACGCGCCGCTGGAAGTTTGCGAGGAGCGCGACCCGAAAAATCTCTACAAGAAAGCGCGGGCCGGCCAGATCCGCGAATTCACCGGCATTGACGCTCCTTATGAGGCGCCGGAAGATCCGGAGATCGTAGTGCGCACTGACAAGCAGACTGTTGACGAATCTGTGGCGACGATTCTTGAACAGCTATTGCCGCGTTTGAGAGAGTACGACGCGAACGACTGAACCACCCCCGGGAATGGTGTCCGTTACGGTTCGGGACGCTAAACTGAGTGACGCACCGCAGCTTGCGGCGCTGATGTGTGAACTTGGTTATGAAACGAGCAATGTCGAAATGCGATCACGGTCACAAGCAATCCTAACGAATGCCAGTTACAGAACGATTGTCGCCGCAGTAGACAACAAGCTTTGCGGAATGATCGGCACGCTGACGCACGCCAGCCATGAACACAACGATCGTTCCGGAAAAAATTATGCTCTCGTTGTTTCAAAGAAACAGCAGCGAAGTGGTGTCGACGGTGCGCTCATTGCCGCAGCTGAGAAAGATTTCGCAAGCAGCAACGTTATCCGCGTTACTTTAACGACACGATTTCAGCGCGAAGGCGCACATCGATTTTACGATGCGCTCGGCTATGCAAAAACAGGATTTCGCTTCGGCAAGAATCTTCCGAGAATCTCTCCAGAGTAAATCCTTCAACTCCGTGTCGGGTTACGAAATCCAAATCGTCTTCGTGTTTGTGAACTCACGAATTCCGGCGGCACCGAGTTCTCGGCCATAACCCGAACGTTTCACACCTCCGAACGGCAAACGCGGATCGGAGGCGACCATCGCATTAATGAAAACCATTCCGGCTTCCAAGTCAGATGTGAAGAGCTCTTGTTCCTCGGGATTATTCGTCCACGCGCTGGCAGCAAGACCGAATGAACTGTCGTTCGCCATCTTGATCGACTGGGCTGCATCGCTTACCCTGAAAATGGATGCGATCGGACCGAATACCTCTTCGCGATAAGCGGGTGATTCTCGTGGCACATCGACGAGGACCGTTGGCTCATAGAAAAATCCCGAGCCATGAATCCTATTTCCCCCGGTCAACGATTTTGCACCTGCTGCGATCGATTTCTGAACCTGATCGTGAACGCCTCGCAGAATTTGTTCGGTTGCCAGAGGGCCGATTTCGGTCGCCGGATCCATTGGATCGCCAACTTTCAACGCACGCATTCGGTCCACGAACTGGTCGAGAAACTCGTCGTAGATTTGGTCAGCAACAAAGAGCCGCTTGGCCGCGATGCAGGATTGTCCGGTGTTAATGATGCGGGCTTTAAGCGCCGTGTTGAGTGCGCTTTCGAAATCCGCGCTAGGCATCACAATGAATGCATCGTTCCCCCCGAGCTCGAGCACGCTCTTTTTGATATGCCGAGCAGCTGTGCTTGCCACCGCGCTTCCAGCCTTTTCGCTGCCAGTTAGCGTAACCGCTTTCACGCGCGGATCGATAATTATTTTTTCGACTTGTTCCGGCTCGATCAGAAGCGTTTGAAAAACGCCCTCATCGAATCCCGCCCGGCAAAGTATTTGTTCAATCGCGAGTGCGCACTGCGGCACATTTGAGGCATGTTTCAGGAGACCGGCGTTGCCAGCCATCAAGGCCGGCGCAGCGAATCGGAATACCTGCCAGAACGGGAAATTCCATGGCATGATGGCGAGGACCGGTCCCAGCGGTTCATAATGGACATAACTCCGGGCGGCGTCCGTTTGTGCGGGCTCGTTCTCAAGGAATCGCTCTGCGTTCTCGGCATAAAATCGACAGGCGCGCACACATTTCACGATTTCTTCTACGGATGCCTGAAACAATTTTCCCATTTCAAGAGTGATGATTTCGGCGAGCTTCTCCTTTTCCAGTAACAACAGCTCAGCGGTGGCCTCCATCAGTTCTGAACGCTGGCCAAATGCAGTTCGCCGATATTTCCTGGACGCGTCTTCGGCGCGCTTCAGGCGCTTTTCGATTTCTTCGTCGTCGAAGGGAGAAAAATCCTTCAATTTTTCGCCCGTTGCCGGATTGATCGAAGCGATTGCCATGTGTGTACCTTACATTGCTTTTTAGGGGATGAAATTGGTAGGGACGAATCGCCAAGCCGTCCGTCGTTGGCGCGCCCCAGCGGTCGCGTCCTACCGTTAACCTATATTCGCAGGCCTTTCGGAATCAGAACCCGATCAAGGATGTCGAAAAACCATTGCACAAGCAGTGCCAGCAGCGCGGCGGGAATGGCACCCTCCAAAATCGTTACGTGATCATTCAGATTCAGGCCGCTTAAGATCGGCTCACCCAAGCCTCCGGCGCCGATCAATGCTGCCAGCGTTGCGGTGCCCACGTTAATCACCGCACTGGTTTTGATTCCCGATAGAATCGAGCGCGATGCCATTGGCAGATGAATTTCCCAAAGGCGCGTGAATGGACTTAGTCCCAGCGCAACCGCAGATTCCCGTAATGATCGCGGGATGTCCTGCAGGCCGCTCGCGGTGTTTCGCACGATCGGCAACAAGCCGTAAAGAAACAGGGCCGCAATCGCGGTGCGCACGCTGATTCCGAAAAAGGGCAGGGGAACAAGCAATGCCAGTAATGCGAGCGATGGAATTGTTTGCACAATGCTGGCGAAACCAAGAATTGCCTGACCGATCCATCCACCGCGACTGGCAGCAATGCCAAGAGGAATCCCGACGATCACTGAAAGCAATAGTGAAAATCCTGCGAGCTCGAGATGGCGTAGAGTCCAGCGCGCGAGCTTGTGCGGAAAAGGTTCGCCTGCGAAGTTCGGAGATTTGCCGTTGTCTTGAAAATACAAGTTGGCAGCGGAGGTGTAATTCTTTGTGCGCTCGGCCTCCATGTTCAGGTGAATCATGCGTTTTTCATCGAGCGTTCCTTCGAGCCGGCGCAACGCCTTGATTGCATCGGGCGACACGGCCGATCGAAACAAAAAGACAGCCTCATACTTTGGGAAATATTGAAGGTCGTCTTCGAGAACCATGAGATCGTTTTGTTCGATCTTTGCATCGGTTGAATAAGCGTCCTTCACGTCGATTGAGCCATTGGCCAGTGCGCCGTAACCGAGCGCATGATCAATCCCAATAACGCTCTGTTGAGGAAGCGCATAACGTTCCCGCAACGGCTGCCAACCGTCCTGCCGATCAAGAAATTCATGGGTAAGCCCCAGGTGGAGCTCTGGATGCTTTTGCAGATCGCTGATGCGGCGAATTCCGAGGCGCTGCGCTTCGCTGCGTCGCATGACCAATGCGTAAGTGTTGTTGAATCCAAGCGGCCCCGTCGTTCCAATGCCGAATTTTCCGAGCGCGTTGCGGATTTCGTCGAGCGATTGTTGCTGGCCGTTTTTTAGGATCTCCTGCACAATTGTTCCCGTGTATTCCGGATAAGCATCGATTTGTCCACCTTGGAGCGCTTGCCAGAGAATGATTGTGCCGCCCATTCCCTGGCGATGTTCCGCTGCAACGCCGGCATCGTTTAGCGCACGCTGAGCGATTTCACCCAGAACGTACGACTCGGTGAATTTTTTCGAGCCGATCGTGACGGGGTTTGCTGATGCTGGGAAAACCGGTGCGACGCTGATTACAAACAAGAATGAAAGAACACTGGATCGTCCGCGGCGCGCTCGGCGAGCCCGCCCTACCAAACTTGGACGACGCAATCTCATGTCAGCACAACCCCACGTTGGGCATTGATGAATTCCGACACGAAAGGGTCCGCTGGTCTTTCGCGCAGATCAGTAACCGAACCTTTTTGCACGACTCGGCCATCGTTCATCAGCACGATCTCATCACCAAAATAAATCGCCTCGGCTAAATCGTGGGTGACGAAAAGGACCGTCTGGCGCAGCCGCATGAAGATTTCCTTGAGATCTTTTTGCAAGGAAGTCCTTACCAACGGATCTAGCGCGCCAAGCGGCTCATCGAGCAACAATAGTTCCGGTGAAAGCATTAATGCCCGCATCAAACCTACCCGCTGCCTCTGACCACCGGAAAGTTCGACAGGATATCGTGAGAGCAGATTGACTGAAAATCTCGTTAGCTCGCATAATTCGGCGAGCCTGTTTTGCATTTCATCCTCAGCTTTGCCGATGTGGCGCGCCATCAACAGAACGTTGGCGCGTGCAGTCAGATGCGGGAACAAACCGCCTTCCTGGATTACGTATCCAATACGCCGGCGAAGATTTCCGATCGTATCGGGTTTGATCGGTTCGCCGTTGAACTCGATAGCACCAGAGTCGGGCTCAACAAGACCAATAATCAACCGGAGCAGGGTTGATTTTCCGCAGCCACTCGGCCCAATCAGAACGCTGGTCTGGCCGCGTTCGACTGAGAGATTTATCGAATGCAACGCCGTTGCGCCCGCGTAGTGCTTGCTTACGTCGACAAGGTTAACGAGGGCGCTCATTGCGATTCGCGATATTCTGTAGAGGCAGGTATATCGCCTACAAGCCTGGATGGCTTAGATTACGCAGCCGGCACGGCTGCCACTACAATTTTGCAGCTGCAGCCCTGGGGTCATCGATCCCGGCTACAGCTAAAATAGAAAACGCCAAACAACCGAGCGTCGTCGGTCCATAATTTTACGAAATCAAATCCGGCCTGGCCAGCCAGGGAGATAAACCCTTCGGGGGTATGCTTGTAGGAATGCTCCGTCAGGATTTTTTCACCCGCACAGAAGTGAAACTGTTTATCCTGTATGCGAACCGTCTGATCAATTTCGCTGATCAAATACATCTCGATGCGGCCTGCTTCAGAGTTGTAGATCGCACGGTGTTGCCATCGGTTTAGTTCGAAATTTGCACCGGTCTCGCGATTGATGTGCCTCAACAGGTTCAAATTGAATTGTGCTGTGACGCCGGCTTTGTCGTTGTAGGCGGCTTCGATCACATTTCGATCCTTCTGCAAATCGACACCGATCAACAGGCCGCCGCCCTGGCCGGAAACATTGGCAATGCGCCGCAAAAACTCCAGAGCTTCGTTTGGTTCAAAATTGCCGATGGTTGATCCGGGAAAATAAACAACATTACGCGCAGCCTTGTGGCGCGGTGATGGCAACACGACGGGTTGCAGGTAATCAGCGCAAACGGGCAGGATTTCCAGGTTGGGGAAAATCTTGTGGAAACGCGCAGTCGATTTGCGCAATTGTTTCTCAGAAATATCCACCGGAATATAAGCAGCCGGTCTTTCAATGGCTTCAATGAGAATCCGTGTCTTGGTACCCGCGCCGGTCCCGAGTCCGATGAGCTCGATGTTTGGCCCCAGTTGCGACGCGATCTCGCCACGATGTCGATCCAGAATATCGATCTCGGTTCGAGTGATGTAATACTCGGGAAGCTCGCAAATTTTTTGGAATAACGCGGCGCCCCGCTCATCGTAGAAATATTTGCAAGGCAGCGCGCGTGGCTCAGAGGACAGCCCGGCGATTACATCCGATAGCAGATCAGAAGTTGCTGGCGAAATTGCAGAAGCAGGTTGTATGGACGTTAGCTGGTCTGCTGTCATTATGCATTATCGTTCGGCGCGCGCCCGCCCGTCGCGCCTTATCGATTCATTGTGGATCGCGTGCGAGTCTGATCCCCGTAAACTGCCAGCGTTTCTCCGGTTGGAAGAAATTGCGATAAGTGCGGCGAATATGACTGCCCGACGTGGCGCAGGAACCGCCACGCAAGACATACTGGTTGCACATGAACTTGCCGTTGTATTCACCGAGCGCGCCTGGTGCGGCGCGATAGCCCGGGTAAGGCGAGTAGGCGCTGCGGGTCCATTCCCAAACGTCGCCGAACATCTGGTGGAGACGTCCATCGTCTCCCGAGGCGGGCGATGCACGTGGATGAAAATTCTCGTCCTCCACAAAATTTCCTTCGACTGGGTAATCCAACGCAGCGCGTTCCCATTCAAATTCTGTCGGCAGACGCGCGCCGGCCCAGTTCGCATACGCGTCGGCTTCAAAATAGCTCACGTGCGTCACCGGCTCGGATTCGTCGACAGGGCGAAATCCTGAGAGAGTGAAGTGCCACCAGGCGCCTTCGCGTTTTGTCCAATAAAGCGGCGCTTGCCAGTGTTGGTCGTTCACCGTCATCCATCCGAGTGACAACCAGAATTCCGGTCGCACGTAACCATGGTCTTCAATGAACGCGATAAATTGGCCGTTTGTTACCGGCCGCGTGGCAAGCGAAAACGCGGGAACCAACGCCCGATGCCGCGGTCCTTCGTTATCATAGGCGAATCCGCGGCCGTCATGGCCAATCTCCACGATTTGTTCATCGAAAGCGATGAACTGGTAGAGACCGGTCGCCGAGCCGCCCGTCGAAGTTTTCGGCGCGCCCGGCGGTCGCACCCTACCTCGAAAAACAGGGTACAGCGGATTCTGCGCGAACACGTGCTTGATATCAGTGACCAGTAATTCCTGGTGTTGTTGCTCGTGGTGAATGCCGAGAACGACAATCGGTTCAATTTCATCGAGCAGCTTTTCATCCGCGCCGGAAAGCAGATCGTCGACATGCGAATCGATCGATGCGCGATAACGCTGTGCTTCCTTCACCGTCGGACGCGAAATTAATCCGCGCAGGTCGCGCCGATGCATGTCGCCAGCAGCATTGTAGTACGAATTAAAAAGATAGGCGTACTGCGGAATTTCGGGGCGATAACCAGGACTGAATTTCTTGAGAATAAATGTTTCGAAAAACCATGTGGTATGGGCAAGGTGCCACTTGGTCGGGCTCACGTCGGGCATCGACTGCACGACACAGTCCTCTGATTGGAGATCTGCGCAGAGGCTGTTGGTGAAGTCTCTGATTTGATGAAAACGAGCAAGAAGGCGCTCAGCACGTCCTGAGGCGCGATGCAAATCCGGTCTTTTGGCCGCGACCGTGTCGGTTGCGGCTTCGGCAGAAACTGAGCTCAAAGAATTTCTCCCTCTTGTTCGAGTTCTTCACGGCGCGCTTCGAGCATCTGGTCATGAGTTGCTTCCTCGAGACCGTCGATCACGCAATGCTCGCCAACCGTTTCTTCTTCCTCGGTACCGGGGCGCGGCACCCGGTGGCCCTTGGAGCTGGCCACCACACTCCACTCTTCCGTAAGCTCGGCATTGTCCGGAGTTTGTTCCGGCGGCGTGTTATTTTCATCACCCATCAATTCGTGACGCGCCTGTCGCCAGTCTGCTTCGGTAAATTCGTCGGGGTTCCGCTCATCAATCATCGCAATTTCCCGCGCGCGTTTTTCGACTTCCTCAGGCGACGGCGCGCCCAGCCCGTTGCCGTGCACCGAGATTTTTCCCGCGTGAGGTTGAGAATAATCATTCATAACCAATGATGCGAAAGCCCACGGCGCCTTGTTCGCACTACAGTCTGCCTTAGAGATTAGGAGCTTGCAATACTAGCGCTAAAAAAAGAACCGGAGCTGTTTTAGATGACCAGGCAAAAATTTGTCACACTCCAAGGCGGCGCGGTTGTTGCATTCCAGGAATACGGCGACCCAAACGGAGTGCCCGTGATATTTTGCCACGGCTGGCCAAGCTCATGCACCATGGCGCAACTCACAGACGACCCAGGACGAGAGCTCGGGGTCCGAATCATCTCACCTGATCGGCCCGGTATTAGTGGATCGAGTTTGCAGCCCGATCGAAAATTAGCCGATTGGCCGCGTGTGATAGAAGGGGTTCTCGATCACCTCCGGATCGGGGAATTTCGAGCGCTCGCCATTTCTGGCGGGGCTCCTTATGCGTACGCGACAGGCGCAACCATGCCGGAACGGGTGCGGGCAATTGCAATTGTCTGCGGCGCGATTCCAATGGCTGAGCTCCAAGATTGGAGTGGTTTGCTGCCGCTGTATCGCTGGATGTTGACGCTTTACCGATACCGACCCCGACTTTTGCAAAGATTGTTTCGTATGGCGCGACCGGTTCTTGCATTGCGGCCGCCCGTCCGTCTGCGGCCGTTACTTTTGAAAATGCTATTGTTGCGACCGTGCGATGCAGAAAGTCTGCGTGACGCAGCAGCGTTCGAAGCCATTTTTGAAAGCCAGCGACGCGCCTGGCGCGGGTCGACTGAAGGGGTGATGGCCGACGCGCAGATCTATGCGCAGCCGTGGGGATTTTCGCTGGAAGAAATACGCGTTCCAGTGCGTCTTTGGCATGGAACGCAAGACCGGGCCTTCTCTGTTCGCGTGGCTGAAGAAGTCGCGAAGCGGCTGCCTGATTGCAACGCCCGGTTCATTGATAACGCAGGGCATTATTCGCTGCCCATCCGTTACATGCGTGAGATTTTGACGGACCTGATTTCCGTGTAGTGGCAGGCGTGTCGCCTGCATTCTAAAGGTGCGGCCGACACGGCCGCCGCTACATTTAATCATGGAGGAAGATTTTACAGGGGGCGCAATTCACGATCAGCCATCGCGGCGACAATGGAGCATTGCTCCGCCGTTCGACGCCCGTGTGCGACAACTGGTTCGCGATTGGGATGCCAGCGAATCTCCCGAACTGATCGAGGAAATGATCGTTACTGCGCTGAAGATTGCCCGCGATCACATGGGCGTTGCGGATCTCAAGTTGATCAATCGCTCGATAAAAGAAATGCGCAACGCGGCGAAGGTCTTCGCACCATTTCAGCGTATGCGAAAAGTAGCAATTTTTGGATCGGCCCGAACCCCGGCCGATTCACCGGTGTACGATGTCGCAAAAGATTTTGCGCGCGAGATAGTGTTACACAATTTCATGGTGGTAACGGGTGGCGGAGACGGGATCATGGGAGCAGCACAGCGCGGCGCGGGTCGCGCGCATAGTTTCGGGCTGAACATCCGCCTTCCGTCCGAGCAGCGAGCCAACGAAATTATCGTAGGCGATCCCAAGCTGATTACCCTCAATTATTTTTTCACGCGAAAATTGACCTTCGTCAAGGAGGCGCATGCGTTCGCACTGTTTCCGGGCGGCTTTGGGACGCTCGACGAAACCTTTGAGGTGCTCACACTGATGCAGACTGGGAAAGCCCGCATTATTCCAGTGGTAATGCTAAATCGGCCACGTGGAAATTATTGGGAAGAATGGATGAAGTTTATTACCGACCGCCTCCTTAAACGCGGGTTGATCTCGCAGGAAGATTTTTCCTTTTTCAAAATTACACACACCGTTCGGGAGGCCGTTGCGGAAATTTTACATTTCTACAAAATCTATCATTCAGCGCGCTGGGTAGGGGAACGGTTCGTAATTCGGATGAACGATCGTTTGTCGAAAAAGGCAATTGCCAATCTTAACAAGCAATTCGCCGACATCCTGCGCAAAGGCGAGATTGTCCAGGGTGCGGCGCTGCCCCAGGAAAAAAATGAGCCGGAAATTTGGCAGTTACCTCGACTGATTTTTACGCCTTTCCGCAGCAGGTTCGGACGTTTCCGTCAGTTGATCGACGCCATCAATTCCTCTTCAATTGCGTAAGGTTCTCCGATCGAGAAGTCACTTCCTGTGACGACATTTCGCGGACAGAGGTTCCAGGATCCACCGCGTCTCTTACGAGCGCGATGTCGGCACGAAGCTTTGCTTTCATCATTTCGTCGAATGAAAAATGTTCTTTGGCGTAGCGGAGACCATTCGCTGCGCAATGTGCAGCCAGCTGTGGATCGCGAATGAATTCCAGGATCGCGGCTGCTAGCGCTTTGGTGTCGCCTGGCTCAATGAGCAGACCATTTTGCCGGTGCTCAATAATTTCCGGAATATCGCCTACCTTTGTCGCGATGACGGGACGTCCGCTGGCAAAGGCTTCGCGCAATACAATCGGAGACGCTTCAGTCCGCAGAGAAGCGATCACGATTATGTCGCATGCTGCATAAACATCGGGCGTGTCCCAGCGATACCCTGCCATGATGACTTGATCCGCCAGGCCGGCGCGATCGATGGCGTTCCTTACGTTGATCCCGCGCTTTAGGATACCAGTGCCCTGTCCCACGATGACAAACCTTGCATCGGGGCGCTTCGCTAAAACCAAGCGAGCAGCTTCAACGAGAATGAGCTGGCCTTTATCCGGCCGAATCATTCCAACGTTGCCAATAAGCGGAGTGTCTGCGTCGACGCCGATTTCACGACGAAATTTCATCCGATCGCGTGGCGGCTTGAATTTTTCCAAGTCGACAGCCGAACCGATGACTTCAATTTTCGCAGGATCAACGCCGTGTTCGTGGATGAGTTCATGTTTAATCAGCGATGCATCCGCCACGATGTTCGAACAGCCATGCTTGAAAACAAATGCGCGCCCCTTGCTTCCGATTGGATCGGTGATGCAGCGCGCGCGGCTCAATGGAATTCCG
>JBKPLD010000150.1:0-8797 GCA_046731415.1 Verrucomicrobiota bacterium
GTAGAGGACCTAATGCCGATGGTAGGCGGAACCGCCGGGCGCCGAGCGATGGACGGCTCGGCGATCCCTCCCTACCATTGAGGGAATGCTGTCTCAACCGATGCGCATCATTTTCATCGGCACGGGCGACATTGGCGTGCCGACCCTGCAAGCTTTGCTGAAGTCGGAGCATGAAGTCGTTGCCGTTGTGACCCAACCCGACAAACCAGTCGGGCGCGCTCAGTTGGTCGAGCCCTCGGCAATTAAAAAGGCGCTAATGGACGGCGCGCTCGGCGAGCGCGCCGTAGCATTGCCGGTCTTGCAACCCGCTCGGATCAAGGATCGACACGCCATTGAAGAAATTCTGGCGTTAACGCCGGATGTGATCGTCGTCATGGCTTATGGGCAAATTCTGTCCCGTGACGTTCTCGATGTTCCAAAGATTGCCTGCTTAAACCTACACGCCTCGCTCCTCCCGCGTTGGCGCGGTGCGGCGCCGATCCAGGCGGCGATAGCAGCTGGCGATTGCGAGACCGGCATTACGGTGATGTATATGGATCAGGGACTCGACACTGGCGACATCCTGTTGCAGCGGACAATAGACGTTTTTCCCGCCGACACGGGAGGCTCGTTGCACGATCGACTGGCGAAGGTTGCGCCAGAAGTGCTACTCCAATCGTTGGAATTGCTTGCGAAAGGAAACGCACCACGGATTCCACAGGATAACGCGCTTGCGACCTACGCGCCGAAGCTGAAACGCGAAAACGGCAAGATAGATTGGAAGCAGACCGCTGAAATAATCGAGAGAAAAATCCGCGCGTTCAATCCATGGCCCGGCGCGTTTATGACCATCACAGCGAACGGAGCGCGTAATTTGAAAGTGTTTTCGGCGACGGTTGTGAATCTTGAAGGCAACCCCGGCGAAATTCTCAAAAGTCAGGATGAGTTTGTCGTCGCGGCGGGCAAAAATGCGTTGTCATTGCGTGAGGTGCAGTTGGAAGGAAAGCGCCGCATGACTGGGGAGGAGTTTCTGCGCGGACACCGCACGTAGTCATCCTGAGCAAACCGAAGGATCTCACAGGGAGGGCTACGTTACACAAACGTCCCTTGTGTGATCAGTCAGTTGTGTGAGATCCTCGCCGTCTTCGCGGCTCGGGATGACACGCGTGTTTATGCTTTCCAAGATCGATATCTTCTGTTGATGATTGTGATTCACTGATGCAAAGCGAAATGCCAGCGTACAAACGCATCGTTCTGAAGCTGAGTGGCGAAGCCGTGCAAGAACGCGGCGGGCGCGACAACATTTCGCCCACGATCGTGCGTGAGATCGCTGAACGAATAAAAGAGCTTCGCGACCTTGGAGTGCAGGTTTCGGTCGTCATTGGAGGCGGGAACATCTGGCGCGGTTTATCGGCATCGCATCGCGGCATGGACCGCACCACCGCCGATTACATGGGGATGCTTGCGACCGTGATTAACGCACTGGCGTTACGCAGTACGCTCGAGCAAATGGGTGTCGAGACGCGTGTCCAGTCGGCCATCGACATGAGAAATGTAGCAGAGCCGTTCATTCTCGGACGCGCCATTCGCCATCTTGAACTTGGTCGTATCGTCATTTTCGCTGCCGGCACCGGCAATCCCTACTTCTCGACCGACACAACAGCAGCGCTGCGTGCGAGCGAGATTCGTGCCGATGTAATCCTGAAAGCTACCAAAGTTGACGGCGTTTATGATCGCGACCCCAACAAGGATCCAAACGCGCGACGGTTCGACCAGCTCACTTTCTCGGAAGCGCTTGCAAAGCGTTTAGAGATCATGGATTCGACTGCGTTCAGCCTGTGCATGGACAACAAGATACCGATCATCGTTTTCGATATGAATAATCCCACCAATATTCGCGATGCCGTGCTTGGTCGAAAAGTTGGGACGCTGGTTTGCGATGAACTTCCATCGAAGTAAGAATTCAGCGACATGAGCAGAGATGACATTCTTTTGGAGGCTGAAATGTCGATGGAGAAAAGCGTCGACTATATGGTGCATGAATTTGCCGCCGTGCGTACCGGCAAGGCGTCGCCCGGGTTAGTCGAAAACGTCGATGTCCACGCGTACGGATCGACCATGAAGCTGAAGCAATTGGCGTTGATTACGACGCCAGAGGCGCGCTTGCTTGTTGTTCAACCTTTTGACGCCAGCACGGTACAGGATATTGAGAGGGCGCTCAAGGAATCGAAGATCGGCATCACGCCTGCGGTTGATGGAAAGATTATTCGTCTGCCGATCCCAGAGCTGTCAGAAGAGCGACGCAAAGAATTGGTGCGTTCCCTGCACAAAATGGCCGAGGAAGCGCGGGTGCGTGTGCGCGCCAACCGCCGCACTGCGCTCGACGAAGCGAAAAAACTAAAGGCCGCAGGCGACTTGACCGAGGACGGCTTTCGCGATGCGGAAGACGAAGTGCAAAAGCTCACCGATCGCTTCGTTAAATCGGTCGACGATCATCTCAAGCACAAGGAAGCTGAAATCCTGAAGGTGTAGATCATCCGCTCGATTGGCGGATTGGCTCGGAAGTGGGCTTCTAGACCGCGAAACTTTCCCCGCAAGAGCAGTGCGCGACGGCGTTTGGGTTTGTGACTTTAAAGCCACCTTTTTGCAGGTCCTCGCTGTAATCGAGCACAGAGCCACTGACGAAAAGCGCGCTCTTTGGATCGACAATAAGACGGACATTCTGCGTCGGCACGAGAATGTCGCGCTCATTCGGGCTGTCCACTAAATCCATGACGTATTGAAGGCCGGAACAGCCGCCGCCGACCACCTTCAAGCGCAGCGCCCCGTCTGGATTGCCTTTTT
This sequence comes from Verrucomicrobiota bacterium, assembly GCA_046731415.1. Taxonomy (GTDB): domain Bacteria; phylum Verrucomicrobiota; class Verrucomicrobiia; order Chthoniobacterales; family UBA10450; genus Udaeobacter. The sequence continues at coordinate 2,824 of JBKPLD010000150.1, forward strand.
CTTGCAGTAGCGATGCTAATTTGTTCGCCGCTTTCTCGGTAACGCTGATCAGGCGTTCATTCCCGATCTTGTAATTCACGGTTGCTGTTTCTGTGGTCATGAAAAAGTACAAACTCCATTGTGATTGTACGGCAATCTGTCCGCTTCTCCTATAGCCGTTTCTTGAAACATATTCTCCTCAGCGATCGCTTCAATTTCAGTGACAGTCGAAACGTGCGAAAACTTTTCTCGTAACCGTTTCCCATCGGGCAGGCATTTCGAGTAAGCCATCAAACGCGCGCGCATCGAGCGGATCGCCGATTGTTCGTCTCCCCATGCGCGCACTGCCAGCCCGCAATGTCTCCGGATCAAATTCCATCTTTCGGTCAAATCCGGCGAATCAACAATCTTTCCCGTGGCAAGATAGTGTTTGGTCTGACTAAAAATCCACGGGGCGCTCATCGCCGCGCGGCCGATCATCGCGCCGCGAATTCCCGTCTCATGACGTCGCTTTGCAACCTGTCTGGCGCTGGAAAGATCGCCATTTCCAATAACGGGGATCGAAACGGCCGCGGCAACTTGGCCGATTATATCCCAGTCGGCGGCGCCTGCGTAGCCCTGTGCCCGTGTACGGCCATGCACTGTGATCGCCGCGATTCCGGCGTCGACAAGAATATGCGCGACATGCGTCGCGTTGATCGAATCTCCGTCCCAGCCAATGCGAATCTTGGCCGTGACCGGGGTGGGCGCTACGGCGCGCACGACCGCATCCGTCACACTGGCCAGCGTTGGACAATCTTTGAGCAGCGCCGAACCGCCATTTTTCTCGACCACTTTCTTGACCGGACAACCAAAATTCAGATCGATGAAATCGGGCCGCACCCAGTCAATCACCTGGCGCGCGGCGTCCGCCATGTGCCGGGCGTCGGCGCCGAATAGTTGTACGCCGATTGGCCGCTCAATGTCGTCGAAGTCCAGATATTCGCGGGTTCGCTCGTTGCGCCGAAAAATTCCTTCAGCAGAAACGAATTCGGTTGTGAGAACGTCTGCACCGTACTCTTTGCAAAGCTGCCGGAAAATTTTATCCGACACGCCGGCCATCGGCGCAAGATAAAGGGGAAACGCTTTCCAAAACCAGGGTAATGCCGCGGTCATGGATGTTATTCTCTCACAAGATCGACACGGTCGCATCGAAACATAGGGCTTGCGGCCTGTGCGGCTCTGCGGAGTTGGATTGTGACGAGGCCGTGGCGGCACCAGAATGCGGGAAAATTTCCGGTGGGCAGACAGGCCGCAAGCCTATGTCCCTACGCTCCGCGCAGCAATTGCGCGACTTCGTTCTGCACGGTTTCCAGTTCGTCCAGGCGCAGTTGCGGGTCAGGCACAACAAAGACATCGCCAGTTGAAGGCTGCTCATAGATCAAGACACGTCCGTTTTGATTCTCTTCGGTCTTTACTTGTTTCAGGACGCGCTTGCGCTCCAGCATCACAGCCAAAACGTAGCAGGCATTCGCAGGCGGATTCTCCGACGTAGTTAAACGGCGAAAGAGTTGTTCCGCATTTTCCCTTGGCAGAGGTTCGGGTGGCTTCGGCGGCAATGGCTCGTATCGTGATTTCCAAAATGAAAATGGCTGAATATTTTCATTTCGATTTTGCCACGCCTCTTCGCTCAGATCCTCACGCCGATAGCCATCCGCGCTGTGATATAGCAGGGTGTAAAAATATTCTCCGGCAACAAACGGCTTCTTCGTAGCGGCACAGGCGTCCGCCCGATGTGTGATTGCCCATTCGCTTGGAAGCGGATTCATCGTCATACCATACGACGCTGGGCGAACAGATGAAAACTAGGTGGCTCGCGGTTGGACGCGCGCAGATAGAGCAGATAGAGGCCAATCGCGGCGAAAAGAAGATTCGGCGCCCAAGCTGCCACCCATGGGGAAACGCGATCGCCTTCGCCGAGCGCGAGAAACAGGTGCACCAGGAAATTCATCGAAAAGACGAGAAAAACCGCAGCGGCGACACTCGATAAAACACCTCGGCGAGAGTAGCCGATTCCAAGCGGGGCCGCGATGCAGACAACCACCAGGCAGGTCCAGGGTAGAGCAAGGCGATACTGCAGATGAGTGCGAAACGGCGCAAGCAACGTGGCGGGGAAATCCGCATTGAAACGCAAATACTCCCGAAGTTCTGGCAGGCTCAGAAATTCTGCGCGTTCATTTGCGCTTCCGAGTCGAAACGGAGTTTCACTCCAGTGCTCGATCTTGAGCGAAGGATAAATTTGCTCGTCAACAATATTTCCCGCGTGATCATAGTGAACGACCTTCACGTTCTCCAAATCCCAAGTCTTGGTTTCTGGCCGGTACGAAGCGCGACTTGCGACGTAATTTGTAACGATGTTGTCGTTCGTGTCCTGTTGAAGGACCTGAACGTTGTTGAAAGTGTTCCCCCGGGGAAGGAAATTTTGAATAAACCAGGTGCGCAAGTCGGTGCGGTTACGGAAAATTTGCCCCTGAATGTAACGGCCGGGACGCGCTTGTGCTTCCGAAAGGAAATTCTTGCGGGCCAGCTCTGCGTGGGGCGCAAGCGAATAGTTGAGCGCCATGCTACCTCCCACTGTGAGCAGTCCCATGCCGATCAACGGCAGCAGAACGCGTGGGAGACTTACGCCGGCGGTGAGCATAGAGACAATTTCGTTGGCGCGCGACATTCGACCCAGAGCGAAAAGAAGCGACAGCAGAAGGGAAACCGGAAGCAAAATAATCAAAACCTGCGGTATCTGCGTGGCGTAGTAACGAACAACCAGGAGCAGACTGACGCGCTCGTCGATAAAGGTGGAGATGTTGTCGCTCACGTCGAAAATGAGCCAGATGGAGATGAAGCCGGCGATGCAGTAAAGATAGACCTGCAAGAAATTGCGAATGACGTATCGGTCGAGAAGCCTCATTACGGTTTAAGATGGTTCCGTCTCCAATTATCGTACGCAAATCAGTGGCGCGGCCAAATCATAAGACAAAGAATGACGAAATCCGAATGACGAAGCCCGAAAGAATGACGAATGATCAAAAACCAAAGGATTGCCGCGTCCTTCCTTTGTCATTCGGGCTTTGGGCTTCATTCGTCATGTCTTGTTGCCCGTCATGATTGCGTTGAAGAACAATTTGGGCAGCAATTTCGTCGAACGTGTTCGCGAATATTTCTCGGAAAATGGACCATTATCGAAGGCGAAGAATTTCGAGTTTCGTCCACAACAGCAGGAAATGGCTGTGGCCCTCGCCAATGCGCTGGAGGAAGAGCGCCATTTGGTGGTCGAAGCCGGCACCGGCGTAGGTAAATCCCTGGCTTATCTCGCGCCGGCAATCTTACTGACAATCGAGCAGCACAAAAAAGCCATCGTCTCCACTCACACGATCAATCTGCAAGAGCAGCTCCTTTACAAAGATATTCCGATCTTGAAGAAGATTTTGCCGGTCGAGTTCAACGCCGCGTTGATGAAGGGGCGCCAAAATTACCTTTGTCCGCGTCGATTGGAACGCGCGCTGCAACAAGCCAATGAGCTTTTCACTGGACCGGAGAAGCATGAGCTGAACAGGCTGGCTGAATGGGCGCGCACCACGCGCGACGGCTCGCTTAGCGATCTCTCGGTCGAGCCCGATCCCAAAGTTTGGATACAAGTCTGCAGCGAAGCGCACATTTGTACACAGAAAACCTGCGGCCAGGATTCGCGCTGTTTTTATCAACAAGCGCGAAAACGCTTACTAAGCGCGGATGTCCTGGTGATTAACCACACGCTGCTGTTTATTCTGCTGATAAGTCCGGAGGCGCAGCAGGAGCGCGAGAGCGGATTCATTTTTCCAAATGATTTCCTCGTTTTGGATGAAGCGCATACAGTCGAGCAGGTCGCCTCGCGGCAGATCGGCATCGGAATTTCGCAATACGGTTTAAGGTCAACGATCCAGCGGCTCTATAACGCCCGGACCCGCAAAGGGCTGTTTACTGTGACACGCGATGCCGAGGGAGTCAGACTTGCGGCTGCGTTGGTCGATGGCGCCGAGAAGTTTTTCGCGGCAGTGGAATCGAAATGCAATTTCAAAAAAGGGCGCGAATTTCGTGTACGTCATGCAGATCTTGTTTCCGATACGATCACCGGTCGCCTGGCAAACTTGCAGGCGCGGATTGCCGAAGTCGTGAAACGAACTGATGACGAGTTTCTAAAAGCAGAATTACAGGAATACAGCCGGCGGATTCGGGACGCTCGCAATGGGATCGCAGCGTTCCTGGACCAAAGCGCTCCCGAGCATGTGTACTGGGTGGAGCGTACGGGTAAGACCGCGCAATTTCTCACGCTTAACGCTGCGCCGATCGACATTGCGCCTGTCCTGCGGCGAATGCTCTTTCGCGAAAATTGTTCGTGCATCATGACCAGCGCGACCCTCTCAGTGGGTCGCGCGAATCTCGCTTATTTCCGGAGGCGTATCGGCGCGGAAGCAGCGGAGCCGGTACTGCTCGGTGGTCCATTCAATTTCCAGAAGCAGATGAGAATGTTCATCGTGAGGAAAATGCCCGATCCTCGCGAGGTTAAATACGAAGAAGCGCTCGAACATTGGGTCGCGCACTTTGTCGAGAAGAGCGAAGGCCGTGCATTTGTTCTTTTCACAAATTATCGGGCCATGCAGCAGGCAGCCGAGCGAATGTCGCAATTCTTTTCGGAAAAGAAATTCAATTTGTTGTTGCAAGGTGGCGGAGCGCCGCGTGGGAAGCTTCTTGATCAATTCAAGACCACCCCGCGGAGCGTTCTTTTTGGCACTGACAGTTTTTGGATGGGTGTCGACGTTCCCGGCGAAGCCCTGTCGAATGTGATTATTACGCGTCTGCCGTTTGCGGTTCCCGATCATCCATTGGTCGAAGCGAAACTTGAATCGATCGAGGAGCGTGGGGGTGATCCATTCACTGAATATTCGCTGCCGGAAGCGATCCTCAAATTGCGACAAGGCGTAGGCCGTTTGATCCGAACGAAGAGCGATCGCGGCATCATCGTTATCCTCGACAATCGTATCGTGACCAAGCCCTATGGCCGCGCCTTCCTGCAAGCGCTACCAAAATGTCCGGTGGAAATAATTTGAGGCGGGCGGTAAATGTTCGTTTGAACATATACAACCCAGGGCTTAATTTGAGCGCATGGAGCGCTCCGATTCGTCGAATTCCCCTGCAGCGAGAGATCGACAGCCCGAGATTCGCCAGATTCTGACCATCCTGCATAAATGGGGAATTCACACACTTGGGGAGCTTGCGGCCCTGGATAGAGATCAACTTGGCGCGCGGCTTGGCCCCCAAGGAATCCAACTGTTGGAACGGGCAAAGGGGCAATCGAATCGAGTGCTTAACTTCATCCGGCCGCCAGAGTCGTTTGACGAAACCTTCGAATTTGAAAACGAAATTGAAACCGCCGAGCCGCTTCTCTTTATCCTTCGCCGGTTTTTGGAGCAACTCACGATCCGGTTGAGCGGAATTTATCTCGTTGCAAAAGAAATGACCCTGCGCATCACATTCAGGAATAAACAAATTTACGAGCGCATTTTCAAAATTCCGCACCCCACCAACAATGTCGATCTTCTCTTCCGAATGCTGCACACGCATCTGGAGAATTTTAAATCGGAATATCCGATCATTGCGGTTGCGCTGAGCGCGCAGCGAATCAAGCCTGCGAGAGAACAATTCGGATTATTTGAAACTATATTACGCAATCCGCATCAGCTCTCAGAAACGCTTGCACGTTTGTCTGCTCTTCTGCGCGCTGATCGTGTCGGTACTCCGGTTTTGGAAGAAACGCATCGGCCTGACGTGTTCCGGGTGGAAGCGTTTAGTAGCACAGGCTTCCCGCCTGTGGGGCAACCAGGCGTCCCCGCCTGCAAGAGAAACAGCAGGCAAGATGCCCGCCTGCCCCACAGCCAAGATGGCTGTGCTCCCTTATCTACAGCCTTGCGCCGTTTTCGGCCAA
>JBKPLD010000151.1:0-6692 GCA_046731415.1 Verrucomicrobiota bacterium
TTCCTGGTACAAAGAAAGCCCACGTAAGGAGATATACTACATGCGTTCGAAGTTAGCGGCCATCAGCACGCTGATCGCTGCTTTGTCCCTCTCCTCGAAAGTTTTTGGGGTACCCATGTACAGCATCGAGCAAGCAGTCACGGTCGCCGAAGAACAGAATCCGGAAATCCTGATTGCCAGAAAAAAAGTGCAGGGCGCGCGCGGTGGAGTGATTGAAGCGCGTTCGGGATTTCTTCCGTCGTTAAGCTCGAACGGCCTGGTCGATAAGCGACAGCAACAGACGGAAACGCGACTTCGGGATGAAGATTATAACGTCATTCTTAAGCTCGAACAAAATCTCTACACGGGCGGAGCAGTAACCAGCCAAATGGCGATGGCGCGCTTGAACGTAGAGAAGCAGATCTATGAGTTGCAAGAGATTGCCAGTCGCGTGGCGATGGATGTGCGCATCGCCTTTAACGAACTTTTGCTCAATCGGGCAAAGGTGCGCGTGCACCAGGATTCTGTCCGCGTTCTCGACGAGGAACTCAAAAACCAGCAGCAAAGTTTTAACGCCGGCATTGTCAGCAACTTAAACGTGCAGCGCGCCGAAGTAGCTCTGGCCAATGAGCGGCCCGAGCTTTTTAACGCCGAGACACAACTGAAGAATTCCTACCTCCGGCTTGGCGATCTTTTCGGCACAGAGGTTGATCCCAGAGGGGAAACGGCCCCGTTTGAGATTTCGGGAGAATTACAATATCAACCGAATCATCCCGATCTGAACGATTGCCTCGCGCGCGCTGACGCAAATCGGGCGGTAATCAAAGCCCGGCAAAAGGACATAGAAATCGAAGATCAGCAATACAATTTGGATCGGAGTGCGTTGAGGCCACACGTCCGGGCCTTTTCGGGCTACGAAATCTACAGTGAGCGCGACCCGGAAGTCGGGCAGGAATTTAATTACGGCGGTGTCGTGGGGATCAATGCGACTTGGAACATCTTTGACGGGTTTGCGACGAAAGGTCGCATGAAAGCCACTCGCGCCCGGCGGGAAGCAGCCGTGCAAGCGTTTGCAGCCGCTCGCCGCGCCGTCGCCTCGGAAGTGCGCAGCGCTTTTTTTGATCTGCAACAGGCGGATCGTGTGCTCGAAACGGAAACCAATAACGTTCAGGCAGCAGATGAATCTCTCGATATTGCCAAAAGCAATTTCGCTGCTGGATTGGGAACCCAGCTCGACATTCTACAAGCCGCGTCCGACGTGACCCGGACTCGCACGACGCGACTCAGCGCGATCTACCTGCACAACGTGGCTCTCTCACGTCTGGCGCACGCCTGCGGGAGTTCTGCGGGGGCGCTCGATTTTGGATCAAAAATCCAGAGCGCGAAGAAAGACAATCGCAGAGCGACGCAAGCAGCCGAGGTCGCACACCCACCGAACAATTTAGGCCAGCGATGAAGCGGCGATTTCTATCTCGGAGGAGGCAATCTGTAGCCGTCGCCCTGTGGGCGATGCGACTCACATGTGTTAAGCACCTCCGCGGGGCGCTTCCCGCAGAGAGGCGGCTACAGCAAGCGCGGCGTATTCACGTTTTCATCCTGATTCCGATGCTCTGTTTCACGTCTCGAAGCTACGCAATCACGCTGCAGACTGTCCTGCAGACCACATTGGAGAGAAACGCGGCTATCCAGGAAGCCAAATCCGGTTTGGAACAGGCTTCCGGGCAACGGCTGGTTTTTCGTTCCGTCGCGTGGCCGGACGCAGAGCTGGGCGTGCCAGCGGGTGTTCAAGCGGGTCACCGCGCCGGCGAAAGCGGAGTGAAAGGCTTTGCTTTGGGACGCGGCGTTTTGACACAGACCTTATTCAACGCCGGCTTACCGGCTTCAATGCGGCGAGGCGATATCGAAGTTTTGATTGCACAACAGCAATTGAACGTTGCCGTAGTGGAGCAATTGCACGCGGTGCGCCTGGCGTTTTATGCAGCCGTTTACAATCGTTCGCTGGAATCCATCCGTAGAGAACAACAACAAAGGCTGCAGGAGAACGTAACTACTCAAAGGACCCGGTACGAGGCAGGGTTGGCTGACAAGAGCGCGCTCACCAGCGCAACTGTGCAAACAACCGAGTTGGAAACGCAAATTGAAAGCGCGCATCGCGCCTATTTAGACGCGCAATTGCAATTGGCCCTGGCGATGGCGATCAATCCGGGAAACGGGTCGCTGCCCCAGCCTGAGGGCGACCTGCAATCGATCCCCATCCGCGTCGATCTCGATTCCGAAACCGCAGCGGCCTTACAGCGCAGAGCCGATCTTAAGCTCGCGCGATTGTTCGTGCGCGCTGCCAACGAAGATCAGCGGATTATCGCCGCAGACTATTATCCCATCTTAACGGGAAGCCTTCCCGGCGAATATGTTCCGGTCACGGGAATTCACCGCGAAGGGTCCACGAGCAAGACGCAGGATTTTATTGGGTCGGAGATTCGCGAGAAGGCGACTTACACGTGGCGAGTCATTGATAACGGCAAAGTGGGAGGCGCAGTCCTCAGAGCCAGTTCGGCACGAGAGATAAATGAACTAACCTGCCGGAAACTGGAGAGGAATATTCCTCGTGAGCTCTCCCGCATCGCGAACGATCTTAAAACAACAGAGGTCCGCGAAAAGTCACTTGCCTCCGCAACGGCTGCGGCGGACGAAAGCGCGCGCGCGGTACAACAAAATCTGGCGAGCGGCCTGGCGTCACCGCTCGAGTATCGCGTCACCCAAAATGCTCTTCTGGAAACCAAAAGTGGGCTGCTGCAGGCCACCTATCAACACAATCTCGCTGTGGCCGAGTGGGACCGCGCCACGGGGCGCTATTTCCAATTTTCCGACGATACGCCGAAATCGCAGTAGTACTGGGCAAAGCCCGTGATTCGCTGCATCGTTAAAGCATTGAAGCGGAGACGCCATTGTCATTCTGAACGAAAGGAAGAATCGCTGATTGGTTGCTTCGGTACCGCTTAGATGACAATCAGAGACGTTTCGCTCCGCTCAACATGACAGGGACCAGATTGCCCGCTTTAACGCTTTCACGCTTCGACGATTACGATCTGGCGATTCTGCATTGGCGGCTCGCTGATCGAACGGACATTTCCGCAGCGGTGTCTGGGAAATAATGTTTACGAATATCTGGCCAAAGGCTGAGGCGCAAACGACGAACGGCCGGCACCAGCCAATTGCAAAGAAGGGCTACGGACACCAGACTAGGTTTCCAAAATTGAAATTGCCGGAATCAAAAAGAATTTTGCTGGGCGGTGGAGCGGTGCTCCTGCTCCTTTTCGCGCTGGCATACTATTTCCTGATGCCGGTGGCGGAGGTAGTTACAGTCCGCCGCGGTACGGCGATCTCCGCGGTTTACGGGACTGTGCGGATCGAGCCCGCTTTTGTGGTGCGTGTCCGAGCGCAAAATGACGGTTTCCTTCGGTTGGCCGAGGCTTTCTCGGCGGGTCGCGGTGCAATTGGTAAGAGCGTAGAGAAAGGACAATTGCTGGCGACGATCGCCGATGAGGAAACATCCCGACAACTGAAGCAGGCCCGGGCCGATCTGCAGGCAGCCATCGACCGCGCGGCTCTCCCGCTTCCCTCTTCGGAGCTGCTGAAAGCAGCTGAAGACAATTTGCAACGACTCGAAAAAGTTGTCGGCTCGGGCAATGTGCCCGCAGTCGAATATCAAAAGGCCAAGAGCGAAGCGAACCGGCTGCGAGGCGCAGTGGAATCGGAGCGGATCGAGCGAGATCGCAATCTCAATTCGCTCGGCGAAACGACGAAAAAGCTAGAGTCGCAGATGAAGAACTCAGAAGTCCGCGCGCCAATTGATGGTGTTCTCACGAACGTTCAGACGATTGACGGCGAGCTGGTTTCAGATGGTAACGAGCTTTTCACCGTCTCCTCACACAAGAATTACGTTCGCGGCGAAGTGAACGAGGAAGACGTGGGCGAAGTGAAGCCGGGCATGAAGGCAAAACTGCAATTGTACGCCTATCGGACCAAGACTTTCTCCGCGCGCGTTTCATCAGTTCAACCTGCTGCGGATCCAACGACGCAGCGCTATACCGTTGTGCTGGAGATGCAAAATCCGCCTGACAATTTGATGGTCGGAATGACAGGCGAGATGAACATCATTACGGGCACACATCAAAATGCTCTTCTGGTGCCGACGCGCGCTCTCCTTGTCGATCAAGTACTGGTCGTCAGACATGGCATCGTGGAGCCGCGCACGGTTGGTGTTGGATTTCGTACTCTTGATTTTACCGAGGTGACGAACGGTCTCACGGAAGGCAATCATGTGATTGTTTCGGACCAGGACAAATTCCGCCCTGGCCAGGTAGTGCGGCAGCGGACGATCAATCCACCGTCTCCGCCGAAAGAATCATGACCCCGCCGCTTTATATTGCGCTGCGTTTTTTGACGCATCGCAAGCGCGCATTGCTTCTGAGCCTTAGTGGCGTCGTTTTTGGGGTTGCGATTTTCATTTGTACACAGGCGCAAACGCAGGGTTTCGCGCGCTATTTTATTGACTCAACGATCGGTAGCAATGGCGCCCTGGTCATTCGATCGCGCTTTCGTCCGCGCTACGAACCGCTCATGGTCTCCGCGAAGAGTTCCAAGGGAACGCAAGGACGCCGTCTCTATTTTGAAGGCATCACGAACGCAAATGAAATCATGCGGGTAAGCAGACAATTTTCCAACGTGGTTTCCTGTTCTCCCGTACTGCGCGGAACAGTCAGTGCGCGCGCAGGATTTGAGAACGCGACCGTCGATCTCTACGGCATCGATCCCGCTTTGCATGCGCACACGACGGATATTCTCCACCAGTTGATTGATGGCAATTTTGATGACTTTCGAAACAATACCAGCTCGATCATCATCGGTTCGCGCCTGGCAGAATTACTTCAGGCCGGAGTTGGCGACACCGTTCAATTGCTCGCGCCCAACGGCGAGTACTGGCGATTTACCGTTGCGGCTATTGCTCGCGCGGGAATCGGCTCGATTGATTCAACCCGGGTGTATTCGCATTCCAGAATTGCGCAGGCTTTGCTGCAACAACCCTCCGGTGCGTCGATGATCATATACAAGCTGCGAAATCCGAATCGCGCACCAGCGTTGGCCAGCCGTTTCGAAACTCTGTTCCAGCACAACGCCTCGAGCTGGCAGGAACGCGAAGAAAGTACGCTGCAACTCTTTATGACGTTAAGGATGTCCGTCGCGATCACTGTGTCTCTCATCATCCTGCTTGCCGGCTTCGGTATTTTCAATGTCCTTACCATGTCGGTGCTCGCGAAAATAAAAGAGATCGCAATTTTGCGTTCGATGGGTTATCGGCGCATCGACATTTCTGCAATTTTCTTATGGCAGGGCGCGCTGATTGCGGCGGCGGGCTCGCTGCTCGGCTGCCTGCTCGGCGCATTAATGACATGGGGTGTCTCGCACATTCCTATTCGTCTCCGCGGATTGCTGTATACGAATTACTTTTTAGTAACATGGGATTGGAGACACTATGTGTTCGCCACGTTTCTCGCGATCCTCGCCGTCTTCATCGCCAGTTATGTCCCGGCGCGTCGCGCTGCTCAACTGCCGCCAGTCGTTACGATTCGAGGTTCCAGATGAGCTTGGAGACGTGTCTTAGTTGCGAAGGAATTGAACGTTACCTGGGTGAAGAGGAAGAACGTGTTCATGCGCTCCGTGGCGTATCTCTCGACATCGAATCAGGAAGTGTCCACGCGGTGGTTGGCCCTTCCGGCTGCGGCAAGAGTTCGCTGCTTTACATTCTTGGCCTGCTCGATCTGCCCGATGCCGGCCGCGTTTCGATCGAATCAGAGCCGGTTTCTCAATTGAGCGATGACGAGCTAGCGCAAAGGCGGAACATGTTCATAGGATTCATTTTTCAATTCCATTTCCTCATGGAAGATTTCACTGCGCAGGAGAACGTAATGATTCCAATGCGCAAGCTGGGGCAACTCTCCGATACCGAGATGCGCGAACGCGCCGCAGAGTTGCTGGACGCGGTTGGCTTGGGCGACAAATTGCGCAGACCCAGCCGTCACCTTTCAGGAGGAGAACAACAGCGGGTGGCGATCGCCCGAGCCCTGGCCAATGATCCACGCGTCATTCTTGCAGACGAGCCAACCGGCAACCTCGACACCGCCAATTCCGAGCGCGCTTTTGAGCTGCTGCAAAAGATCGTGCAACGAGGTGGAAAAGCGCTTCTCCTTGCGACGCATAATCCAGTCATCGCTGAAGCCTGCGATTGGATTCACGAGATGAAAGACGGCCTGATAATCGCCAGTCACCCGCGCGGAACACCAAACCCAGTTTTCTGAGTAGGGAGCATGCGTTGCGACCTTTCTGAAAGCGTGCAGCATTCGCCGTTAGTCTCGCCCGGGATGGAGAAGATTGTACCGATCATAATTGCCGATGCACCGGAGGCGTTGATCAAATTGTGCGGCGTCAACCTGCTTGAACGTTTGCTCCGGATTTTGCAGCGACTCGGATTTCGCCACGCGATTGTTTTTTCGAAGAACCCACAAATCGTGGGAGCCGAGTTGGCGCGACCTTCCTGGGCGCGCCAAGAAATAAATGTCCGGCTCGTGCCGGACGCTATTGGATCTGTCACGGCCGAGGTCCTTTCGGATCGAATCCCATCTGAGCGCTTCTTAATAGTCCCCGCAAATATCTAT
>JBKPLD010000152.1:0-18130 GCA_046731415.1 Verrucomicrobiota bacterium
CTATCAAAATTCTTAGAACAGAAGTGGAGGGCTGAAGATAGCCGCCGACATATGCCGCTGGAATAGAAAGCACTGCGAACGGCCAGAATAATTTCCACGAAAAATGACCTGCTCGCCAGAATTGGAATGTGCCAATGGAGGCTACCAAAATGTTAAGCACGAGGGCCGTCGGTCGAATAACGGTCGGTGCGAGTCCGAACAAGGTCATCGTCGCGATGTATCCCGACGCCCCTGCATGGCCGACTGATGAGTAAAGGAACGCGATCAGGCCGACGGCGAGAAAAAGAAGGACTAGGTGTGTGGTATCCATGTTGATGTTTGCGTGTCATTCTGAGCGAAGCGAAGAACCTCTCATTTGCTTGTTGAATTACACATGTGCAAACGGCGTGGCCAGTCATTCTAAGTGAGATCTCTCGCTCTGCTCTGGATGACAGAGGTGCCTTACAGAATGACGAATGACGAATGTCCAATGACGAAGGAATCTCAAATGACGAAAATGGCTAAATCGCTGGTAGGCTTCGTCATTCTAGCTTGGTCATTAATTCGTCGCTCGTCGTTCGCGCTTCGTCATTTCCTTGGGGGCTTTATCGCATTAACGTGGTTAGTGACATCAAGCGACACTTTTGCCGGGGCCGAGTCTGTGCCTCCTGAGCACACAAACCGTCTGGCGCAGGAGAAATCGCCTTATCTTCTTCAGCACGCGCATAATCCTGTCGATTGGTATCCGTGGGGCGAGGAAGCGTTTGCCAGAGCGCGCACGGAAAACAAACCGATCTTTCTCTCGATTGGTTATTCCACGTGTCACTGGTGCCATGTCATGGCGCATGAATCATTCGAAAACAATGAAGTCGCTGCGATCATGAATCGCGAGTTTGTGAACATCAAGATAGACCGGGAAGAGCGTCCCGACGTCGATCGCGTTTACATGACCTTTGTTCAAGCGACAACCGGCGGAGGCGGATGGCCCATGAGCGTTTGGTTGACACCCGATCTAAAACCGTTTGTGGGCGGAACATATTTTCCGCCCGAGGACCGATACGGTCAGCCCGCGTTCAAAGCCGTGCTCGAACGAATCGCGGCGGCTTGGAAGGAAAATCACGACAAAATTGCCGAACAAGGCGGCCAGATTGTTGCGGCACTCCGCGAATCTCAATCAGGGGCAACCGCGGAAGGGAAAATCGATACGACGATTCTAGATGTCGCTTACCGGCAAATTGACCGTAGTTATGATCCGAAGGAAGGCGGCTTCGGCAATGCTCCGAAGTTTCCGCGGCCGGTGACGCTCAATTTTCTGACGCGGTTTTACGCGCGTGAGCCCAAGACCGAATCGGGTAAACAAGCGCTCGAGATGACTCTGTTCACACTGCGCAAAATGGCTGCGGGCGGAATGCATGATCATATTGGGGGCGGGTTTCACCGTTATTCGGTCGATCGTTACTGGCATGTACCGCACTTCGAGAAAATGCTTTATGATCAGGCGCAACTCGCTGTCGCCTATCTCGACGCATTTCAAATTACGCGCGATCGGCAATACGCAGACGTGGCGCGCGACATTCTCGATTACGTCGCCCGCGACATGACATCGAAGGAAGGCGGCTTTTTCTCTGCCGAAGATGCCGATAGCCCGGTTGTAGCCGCGGTCGCTGACCGCGGCCATCCGGAGACGAAAGAAGGCGTATTTTATGTTTGGACAAAAAAAGAGATCGACGCTGCGCTTGGCGATTCCGCCGAGATTTTCGATTTCCATTACGGCGTGCAAGCGCACGGGAACGCGCCCGAAGGCAGCGATCCTCAGGATGAGTTCCGCGGCAAAAATATTTTGATCGGGCGCCATACGATTGCTGAGACCGCAAAGCACTTTAGGAAAACTGACGGAGAGATTGAAAAACTACTCGCGGAGTGTCGCGCGAAATTGTTTTCCATTCGTGAAAAACGGCCGCGGCCTCATCTCGATGACAAGATCATTGCTGCCTGGAACGGCCTGATGATCTGCGCGTTCGCTCGCGGCGCGCGAGTGCTCGATGAACCGCGGTACTTGGAAATTGCGACGCGCGCAGCCAAATTCCTCAGGACAAATCTCTATGATGAAAAGAGTAAATTGCTCTATCGCAACTATCGTGGAGGTCGCAGCGATATTGAGGGCTTCGCCGACGATTACGCGTTCGTGATTCAAGGGCTTCTCGATGTTTACGGGGCGTCGTTCGATGTGGAGTGGCTGAAATTCGCGGTCCAGTTGCAGGAGACGCAGGATCGCTTGTTTTTTGACGAGCAGAACGGCGGTTATTTCAGCACGAGCGGTAAGGATGAAAGCGTGTTTCTTCGAATGAAAGACGATAACGACGGCGCCGAACCGGCTGCGAGCTCAGTTGCCGCGATGAACCTTTTGCGACTGTCGCAATTTCACGACGACAAACAGATGACAGAGCGCGCGCGAAAGACAGTCGATGCATTCGCGACGACACTGTCGCATTTTCCCAGCGCGATGCCGCAAATGCTCGTGGCGCTCGATTATTCCTCAAGCAAGCCGCGACAGATTGTGATTGCTGGCAGTAAGGCTGCCCCGGAAACCAAAGCTTTGCTCAAAGAGGTGAACCGGCATTTCCTGCCGAAGACCCTTTTATTTCTCGCCGATCGGGGTGAAGGACAGAAATATCTCGGCGAGAAAAACGAAGCGATTCGCGCCATGTCGCCAATCGAAGGAAAATCTGCGGCTTACGTCTGCGAAAATTTCACCTGTAAAGCGCCGGTGACTGACCCGAAGCAACTCGCCGAGTTGCTAAAGCTGTAGTGGCGCTTGTGTTAACCGCCCGCTGCCTTGCCCGAGCTTACCCCGGTCCTTGTAGGGACTTGCCTTTTCAAGGAGTCTCGAGAAGCGAAGCTCGGTTGTGCTGCCGTAGCAATGCCGCAAATCTGTTGTCCGAACGTAGGGGATCCAACATTGGGTCGTACCTGATCATTCGCGAATCATGCCCGTTCGTTCGCCTCTCGGGGGTTTCTTGCAATGCTTCGTCGAACCACTCGAAGGCGACGTCCTTCTCACCACGCGCGCCATATAACACAGCGATATTGTAGGGGTCAGCTCTGCCTTCTTCGGCGAGCTTGAGAATTTCCGGCATCATTAAATCTGCTTCTGGCTTACGCCCTGCCGAGACCAGCACGGTCGCAATCCAGGCGAGGGCATCACCTTTGTTATCGGGATTGAGTTCACTCACCCTTCGATAATGTTCGATCGCTTGTTGATACATGCCATTTAAAGCGTAGGCGAATGCCACATTTTCCTGTATGACGGCCTCGCTCGGAGCTAATTCTGCCGCTTTGTAACAGTAGCTCAGAGCGTCACCATACTGACGTGCGAAAACGAGCACCATTCCCAGAGCTGTGTTGTTCGTATGAGAGAGGGGGTCGAGCTCTTGAGCTCGCCTCATCTCGTGCAGGGCTTCATTTAAGTGGCCAGAGGCACACAAGCACCAAGCGTAGCGCTGGTGAGCAATAGCTAAATTGGGATTCAAAACGATAGCGCGGCGAAGCGAATCCGTAGCAGCTCGATAATTCAGCTCTTTAGTTACTCGGTCACTTTTTTGATAAATCTGAGCCATAGCCGCAGCCACATGAGCTTCGGCAACGGTATCGTCGAGTAGGAGCGCCCGTTCGGCTGCTGCTTTGGCATTTTCCAGCCGATCCGATCGACGATTGTAACCGTAATAGTGTTGCAGGTAGTAACAGTCCGACATCAGCGCATACGCCAGAGCAAAATTCGGATCCCTCGCGACGGCTTGTCCGAAATAGTCGATCGCTTTTTCCAGTGCGTCTTTCGAGCGTTTATTCCAGAAGGAAAGTCCCATTAAATATGACTCATAGGCGGATGGGTTCGTTGTATGATGTTTTCGCAATTGCTTGTTCTCGTCGGTAGTAAGGTTAAGTGAAAGCGATCGCACCACGTTGTCAGCAATTGAGTCCTGAATATCAAAGATGTCGGTAAATGTTTGGTCGAATTTTTCCGACCAAATAGTGCGACCGCTGGCGACGTGAACAAGCTGCACACTGGCCCGGACCTGATCCCCGGACCGCTGGATACTTCCAGTCAAAATCGCGTCCACATGTAAAGCGCGCCCCGCCGCGAGGGGATCACCGGCGGGTCCGTTGTATTTCGACACTGCGCCGGTCGGCAAGACCACAAGTTCCTTTAAATTGCTCATTCGACCAATTACCGCGTCGGCCATGCCGAGCCCCAACAATTCATCATTCATGTCCCGGCCAAATGGCTGGAACGGCAACACCGCGACCGACTGGACGCGCTCAGTCACTGCGCCGGGCGAAATTGCAGGAGCTGCGCTTCCGATCCTGTTTTTAGTGAGCCAGCCAACGCGCGATCCTCGCGCAAGGAACAGGGCGGCGACCATTACGGCAATAACAGCAAGCGACAAGAGCCCGCCAGTTTTGCCGGGCAGCTGCCGGCGACCCTGCACCGTAGCCACGTCCGTTCGGTCTTCTGGCGATGTAGGTCTCGTTGCCTGCTCTGCCTCCACTGCGGCAGTGCCATTGTCGGTTTGCTCGGTGACTTCGGCAACGAAGCGATAGCCGCGACCCGGAACCGTCACGATATATCTGTGTGAGCCCGGCACTTCGCCAAAAATCCGCCGCAACATCCAGATGTTGTGACTCAGATTGTTCTCCTCGACGATCGAATCCGGCCAGACTGCCTCCATCAGCCGCTCCTTATCCAAGACGCTATCGTGATGCTCCACCATGTAGAGCAGCGTTTCGAACACTCTCGGCGTGAGGGGTACCGTCGTCCCATCCAGTCGCCGCAAGAGCCGTTTCGCCGTGTCGAGCTGGAAATCACCGAACTCGTAGAGATGAGCAGGGGGAGCTCGCATCAGCGTTACAGAATAATTCAGAAAAATAGAGCCGCAAATTAAAGACTTTCATAATCGGCAGAGCAAAACTGATCACGCGCGAGTCGGCTCAAAGGTCTCCCGCGTGAACAAAACAGAGTAAACCACATGAAAGGACAGGAAAAAATGAAAACGACAACCCCACTCATAACAAATTCGATGAGCCAGTCGCCTTTGCGATACGGTTTATCTCTCATTGCGTTCGTGCTCGCTGCGTTCGCGCTTTCGCCGACCACCCAAGCACAGCTATCGCCACCACCGGACGGGGGTTATCCCAACAACAACACGGCTGAGGGGACTGATGCTCTTTTCAGCCTCACAACCGGCACGGACAACACAGCAATAGGGTTTGACGCGCTCTACAGCAATACTAGCGGCAGCGAGAACACGGCTACCGGTTCTGATGCGCTTCTGAGCAATACAACCGGCATTAGAAATATGGCCAATGGTTTTGCCGCGCTTGAGAGCAACACAACCGGCCTCAGAAATACCGCTACTGGTCGTGCTGCGCTTGCTAGCAATACAACTGGCAACGACAACACGGGCGATGGTCACGATGCGCTCTTTTCCAACACAACCGGAATCCACAACACGGCTACCGGTAGTTTCGCGCTGGTTTTCAGCACAACCGCCAGTGACAACACGGCTGATGGTTATGCGGCGATGCTTTTCAACACAATCGGCAATCGCAATGCGGCAGTTGGTTATTGGGCACTTTATAACAACACAACCGGCAACAACAACACGGCCCAAGGCTATAGCGCGCTCGTGAATAACACAACCGGCAACGACAACATCGCCTTGGGCAATTTCGCCGGTAGTAATCTGACAACAGGTGACAACAATATTGATATCGGGAATCAGGGTGTTGCTGATGAAGCCAACACCATCCGCATCGGCACAGTCGGAACCCACTCCGCCGCCTACATCGCAGGTATCAGTGGAGTAAACATTGGAAGGGGTCAAGTAGTTGAAGTAGATGCCAGCGGTCACCTAGGCACGAGAGGCTCGTCGCGACGCTTCAAGGAAGAGATCAAGCCGATGGACAAGGCAAGTGAATCGATCCTCTCTCTAAAACCGGTCACGTTCCATTATAAGCACGAAATTGATCCGGATGGCACTGCGCAGTTTGGCCTTGTGGCCGAGGATGTTGAGAAAGTCAATCCCGACCTCGTGGTTCGCGATGCAGAAGGAAAAGTCTACACTGTTCGCTACGAAGCCGTGAACGCGATGTTGCTCAATGAGTTCCTGAAAGAGCACCGGAAAGTTGAGGCACAAGATCGCAAGATTCACGACCAACAAGCGACGATCGCCGAGCTGAAGAGGGGATTTCAGGATGTGGTCGCAAATCTCAAAGAACATGAGTCAAAAATTCAAAAAGTGACTGCTCGACTGGAACTGAGTAACCCCACGCCGCGAATTGTCGCCGACAATAAGTGAACGTTCGTGTTGGGCGTCCGCCGCTGCAGGCGTCCGGTTTCTGGTTGCAAGGACGCCTGGATTACCGCCGCGGCCGCGGCGTGGGAGGGGGCTGGGCGTTGGCCGCACCCTGGCCATTGGCATTACACGAACGTAATAGACGTCTTCTTCGTGCTCCGCTCGGTTCGGATTAAAGTTGAAAGTGGCCGAATACGCCACGTTGCCTCCTTTATTGTCTGACACAATCGTGATGTAATCGCCTTAGAATCGACGATCGCTCAACAAATGGAAGCTGTCACAGCCCGTTTGAAGGAGCACGATGCCCAGTCCAAAAGGTCACCTCGCAAGTGGAGTTGAGCAAAGCTGGGCCGCGAACTGTCGCCGAGAATCAATAAAAGTCTTTGCAGGGCGTCCGCCGCAGAGGACGCTGATCCCGTCTACTTGCTGCCGGGTTTAACCGCAGGGATCTTCGCGAGATCAGGCGGCAGGTTGTCTGCGGAAAACGTCTCAACACTCATCTCGACAAGACTAACGAACGGGCAGCCAAAATCGGGTTTGGTTTCTCCGCTTCGGTCGACAATCACGCCAACCGCTGAGACGATGCCTCCATGAGTGTGCACAATGTCGATTGTTTCCTGCACCCGTCCGCCGCGCGTCACGACGTCCTCGACCACGACGAATTTTTCATCCGGCGAAATTTGAAAACCCCGACGCAAAACAAGTTTGCCCTCATCTTTTTCGACAAAGATGTGGCGCTTGCCTAACGAGCGGCCGACCTCCTGGCCGACAATGATTCCGCCGAGGGCAGGGGAGATCACAGTGTCGCAATCGAACTCACGAAGTTTATCCGCGAGCCATCCACAAATTTTTGCAGCGATCGCGGTGTTCTGAAGAAGCAAGGCGCATTGGAAATATTCGCGGCTGTGCAACCCGGAGTGCAAAATGAAGTGGCCATCGAGTAGCGCGCCAGTCTTGCGAAAAAGGGTGAGGATATCGTCGCTCATCTTGGGGAGCGCAGAAAAGGGGAGGCGAATTTATCCCGAAGTATCATAAGCGGCTTGTCCATCCTCATTCGCCATGGCAATCACTTCGATTTCAACATTTGCTCCCTTAGGCAAGGCCGCGACCTGAACAGTCGAACGAGCCGGGGGATTCTGCTTGAAATACGAACCATAAATTTCATTAACAGTCTGAAAGTCGCCAAGGCTCGTAAGGAAGATAGTTGTCTTAACTACATGGTCGAAGGTTAAGCCCTCAGCCCTTAAAATAGCTGCGATATTGTTTAGCACACGTTGAGTCTGCGCTGTGACGTCGCCAGAAACAATCTGGCCGGATCTTGGGTCGAGTGGAATCTGACCGCTGCAAAACAAGAAGCCTCCGCTACGGACCGCCTGCGAATAGGGACCAATCGCCCCTGGAGCTTCGCTCGTGGAAATGATTTTTTTCATGGGTGCGATTTTAGCCGCAAAACTAGCTGGCACAATGACATGGTGGGGCGCGACCGCTGGGCGCGCCGCGGACGGTTCGGCGAGCCGTCCCTACCAGATTGATACTGCCAGGAATCTGACCGATATTAACAGCTCAAATGGTTGGCTGGATTTTAAAGAAAATTCTCGGGTCAAAAAATCAGCGCGAGCTCAGACGGCTTGCGCCAATGGTGCGCAGGATCAATGAACTGGACGAAGAGTTCAAAAGCTTGTCCGACGATGAGTTGCGCGCCAAGACCGTGGCTTGGAAGGAAGAATTCTCCGGAATCTCCGAGCTGGAAGATCAATGGAAAAAGCTGGATGAGATCTTACCGGAGGCGTTCGCAGTCGTGAAAAACGCGGCGCGCCGGCTCAAGGAGCGACAACAAAGCTTTACCGTGTGCGATCAACCCATGGTGTGGGACATGGTACACTTCGACGTGCAGTTGCTGGGCGGAATCGTTCTGCACCGGGGCCGGATCGCGGAAATGGCCACAGGTGAAGGCAAAACTCTGGTCGCCACTTTGCCTCTTTACCTCAACGCGTTGAGCGGACGCGGGGCGCACTTGGTGACCGTGAACGATTACCTGGCGCGACGCGACGCGGAATGGATGGGGCAACTGTACAATTTCCTGGGACTAACCGTAGGCTGCATTCAGCACGATCAGGAGCCGGATGAACGTCGCGAACAATACGCGATGGACATCACTTACGGAACCAACAGCGAGTTCGGTTTCGATTATCTGCGCGACAACGGCATGGCTACGACGCGCGAGCAACAGGTTCAGCGCGGTTATCACTATGCCATTGTCGACGAAGTCGATTCCATTTTGATCGACGAAGCGCGCACGCCGCTCATCATTAGCGGTCCGGCGACGATTTCCACACATCAATACGATAAATGGAAACCGCTGATCGAGCAGTTGGTCCGCAAGCAAAACATGCTTTGTAACCGGCTCGCCAGCGACGCGATCGAGAAATTTCAGCAAAGCGATGTCGAGGCCGGCGGGTTGCTCATGTTCAAGGTGAAACTCGGTCAGCCGCGCAATAAACAGCTTTTGCGCATGATGGAAGATCCGGACAAACGCCGCGCCGTCGATAAAGCCGAGCTTTCTTTTTATCAGGACACACGCAAGGAGGAACTGTTCCAACTCAAAGAAGAACTCTTTTTCACGATTGACGAGAAATCGAATGAAGCCGATCTCTCCGAGCAGGGCCGCGTCTTTCTCAATCCCGACGATCCGAACGCGTTCGTGTTGCCGGATTTGATCAGCGAATTCACCGAGATCGATCTCGACCAGACACTCTCGGATGAGGAGAAGGACAAAAGAAAAGCGGAGCGCCAGCAACATTGCGACGCGCAGGCCGAACGCATCCACAACATCTCGCAGCTGCTGCGGGCTTATTGCTTGTTCGAAAAGGATGTCCAGTACGTCATCGAGGATAACAAGGTTGTGATCGTCGATGAATTCACCGGTCGCAAAATGCCAGGGCGACGCTGGAGCGATGGATTGCATCAGGCAGTCGAAGCGAAGGAAGGCGTGCAGATCGATCGCGAGACACAGACCCTGGCGACGATCACGATTCAAAACTATTTCAGGCTTTATCAAAAACTCGCCGGCATGACCGGCACGGCCGAGACCGAAGCCGCAGAGTTTCACGATATCTACAAGCTCGACGTCAACGTGATTCCGACCAATCGCCCAGTGCGACGGACGGATCACAACGATCGCATCTACAAAACGCGCCGGGAAAAATACAACGCGGTCATCAAGGAGATCAAAGAAGCCCATGCGAAAATGCAGCCAGTGCTGGTTGGCAGCGTTAGCGTGGAATCCTCCGAGTTACTCAGTCGAATGCTGAAGCGCGAAAAAATCCCACACAACGTTTTGAACGCGAAATTTCACATGCAGGAAGCCGAGATCGTTGCGCGCGCTGGTCAACCCGGCACGGTGACGATCTCAACTAACATGGCCGGGCGCGGCACCGATATTAAGCTGGGCCCTGGCGTAACAGAATTGGGCGGTTTGATGGTCATCGGCACCGAGCGTCATGAGGCGCGTCGAATCGATCGACAACTTCGCGGACGTTGCGCCAGACAGGGCGACCCGGGCGCATCGCGATTCTATGTTAGTTTTGAGGACGACCTGATGCGCAATTTCGGCGCAGCCGATCGAATGACGAAAATCATGGAGCGATTCGGCCTCGAGGAAGGACAGGAGTTGGAGCATCGCTGGCTGAATAAATCGGTCGAAACCGCGCAGAAACGCGTCGAGCAGCGCAACTATCTCATCCGAAAACGCACGCTCGATTTCGACGACGTGATGAACATGCAGCGTGAGGTGGTTTACACCTATCGCAACGAAGTGATCGATTCCGAGGAGCCCCGCAAACTCATCTTCGAAGTGATCGACGAAGCCGTGCCGGCGAAAGTGAAGGAGTATCTAGATGTCGACGAACCTAATTACAGCGGTCTTGTCCATTGGGTGAACACCACGTTCCCGCTCGGTTTAACCAAGGAAAAAGCGCAGTTCGACACGCGCGCAGTCGATGAGAACAGCCAGTTTCTGATCGGGAAGATCAAGGACGCGTACGAACGCAAATCCAGTCACGAAGAGCCCACAGCCGTCAAAAGCCTGGAGCGGTACATCATTCTCAACGCGATCGATCGTCTCTGGCAGGAACATCTCTACGCCATGGACGCATTGCGTGAGGGGGTTTATCTCCGCGGTTACGCGCAAAAAGATCCGCTGATCGAGTACAAGACCGAGGCGTACGATATGTTTGTCGAACTGATGGCGAACATTAAGAACGAAGTGCTCAACAATCTTTTCCGCAGCACCTCAAACCTGCAGGCGTTTGAGAATTTTCTGGCGACATTGCCGCAATTCTTGATGCGCGAACATGCGCCGAGCGCGCCTACTGCGAGCGCCGATGTGCGCATGCGTGAACCGGTTGGCGCGATGGCAGGAGTGGCGGCGGGAGATGGCGACGGAGCCGGCGAAGTCTCGATCGATCTACCGGTTCGTCGCTCGATACCAAAGGTGGGCCGCAACGAACCATGTCCCTGCGGTAGCGGCAAGAAATATAAAAACTGCTGCGGTCGGGTAGCGTAGTTGTAGCGCCCGTCCTCCCAGCCTGTCATTCGGAGCGAAGTCGAGCGATCTCTAATTACTTCTGAAATGTCGAGAGATGTCTCGCCTTCGCTCGACATGAATCACGACGGCTTGGATAATTCATATGTTGTGATCTCTAGAACGTGGCCGTCGAGATCGTGAAAATAGATCGAGTGGGAAATGTCGTGATCCTGGAATTCGAATTCGATTCCGCGCTTTTCCAGTTCGCGCTGCGCGGCCAGAAAATTTTTTCGGTTCGCGCGAAACGCGAGGTGAAGCATCCGAAGTTCGCGATGACTTGAGGATGTCGGTTTGGCATCCGGCTTCGCGGGAAACAACGCAATGCCGGTGTCTCCTTTGCTAATAAAAGTCGGCACGCCGTCCCACATGCCTTCATGAAGTCGCTCGAATCCGAGAACTTCAGTGTACCACTTTGCCGATCGCTCGATGTCGCGCACTCCGATAGCTACGTGATCAATTCCTTCAAGTTGCATAGGAGGTTAGACAGACATTACAGCCTATCCGGCTTTGTTGAAAAGTTGAACCTGTCGGAGCACAGGCATCTTGCTTGTGGGGCAACCAGGCGTCTCGCCTGGTTAACTACCAGTTCTTTCGGCAGGCAAGATGCCCACCGGCCCCACAGCCAAGATGGCTGTGCTACCGGCGCTCAATGCGGATAATTCACCCGATCATCCAACTTTCCGTTCCGCAACGCATTGATAAACGCCGAGTAGTCTTTGAGCTGTTTTGCCAGCGCGCGCCAGACGACTGTTGGCTTCGCGTCGTTCTTCGGGAGCCTTGCGACCAAAATATGGAAGCTGTGATCGATTCCGCCGCGCTCGTAATGGACAACGTAATAATCGTCACCAATTGCTGCCCAAATCAGGCGCTTCCACGGGAGACTAGTGTCCGTCACGGCGTCAGTGGCGTTCCAATTCTGACCCGGGTCTGCGAGCTTGCCTTTGTCATCGGCACAAAGCGCAACAATTGCGGGTGGCAAATCCTTGGTGGAATGGACCTCATGGAATCGCGAAGAATCTAGCAAAGCCTTCGAATCTTCACTTGAGAGCTTCGTCACATCCGCGTGGCACGGGCTCTGAATCGCGATTACCAAAAGTAAAAAGCCAAGAGCAGCTGCAACGACCCCGGCCGGTACAGTTAACGTCATTGTTGTGTCAGGCGACTTCATCATCATCACGGTGAACACTGGTTGGGGAAAAGGCACGCAGGGAGATATACTCGGCGCCTTGCGGGGATGGCGTGCTGTAGCGTACTCACTCGCCTCGGTGGGCGACAATGGCTTGTCCGGCGGGAATTCGGTGAACGCCCTCCCGAGTCTCGACCTGAAGCTCGCCACGCAGAACCACGGTGAACTCGTCGAAATCCGGTGTTTGCCCCGGCTCGCTCCAACCCGATGGACTGCTCATGCGTGCGACGCTCACACTTTCGGTCTTGGAGTTCACGCGGCCAATGAACTCCTCTATGTTTTTTGGCGGCTGGCCGTGAGCCTGGATTCGCGTTGGTGCTTCAATGAGTTGTGGCATGTGGAAAAAGGGGCCTAACGAGAACAAGCTTAGCGACCGCCACCGGGGACGAGTGTCGCTTCAACTGAAACCGTTTTAATCACCTGAAAATGTAAGTGCGCGCCGGGTGGAGGTTCGCTCCAACGCCTGGGTTAGACGTTTGGCGTGGCAGCATCATCGTGTGAAGCCTCGGCCTTCTGAACCTTCGCCGCAACTTCAGCATCTCGGCTCGCAAAATAACAATACTCGTCGTGTGAAAAATAAAAGGCATCTCTGCCCGAGGAAGAAATACCGTAACAATCCCAGATGAACAGCAGGGCCGTAGAGATAATGGACACGGCATCATCCGTCTCCGAGGGCGTAACCAAATGACCTGGAGCTTCAATGAGACGACGGCGCTCACCGAGTGACTCGCGAAAGCGAGTGAAAAGCGGCATGTGCTGACTGGACGGCCACACGGCCCAATCATCAACCAGGAGAAGCGTCTCGTCCTCCTTCGTGACGAGCGAGAAAAGATAGCGAGCCAAACTGACCTTAGCTCCGGAGTCTGCTGGATACTTGAGATCGACAATGTGCAAATGCTTTGCTCGGATGTCCGGACGAATCCAACGAACGTCGCGCAATGGAATCTTTCGATCATTGCACCATCTCTGCCACTCCGCTGGTGTGAGAAAGTACATAAGATGCTTTACGTCTAACGAGAACAAGATGAGCGACGGCGGACGAGGGCGCGCGTTGCTCGGAGTGGAAGTGTGGAAGTCATCTCAAATGTGGACGCGCAGAGGCCCGCCGTTCGCTCCATCGCATGGTTAGATGTGCGCTCGCCATCCGTGAATCAGTCCTCCGATAATCAGACCGCCGATGCCGCCGACAACAAGAATGGGACCATACTTGTGGGTGATGATGGCGTCGGGAAGGCTGATCAGCAGACCGAACAAAAGGCCCACCAGCCAGCCGGGCCAGCCAGGAAGCTGGACACAGCCAATGACGAATCCAATGGCAAAGCGACTGCTAAAAGCGCCGAGCAACGCCGTCGTCTTGTCCGGGAACGACATCGGCAGCATGAGGCCGACATCCAGCGCTCCGAAGACGATGCCCGCGATCAAACCAAGAACGGCTTTCGACATGCGGAACCTTCTAGTGGAAGCGGTGCGCGCTCACAACATCTAACGAGAAGTAGGCGAATGTTCGCAAAAGATCAGGAAAATTTTTTCGTCTAATTCACTGCTTCCATGCAGCGGCATGGGCGCGGACTGGGTAGCCGAATCCTTTTAGACTGATTTCGCCCAAATCTTCGAATAGCAGTCCTTTTCCGAGGCATAACTCGGCGATCGCATTCGATACGAGGATTTGTTCCGGTTGCGCGTGCGCGCACAGCCGGGAGGCCAGTTGAACTGTCGATCCAAAGAGATCATTGTGTTGCTCGACAGGTTCCCCGGCTGCGGCGCCGACTCGGACCTTAAGCGAGCGGCGAGGATTCGCTTTTGCATGCTTTGCCAATTCGCGCTGAACCTGAATTGCACATTTAACCGCACTCGCTGGCGACACAAATGACGCCATGATCCCGTCGCCGGTGTGCTTGACCTCGCGCCCGCCAAGGACAGACAAGGCATCGCGCACGATCGTGTCGTGAACGCTGAGGATTACAAGCGCCGCCTCGTCGCCCAGGGATTGGGTCAAGGTCGTTGAGTTCACGACGTCCGTGAACATGATGATTCGAATTCCCGGATCTCGTGCATCGGCTCCGCCTCCCGGCAACAGAACAGCTCCCGCGCTATTTGTTTCGGTGCCGCCGAGGAACACTTCTGCGACGTCGGGCTCTACCTCGATGATCTTCTCGGCCAGCATCCCGTGCGCTTCACGATGGACACAGGCGGCTGCCTCTGCGCTCGGCGCGTGGGCGAGGCAAAAAATTTTCCTGCCACTTTCGTTAACCCAGTATTTGCGATACTCCACGCCGTACTTGCGTTGTATTTCCATATCCTTGGCGTGAGCTTTCGCGACATCTTCCGCGGTCGTTCCCTCCGGGAGATTGTGAATGTCGATGTATAACGGCATAGCCGGCAGAGTTTAGCGCGATATTACGCGATGCAAAACGCTCATCTTCGCCGGTTGGCTGAGCGTCTGGTAAACGACGCAATAACGCTCGGTCAAACGAATCAGCGTGGCGAGTTGGTCTTCACTCGTATCAGTGTCCAGATCGAAGTTTAAACGGATTTGTT
Organism: Verrucomicrobiota bacterium; assembly: GCA_046731415.1. GTDB lineage: Bacteria > Verrucomicrobiota > Verrucomicrobiia > Chthoniobacterales > UBA10450 > Udaeobacter. The sequence continues at coordinate 14,642 of JBKPLD010000152.1, forward strand.
TGAACCCAACTGGCACGTCTTTGGAAACACCGAGCGTGCCGCGAAAATCCAGGTCGCCTTCCGCTCGAATTGTCACGCCACGCAAAGAAATATTCAGCGCGGTAGCGACTGCGCTCAGCGTAACGCCCGCGCACCCTACCAGCGCTTCCAATAACATGTCTGCAGAGCACGCGCTCTGGCCGTCGCCGCCTGTCGCAGGATGAAGCCCGGCTTCAACGCGCGCCTTTCCCGTTTCGATTTTACACGTGATATTTTCGCCAATTTGTCCTTCAGCGTGGAGCGTGACCAGCGCAGTTTCAGGTTGGTCTCGATATCGCGCCTTTAGCGGCGCTTGCAGTGATCTCAGTTGGTCAGGGGTCATGTATCTTGGCTCATGCGTTGTAGAGGCGTTTGTGTCAAACGCCCGGCTTCTTGGATCGACGCTCGCCGCGGCGAGCGTCGCTACACCTTGCCCGGTTTAATGTTTTGGTTCACACGAAAGAAATTATCGGGCTCGTATTTGTTTTTGATCGTGACTTGCGCTCGCAATTATCGCCGTAGGATGCTTTTCCTTTGAAGAATTGATTGGTTTCCAGTTATCATCAAACAACGACGGGCGGTGCTGCGATGTCTCTTCCGCACAAATCCTGGACTCGCCGCGAGTTTTTGAAACTCGCCGGCCAGGCGGGACTGATTAGCGCTGTCCCGACGCTTGCGAGCGCCGCTGCTACGCTCAATCCCGATACCGTTTGCATTTCGATCCTGCACACGACGGATCTGCACGGTCATATCCTGCCAACGTTCGACTACGATGGAATTCCAGATCGCGGTGGATTGGCGCGTTGCGCGACGCAAATCAGGCGTTGGCAGCGGGAAAATCCCAACTCGATCTTAGTCGACGTCGGCGATGTATATCAGGGGACTGATGTCAGCCTCCGAAACAAGGGCGCGTTGATGATCGATCTGCTCAATCATTTGAAATACGACGCGTGGGTAGTCGGCAATCATGAGTTCGATTGGGGGGTGGAGTGTTTCAAAAGCGCATTGCAACAATCAAACATGCCAGTTCTTGCCGCGAACATGCTGATGGAAGGAAAATCAGAATTTTCAGATGCAAAGCATCCGTTCGCAAAAATTCAGCCGTTCATTTTGAAGGAAATTGCTGGAATCAAAATCGCGATCATCGGTGTCACCACGCCGGGGATGCAGTTTTGGCTGTGGCCGGAGTTGATCCAGGGCCTGGATTTTCCGTACCCGGTCGAACCCGTGCGCCGCGCAATTGTGAGCGCGAAGAGCGAAGGTGCGGACGCGATCGTGTTAACGGGCCACATGGGTCTCAAGACGCGTAGCGGTGGTGATGATTTTGCCAATACTGTGATGGCGTTAACTTCGGAATTTCCGGAGGTGACTGTATTTATCGCCGGCCACACGCATCAGGACATTCCAAGTCGGCTAACGAATGGCGTGTTGTTTACTCAGGCAGATCATTTCGGCATTCACGCGGGGCGCGTGGACCTTCTTTTCGATCGCAATTCAAAGAAGCTGCTTCACCGGGAAGCGATCTGTAAGGTGATGGACAACCGCGTGGACTTTGATCAGGTCGTTCTTTCACGAGCCAAATCGCAGCTTGCCGAATCGGATGGCGCACTGTCGGAACCGATCGGTGAACTGGCCGAGACCCTGCGAGGTCGAAGCCAGCCCGGCCGGCCAAGCGACGTGGAGCGACTGATCGGAGCGGCAATCATGGAAATGTTGTTGGAACGAAGCGTGCCAGTTGATGGCGTCATACATGGGACATTCGACGATAAGGCCGAGTTGATCGCCGGCCCGAAAACGGTTAACGACGTCTGGAACATCATTCCTTACGAGAACTACGTTGTGACGACGCAACTCTCCCCTGAGGAAATAAAGATTGCGATGGAAGAGGTATTTGCGAGCCACGAGAAGCGCAATCTGCTTGGCTTCGAATTAAAGACAGAAGGTCGCGGCGACGCCTGTAAAATCGTCTCGATGAGGCTGGCCAATGGGGCGCCGTTAGATTGCAGCAAGAAATACGTCATTGCGCTTAACAGTTTCGATGCCCGGAGTGGCGGCCATCATTTTATGAGGTTGCGCGCATTCCTCGACCGATCAGAGGCCAGATGCATCCTACATCCGGTGCAAACCCGTGACGCGCTCATTCAGTACTTCCAGCGTCACAAGATTGTCCATCGGATGGCCGCCGTGAACCCGCAGGCAATTGCGGCATAAATCAGTTCCCCTTGCAAAAACGGCGCACCCTGCTTGCCTATTCCGCCATGCGATTCGGAACATTTTTCCTAATTGGTTTGCTGGTTGGCGCGAACCTTGCATCATCGCAAACAAAAAAAGCCGCTACTCCCACGCCAACTCCGGCGCTACCAGAGTTTCGGCCTGCCCTGGTCGGGACCGGACCCAACGCCCTAATTAACACAATTGATACGGCTGACTTGGTCAAAAAAGGTCAGAAGGACGCTGCAGTCATGTTTACCTGCCTCGTCTCACCAACTGGTGACATCGCGCGCAGCGGCACCTATCGCGGCACGAAGGGCTCCGAATTGCTCGAGAAGGAAGTATTAAAACGCCTCGTCACCGCGAAGTTCATTCCAGCAGTCCATAATCACCAACCAGTCCTTACCGTTTTCTATGGCACGGTGACGTTCGCTGTCGTTAACGGCAAACCGCGGCTGCGTGTCTTTGCGAATCAACAATTGGAGGAGTTAAAAAAGGAAAGCGATTTTATCGATCCCCAGCCATATGTTGGTCAGGACTCGAAGTTCACCGGGACACATTATCCCGAGGTCCCGACGACGGTGAGTTTGACCGGTGCTGTTGAACTGCAGGTGGAAGTCGATGCTGCTGGAAATCTGAAAAGCATGCAGGTTTTGTCCGAGGAGCCGCCATTTCTGAATTTCGGCGAGGCTGCCATGTTCGATTTCAACGGGGCAAAATTCATTCCGGCATTCCGCGATGGCAAACCTGTCGACACTAAAGTCACGCTTCACGTTTTTTATAAGCCACCGCCGCAGCCACAAAGTTAAACCCGTTCGCGAAGCGATCGGATGGGGCAGAGCAGAAGATAGTGAGCAAGATTGTTCGCGCGTATTTTCTGAGCCCGCAAACGCTTTGGAATTCTGGTTGGACCGGATTTGGTCGTACAATTTACTTCGTGGCACGCAGGTCCGTTATTATTATTGCCCTTTTGTCGCTGCTCTTCTTTGTCTCTGCTGAAGGCACAACTTCAGGTACACGTCCTCGCGCTTCGGATTTAGGACTGAACATCGGTATTCTGCCGACCGGCCCACTTAATGCGATTACGGATGTTGCTGGAGTTGAAGTCGGCCACACGACAGTTGTTAGCGGAGACAATGTGCGGACCGGTGTGACAGCTGTTTTGCCACATTCCGGCAATCTCTACCGCGATAAGGTTCCCGGCGCGATTTTCGCTGGAAATGGCTTTGGCAAGCTGACTGGATCTACGCAGATCGATGA